>JBDRQE010000017.1:0-3522 GCA_043826415.1 Pseudomonadota bacterium
AGATAGACATAATCGGCGAGAGTATTCCCTGAACCGTCCAGCTCTGTCAGGACATTGCCGTCCGGTCCGTTCAGATAGATTTTGCTCTCGCTGCCGGTTTTATATATACGGAGCCCATTGGCGTCATAGCCGTAACCGGCAAGAACAGCGCCATCTTTTCGCACCTGATACAGGCGATGAAAAGGATTGTAGTCGAAATAGAAATCACCCATACGGGTCGTTTCTCCGTCACTGTTATAACTCAAGTTTCTGACTTGAGTTAATTTGCTGTAATAGCGTTACTATGTCGAAGTAACCTTTGGCCTGTTTGTAGCATATCAATTGCAATGTTCATGATTGAATCAACAATGGCAAGCGCCACATCTTCTGTGACAATACCAGCAGACCTGATTTTGTCCATAGTCATGCCGAGTATCCGTTGCAATGCCTCGAAAAGACTGAGGTCTTTCATCTCATCGCTACAGGCGAAAAACAGGGAGCCAAGAGTCCGATGGTCATCATGACAACGCTGCTCAAACGCCAGAAAAATATATCGGCTCATGGCAATGGTGATATGGGCAACCATTCCGTCATAATCCCGCAACTGGGTCTCTCGTTCCAGGTTCAGGTAATGTTTCATCATCTTGAAGAACACCTCTATGTCCCATCGTTTGCCATAGATGCGTACGATTTCCTCATTTTGCAACTCGGTATCCGTGGAGACAATTCCAAGCCACTGCCGTTTCTTGTTGCGGTTGCGGACGAATACAATTTTAACCTGTTGCCCCTCTTTGGTTTCCGCAACCACACTGGCCAATATCTTGGCCTTACCAGGCCGTTTCCGCAACAGGCTGTACAATTTCCCCAAGCGCATCCACTGCCCTTGGTAGCGGTAGAGCAGGGTGGGCATATTCTTGGTCATACAGATCAGCGGAAGATGTTTGCCGAGCGCGGCCAGAATTTTAGGGAAACAAAACCAGCTATCCATCAATATATAGTCGGCTCGGAGCCCGAAGCGAATGGCTCGTTTAACCATTGTCTCCAAATGTTCAGTGGATTTTGTCAGGGCTTCAATTCGTCTTTTATAACCGCAGCTCCGCTTATCAAGTTCTTTGGTGATTCCCTGCAAACGCTTGTCGGACTTGGTCGACGAGCAGAGGACAAAGTCCAGCGGGAGAAAGCTGTTTCCATCAGACCAGCCAAGAGTGAGAAGCCTGAATCCCTTCAGATTACGACCGCTGTTGTGGTCATAGATCCAGGCAAGCAATTCAACCATCCTCGAACGGGACCGGTCGTAAGTAGAGTCATCAAAGATCAAAACCTTCTCTCGTTCTTCACTGGTCAGTATATCGAAGAAACGAACCACGATGGCTGCAAGATTCAGCATGAACTTGCGCCAGTTGTGGCTGGGATTCTTGAGGAAATCGTACGCCGCATCTTTCTTGAATCCCAAGTCGGGATTCCCCACAATCCCCTGGGCAAAGTTAACACCTTTAAAGGGCAACGAAAAGATAACCGTAAACAAAGTGAGTGGAGATACACCTCGCAGCTTCCTGATGCCGTTGCCATGCAGCAGAGTTCCGATCTTAAAATCTTTGATGAAGGTGGAAATCCTGTTTTGCAGTTGTTTTGCTTCTTGTTGATCCAGGTATTGTTGAGTATAGTCCATGTGAGCCTTTTCTTTCTGATATTATTGAGTTTTTCGCAGATCCCAATATACCAGAAAGCAAAAGGCTTTTCACGTTAATATATAATAATTTTAGTGGCTTGATGCATTTATTATTGTGTTGTTGTCAACTCCGAAACTTGAGTTATAAGCAAAGGTTTTTCCAGCGCTGGTGAGCTGATCGCCGTTGCTGTATTGATAGGGGACTGCCGCCCCGAGAACTTTCTGGGATCTGTTGCCGTTGGCCTGATAGTCAAAGCGGCCAGCTCCCCAGGAACTGTTATAGGTTTTCAAACGGCTTACTTCGTCGTAGGTGAAGGATTTGTATTGGCTGCCGTTGAGGGAATCGGTAAGTGCGGTCAGGTTTCCTCGTGGGTCGTTATATGTAAACCCGAGATTGGAAGCGCTGGAAGCTGTTCTGGTAAGCGCTCGTTTGTTGTCGTAGGTCAGTGTCGTCGTTTGACCGTTGCTGAAGGCATAGTTCTTCAGAAGTCCCAATTGCACGCCGGAGGTGAAATAGTTTATCCCGGTAACCGCTCCGCCAAATCCGGTGATGCCGGTAACCTGATTCCAAGAGTTATAAGCATAAAGGAGTTGCATAGTGGAGGGGAAGGTGATTTTGGTCAGGTTGTCGTTGATGTCGTATATATTGAGAATATTGTGGCTATTCTCTTGATAAGTTATGGCAATTTGATTACCGGTAGAATCTGTGGAGCGGAGTTCCACAGGAGGGGGCTAAATTCATCATTTTTTTAATCATGCAAATATCTAACCGGACACTACTGGGTTATTCTAGAATTATGCACTTTGAGAATTCAGGCTTGTTAAATGAAAAATCGAATGATTTTACCTCATTAAGTATTATTGGGTGATTGAAATCCCAATACACGCGCACGGAGATTTGATTGTTTTTTGCTAAATAATCTGAAGTAAAAATATAAGCTACATTGTCAATATATATTTTTTGACTCTGCAATCCATTTATTTCAAGTGTGATACAGTCTAAATTAACAGATTTAATGCGTCGATTTTGTCCTTTAATTTTTAATAAACCATAAACTAAAGAGGATGCATTGTTATCCTGCTTAGAGAGTTCAATTTTATTCAATTCGATATCGACTAAAATGTCGTCCCAAAATATTTTATTTTTCGAAAGGGTAGCCACTTTACAGCCACCAATTATAATTATAATGAAAATGAGAATACAAATTTTGTTTTGCATTTTTATTTATCCTTAAGTCCTTTAATCCATGAGTTGGGCTTTACGGTAAGGGCTGGATTCTTGACAGTTATACCGGCTCCAGAATTATTGATCACGTCAACAGCAGCATCTGTGCAGTTGTTGGTATAAAGGTTGTAATCAATTTTTCCGGAATTATGACGTTGAGCGCTTTGTAAAGCACTTTGAGTAACTTTGGCATCTTGAGACGGAGAAGATTTAATAGTAAAAGCATTTTTGGGCGGACTAAAGTCCCATTAAGAAAACTGCACCGCCATTACCTGAAGATGTTGCTCCACGTACCCCTTGATCATATGAATGCCATTGTCCTTCTTTGTTTTGAAAATACAAAGAAGTATGGCCATTCCCTCCAGCAGCCTTCGGATCAACACTTAAAACGATATCTTTCCCATCTGGATCAATATACCGATACGGATTATTCAACCCATAGGCATACCTGTTCAGCCGTTGGGGGTTGTTGAGCATCTCAACATTGACCTTGCCGGTCATGGGGTCCACCGGGCCAACCGGGTCGGGTTGGAGGAAGCGGCCGGTTTCGGGGTCGAGATAACGAGCACCGATATAGACCAGCCCTGTCTCCTTGTCCTTTTCCTTGCCGATAAAACGGCGGGAGTTATGTTCCGGGGTCTCGGTGGTT
>JBDRQE010000018.1:0-2734 GCA_043826415.1 Pseudomonadota bacterium
ATGATGATATAAATCGGCTGACTTCGGTGACAGCCGGAGTGGAAAGCCTGGGATATACATATGACAACGCTGACAATCTGGTGAACATGACCAGTAAAGACAGCATAGTTTCCCACAGCTATGATGGGGCAAATCGCCTGACAAATAAAACGGTAAATACCATGGGCCGCAGCGGATCATTGCAGTTCGCTTACGACAACAATGACAACCTGACCAAAATCACCTTCCCCTCCACTATGCAACTCCTTTATACTTATAACGCTTTGAACCAGGTTATCAGCATCACCGGATTTGGCGGAGCGGTTACCGGGATAAACTATTTCACCTCCGGCGCACAATTGGGACTTCTGAAGAACTATGCCTTCAGCAACGGTCAAACTACGACACTGACCTACGACAACAAACGAGCGCTTACCAGAACAGCTTCCAGCGCTTCCAATCTCGGGTTTACATATAACGACCCACGAGGAAACCTGACCGCAGTTACCGATTCCCTCAACGGCAGCCAATACAAATCCTTTACCTACGACGAAGTAAGCCGTTTGAAAACCTATAACAGTTCCTGGGGAGCTGGCCGCTTTGACTATCAGGCCAACGGCAACAGATCCCAGAAAGTTCTCGGTTCGGCAGTAGTTTATCAATACCCCAGCGGCGATCGGCTCATCAGCGCTGGAAAAACCTTTGATTATAACGGTGATGGAGAAACGACCCGTATGGGTGGTTTCTATTTCGACTACAATCCATTTCATCGCCTCTCTCAGGTGCGAAAAGATGGCGCTGTTCTTGCCGGTTACGGCTATGACGCCAATGGGCTCCGTATATATAAAACCGGCAGCGAGAGCAAAATCTATCTGAACGGACCGGATGGCAATGTCCTGTCTGAACTGGACGGTTCAGGGAATACTCTCGCCGATTATGTCTATCTCAATGGCACTCTGGTGGCCAAAGCAGGAGAGTCTGACCGGAAACCTGTGATTGCTCCCTGGCTGCTTCTGCTGCTCAACAACAAATAACCGGAGGGAAATATAATGATACGTATCCTTCTGATCTGTCTCTTTTCTCTGGTTTCTTCCCCCGGCCTCCTGCTTGCCAGGGATGTTGTCTTCTATCACACCGACAACGTCGGCACTCCGGTGGCCATGACCAACAGCGCTGGCGCGGTGGTCTGGCGCGCCCATGAAAAGCCTTTTGGTGAGGAGTTCCAAACCACCGAGACCCCGGAACATAACTCCCGCCGCTTCATCGGCAAGGAAAAGGACAAGGAGACCGGGCTGGTCTATATCGGAGCCCGTTATCTTGACCCCGAAACCGGCCGCTTCCTCCAGCCCGACCCGGTAGGCCCGGTGGACTCCATGACCGGTAAGGTCAATGTGGAAATGCTCATGAACCCCCAGCGGCTGAACAGGTATGTCTATGGGTTGAATAACCCGTATCGGTATATTGATCCGGATGGGGAGTCCCCCGTGCTGGTGCTCGGGTTGATTGGAGCGGCGGCATCGTATCTGTCAGCGCCCGATGTCGCCAATGCCCCTGCTGACGCCTCTACGCCCACATATAAATCCAACGGTGGATACAGCATCGTCGCTGGCGCTGCGGGTGGAGTGGGGGCTGGTAAGGTGGCGCAGGTGTTTACGGCGACTAAAATGGCAGAGGAATCACCAATAATTACTAATAGAATCACTCGTGGTGGGGATGAAGCGATTCGAATTGAATATCCAGACGGTAGGATTAAAGATATAAGTCCGAAAAGAGTTAAGGAATATGAGCCGAATAACCATCCTAATTCGCCTCCGGGTATCAAACAAAAAGTTAAGTTTGATAATGCCTTACCAGGATCAAAAGGGTATAAACGAGCACCAACAACAAACGAACTGAAACAGTTGAAACATAAATGAAATCTTTAGACGAACTAATCGATATATTTCGCGCACTACTTAATAATTGCTGGATAAAGATACAGATATTTAAGACTGACGTTGAAGGAGAATACCTGCTAAATGACTGGAAACAATTTAATTGGGAATTAATTGTTGAAAACAATCTTTTTCAAAGAAGAGATTTTTACCTTGAACCATACGGGGAAGGTGCTGATTACTATGGAGATAGTTCGCGAATACTTCGACCTGAAGCTTTGCCAACCCATACCGTTTGTTGCCATAGCGAGAATGAAGTTATTGATCTTTTAACAGGCAACATGGTTACATTTTCATCTGAGGGTTTACCGTTAGAGTGCTTTGTCGCAATCCGTGATGGATGGTATTTTGAGGAGCCACCCTTTGATTGTATTTTAATTATTAAGGATAGGAAACAACTTGTTGTAAGAATAAAAGATATTAATTTCAAACTACTCAGACTATAAGACCTAGTTGCGATGTTGTCTCAAAATGAATGAATCCGGGCCTGTGAAGAATTTCTAG
Organism: Pseudomonadota bacterium; assembly: GCA_043826415.1. Classification (GTDB taxonomy): domain Bacteria; phylum Desulfobacterota; class Desulfobulbia; order Desulfobulbales; family Desulfocapsaceae; genus UBA2270. The sequence continues at coordinate 2,418 of JBDRQE010000018.1, forward strand.
AAGTTCAGGGGACATCCAGGACAAGTATTATCAAAGGGAAAACGGAGATTTCACCTTAATTAATCTCTAAGGTGTACTCAACTCAGCCCATTCTCCCTGCTTCCACTGACAGGAGCGGACGAAAATGACCGCTCCGAGAATGGGCTCTCTGATAAAGACGGAAAAAGGGAAAAAGGGGACGGATCTATTTTTGAGCTACAATCAGCCGGTGCCAATCTGTCAGGAAACAGCTTGAGGTAGCGGGAAAATAGGGGGGACGCTTCCCTATTAAAGGTCGGTATCAAGTCAAGCGGCCAAGTTGACCCCGGAGGCAAGCA
>JBDRQE010000019.1:0-5296 GCA_043826415.1 Pseudomonadota bacterium
GATTCCACCGGCAAGGCCGCTCCAAGGCCTCAGAAACAGAATATGAGCTTGCTTGGCCTGGTAGATGCGACCAAAGAGAGCTCATCTCAAGCTGAAAATGAAGGGGAAGGCAAAGACAAGGAGTAGTAAGAGAGAAGGAACTGATATGGCTGTTTTTGTCAACTGACACCTTGTTTTTACGTATTCAGTCTATATACGTAATAGATCCTATTTTTTCTTTTAAATTGTAGCGTTACCTGTCTCTAAATTTGGTCATTTAGTCCCCAGATGTCAAGTTTTTCCTCCGATGGTAGCTCCGTTAAGGGCCAGTTCCGAGAATGGGCCCAACAAACGCTCGTCGGAGGAATTGGCCCTTAACGGGGCGGATTTTCACCTCAGTCTTTCATTCCCGTTGATTTGTCGATGTCTGTCTCATCACCACCTCCATAGCTTTAAAATAATCACGCTGGGCTTTTAGGTTCAACAACTTACTGTAGCGCTGGGTGGTCTTGATTTTTGAATGTCCAAGCAGTTCCTGGATGGTGACCAGGTCTGCATCAGCATTCAGCAATTGGGTGGCCATCGTATGTCTGAACCTGTGACAAGTTACGGCCACACCACTTTCCTGAGCATAATGCTCTACCCGTTTCTGTACGGCACGGACAGAGATCGGCTTTCCTCTGCAGCGGCCCTTCTCAGCCAGGAAGATCTGCTTCTCACCAGTTTTTGGTCTCTTCCTCAAGTATTTTGCCAGTGCCACTGCTGCATCATTGCTGATATACACAATTCGATCCCTGGCACCTTTGCCGGCTTTGACCAGAATGCGGCTGCGTCTGTAATCAATAACGTCAAGGGTCAGGTTAACCACCTCCTGGACACGCAAGCCACAGCGCAGCATCAACATAAAGATGGCAAGGTCTCTTGTACTTGATACACTTTTCAGAAACAGCTGGAGTTCGTTGTCATGAAGGTATCTCGGAAGAGGATGGGGCTCCCGGAGCATCTGTCCTCTGGCAACTGGATTGTCCAATTGTATACCTTCCTCAGAGGCGAGATAATCATAGAATCCACGAACGGCTGAAAGATGGCAGTTAATACTGTGTGGAGCCATCCTCTTTTCCAGCAAGTAGTCAATATAGTGTTTCACCTCTGTGGCCGATGCGGCCTCAACCGTTACCGGTAACCAGCTGAAGAACAACTTCAGTCTGTGCAGGTAGTTCTTAACCGTCAACTCCGAGTAATTCTTTCTCTTCAAATACTGCCTGTAGTTCAGGATTGACTCGGTCATATTCATGATCCTCTCCTTTCTCGATGACTGCCATTGCTTTGAAATATGCCTCTTCCCGTGTACCATCTGCGATCTTTGCATATCGAAGGGTTATATCGATATTGAGGTGCCCCAGAAGCTTTTGCAGCACCTCCAGACGTAATCCGGCGTTGAGCATATTGGTGGCGAACGTGTGTCGCAGTGAATGGAGGCTGTACCCTTTTTGCTCAAGCCCTGCCTGCTGAATAGCCTTCTTCATTGTCATCCATGCCCCGACATATGAGAGCTCCCGACCTCTGTACCCGTAAAACAGATGTTCACTATTCCTGTCTCTGACACCAAGCCACTTCTTCAATGCTTCTTCCGCTTCTTGATTGTAATACACAACCCGACCATGAAGATTCTTCTCTCCGATAAACAACAGGATCTTTCGTTCGGGCAGAATAATATCAGTCATTTTTACCTGGAGAAGCTCACCAATACGCATACCGGTATGGAGTAACAGCAGAATAAGGGCACGATCTCGCACAGATGTAATTACAGCAAGAATTTCCCTTAGATCTTCCGTGGGGATGGCCCTTGGCAACACTTCAGGCAACTTGACTCTGACCTTTTTACGAAGGAGTTCCAGGGGAAGAATATCCTTATCAATCAGGTACTGAATAAAAGCATACACTGTCTGCAGGTGGTTCCTGACAGAGTTGATCTTCAGCCCTCTCTCCTGCTCATGATCGATGTAATCAGCAATAGCCTTACGGCTGATTTCCTCTATGCCCGACATCCCTGATTCTTGCAAAAAAGTCAGAAAACCGCTCAGGGTCTGACTGGTTTGACCAAGGGTACTGATCGTAAGATTACGACGATACTTGTCGTACAAATGAGCTATAACGTATTCATAGCCGGGAAGATTACTGCTCTCCAATTTGTCTACAGCCCGATTAAGAACACGACGCCGTTTGCTGGGACGATGGACGTACAAGGCTCCGGCAGAGGGAAGAAATAACTTATCCATCAACCCGGCATTTTGCCTGGCAGGATGTTGGAGCGATAAGATGAAATAAGATTGAGATGATTGGGTGTGTTCACTCCAATCGGTGGGATAAAAACTCTCGAATATACTACTTTGTACGGTCATGCTGTCCTCCTTCTTCTTTTATAGAAAAAACAGGATGTTGATGACCTTATTATACCATAAGCTCGATCGTTGTTTTATTACGTATATTCAGGAATAAGGTTTACTTGTGAGTTTTCTGAAACGTTGAACCTTATCCCTACCAACCTTTGATATCTAGTAATTCCGAACTACCAATTGCTTTGTTTCACTTTGCTATGCATTGTCTTTGAAATGTCGTTGTTTTTGTGATATTTCTATTTAAGACATTGTTTGTTTGGATAGCTTTTAGAATATAACTTGTCTTGCGTGCAAGCTTGATATTCCACTACAAAAAACAGGGAGATCTTATGAAAAAACAACTTATCTTATTCTCACTAGCATGTTTGATTTTGCTTTGCTCGTTTGCGCAAGCTGCGGATAGAGTAGTGGTGATACCGCTCAATACTTCGTCACCTGTATACGTTGCTGGAACAGAGATAACATCCTTACCTGCTACCATTTCGTCTTCAGGATTTTACTTCATTACCAAGAACTTGACGTGTCCTACTGGAGACCATGGCATTAGTATCTCTGCAAATGATGTCACCTTAGATCTTATGGGATTTACTCTTTTGGGTCCTGATGGTACGGGAGACTACGACGGTATATATATGAGTACTGGATCAGACAATATAGAAATAAGAAATGGTACTGTTAAAAATTTTTTAAGAGCTGGTATCAGAGGTTCCTCAGGAAATCAAGGTATCAGGATAAAAAATATCAGTGCACAACAAAATGGAAGGGAGGGAATCTTATTGACGGGTGGGCTAGGAAGCACTATCCAACACTGCACAGTGAATAACAATGGAGATCTTGGTATTAATGGAGGGGCATTGGCATTGGTGACTGACAATGTAAGTTTTTATAATGCTGGTGATGGGATATTTGCTGGTGCTAGTTCTGTAGTTAGGGGGAATGCTTGTTACAATAATGGTGGAGATGGTATTGAGACACTTACTGCATCAACTTTAATTGGCAATACAAGTTATGGGAATGACGAATATGGTTTTAAGTTAGCAACTAAAACCTTAGCAGACCAAAATACTGCTGTGTCAAACACTCTAGGAGATACTACTGGATGTAGTCCCTGCTCATTTGGCATTAATCAATGGTTGTAATCGACGATACTGTGTCGATTTATAAGGCACGCTAAAAAACAAAATATTCAGTTACCAGGGTGCTTTTATTAATAACTTGTCGTTGTATTGCATTGGATAAATTAATATTGTAACTGGTAAAATTCTCGCAGACATCATTTTTCGCAATTAAGGTTATTCTGCGAAGGGTTGGATTTTCACTGAACCCGAAATGTGGTAGTATTTTGGTAGCGTAGAAAAAGAGAGACCTTGGGCATGAAATAGCAAAAATTGCCCTCCCTTTTATGGTAATAATAGTTTTGGCAAACTAACCATAAACAAGGAGGGCAATATGGGATCACTCCCACAGAGCGAAGGGATAAAGCAACATCTTTTCTGTAAAATCAAAATCCTTTCGTTTCCTTTTTGATTTTCATTGGTAGTTGGGTGGTAGCGCTGTCAGGTAAAAATATCAAGGCCAAGCCCTTCGGGTGCATGTGCCTCGCAGCCTTGACATTTTCACCTGCCAGCGCTTGGCCTGAGACTGGTGATGGCGGAAGAGCGGTGCACCGCTCTTCCGCCCCGCTGGGGCTCTGACAAAAGAGCTATTTGTCGATCACCAGGTATTTTTTATCCGTCTGCCAATCCTCGGATATTTCCATTGTCACCGCACTTACCAGACGGAGGCAAGAAGCCGTATTGGGGAACAAAGTAGCAACTCTGGTTCTCCGTCGTATTTCCTTATTGATCCGCTCCAGCATATTGACCGTGCGAATTTTCTTTCTATGCCCTTCAGGAAACAGAAAGACAACCAGTCCTTCAGGCAGGGCTGTCTCCGCCCATTCGGCCAGTTTGGGGGCTTTTGCCTGATACTCATTCAGGAAGAGGTCAAGCAATCTTTTTGCCTCTGCGGCATCCGGTGCATTGAAGATGGCCCGGATACGTCCAGCCACCTCGGTTTTCATATGCTGCTTGGGGACATATTTCTGCGCATTCTGCTGCAGGTGGAATTGACACCTCTGCCAGGGGAAGGTGGGGACGCCCTGGGAAGGTGGGGACGCCCTTAACATTTTAACTTTGCAAGTGGATCGCTATTTGACATTGTCTCCCCATGCCTAGGCAATCACGCATTTATACAACAGGAGCGCTGCGCCACATTATCGCACGTGGCATTGAGCGTCGTATGTCATTTGATGACGATCATGATCGCCATGATTTTATCAAAAATCTTGGTTTAGTCCTGGAGCAAAAGAGAGAGGGGCTAGCCGGAGGCGGTCTGAAACGGAGCGTAGGTGGCTGGGCTGCAGTCAAGCAACTGCGTGAATGTCAAGTCCATGGGCCGTGAGCAAATCTGTGACCAGAGGAGCCGAAATTGCTAAAAACGAAGGATTCGAACTCATCTAAGTTAACATGTTAAGGGCGTCCCTATATCCTCTCAGTGCGGCCCTCGCCAATCTGGTGGTCGGTTATCAGCGCTCCACAGGTTTTCTGGGCCATAATATCAAGGTTGAGGATGAAAAACAGGATTTCTCCCTGCACTGTTCCGAATACGACCGGCTCCTGTTGATCTTCAACGACGGCATGTACAAGGTGATCCCGGTGACCGATAAACTCTTTATCGGCCATGAACTGGCCTGGATCGGGGTTGTTGAAGACGGCCTGATCTTCAATGTCCTCTATCGGGATGGCCAGGAGAATCTGACCTAGGCCACGCGATTTACCACGCCCACGTTTAGCCTGGATACGGAGTATCGACTCGTCCCGGAAGACACGCGGTCACGGATACTGCTGCTGCTGATGGGTGAGGGGACCAGTGCCCAT
>JBDRQE010000020.1:0-201851 GCA_043826415.1 Pseudomonadota bacterium
GGTGATCCCGGCGACCTGCCCGGCGGTGGTGTAGTTGTAGGAAATGGTACGGCCTCCGGGTCGGATGATGCCCAGCAGCTGCCCGGCAAGGTTGTAGGCGTAGCCGGTGGTCAGCCCGGCGGTGGTGGCGGCGGTCATCCGCCCGCTGCCGTTAAACACACGGGTGGTGACAATACCGTTGGGATCGGTGAGCGTCTCCGCCTGGCCGAAGGCGTTATAATCACTGTAGGTGGTGGCATGGCCCAGGGCATCGGCTACGGTATGGAGATTAGCGCGGTTATTGCCTGCGGATGCATCGTTTGGATAATAGGTAAAATTCACCGTATCGTTGACATCGCTGCGCGGCCCGTCGATTGAGGTGATCTGGCCGTAGCTGTTGTAGGTGTAGGTGGTGGTGGTGGCGGTGATGGCGGTAGTGCCCGAGAAGCCGCTCTGGGTGCGGGTGAGCAGGTTTTCGTGGGTGTCATAGGTCATGGTCGTGATCGTTTGCTGGCCGGGGTTGGCCACGGATGGTTTGCTGATGGTGGCAATCTGGTTGGTTACCGGGCCGTAGGTCTTGGTCGTGGTGGAGGCCAGGGGAGTGGCGAATGCCTTCGTGATTGTGGTTGTATTGCCGGATGTATCATAGGTGTAGGAGGTCTTATGGCCAAGGGCATCGGCTTTCGTTTCGATCTGCCGCCGGGATGTATAGGTGTAATTTGTATTATCGGCCGAACAAGACGCGCACCCCGCGCCAGTTGTGGAAAGGATACGGAAGACGCTTTTTTTCATCTCAAATTGATAGGTGGTTTTCTGTCCGGAATTATGAAGAATATTGCGAATATTATTTTCAGCATATTCTATTCTAACTTCTTTCGTTCGATCCGCTTTCGCAACGTAAACCACCCGATCCCGATCATCGTATTCAACAAATAAACTCCGCACTCCAGTTTCATTCACAACTCCAGTGAGGTTATGCTCATCTTTGGGGTCATCGTAAATATATTGAAGTATCGATCCATCTGGCTTGGTGACAGTTGTGAGATTGTTTTTACTATCATAAGTGTAATAAAAAGTACCAACAGTTGATTCAACTCTGGCCAAGGAATTATTGTCATAAAAAAAATTCAGAAAGTTTCCCCACGAATCAGTCAGAGCTGATATCCGTTCATTTGTGTATACAAACATTTGAAAATTTCCATTTTTGTCTTCCATCCTTAGAAGCCGACCGGAATCATTAAATAAATATATAGTGCCGTTTTGTTCCGCTAATTTATATCCGTCATTTACTTTGGTAATTAGTCGTTGTTGTTCAACTATTGATGTCCACTTGTCCACACCATCCGCTTTGAAATAAATATAACGGCCACCGGAACTTACCAGATTGATGGAATCTTGTTTGATTTGAAGTTCTTTCACAAATGGCAATGACCAACCATATCCCAGTCCAAAATCGCTTTTACTTTGGGAGTTATATTCTCTTTTCAGAGAAAAGGATTGACCTGGGCCGGTGATTGAAAGATCGGTTTCGGAAAGATACTTATTACCTGTTGCAAAATTTAATTTGTATTCAAGCAGGTATGGTTGCGAGCCGGCAAACACACTGTATGAATTCACAATGACCAAAATGATAGCAAGAAATAAAACTCTTCTCTGTATACGAATTCTTGACGACATACATTCTTCCCAGATTTTCAAAAGGTTAGTGCGATATTTTGGGAAGCAATTGTTCCCAAAAACTGAAATCAAGGGCATGTCCATTGCCAAAGTTGACCCTTCTCTTTTCCGTCTCTTGTACAGGCATGATAATAAGCATATACATAATATAAAGCAGCTCCCGATGCGCATTCACTACACATCAAAGAATTGGCACCGTAAGAACCATACCACCACCCTTTTTTCCCGCCAATCTGACCAGTATTTCCATAAAAAAAATTAATTACTGGTGGAATCATAATGTTTTGTTCGTATTCTTCGAGATAAAAAGGAATGCATAAATCATGAGGTTCTGGCGCTGATCCTGGTTTTAAGCAACCCCCATATCTTGATTCAAAGCAAGCCTGTTGAAACGTCAAACCACAATCTTTTGTAGTAAGGTTTGGGCTTGGTGGCATGTGTTTGTAATAGAAATATGGAGAAGTACCATTATAATAATCACTTTTTACATATGGCATATATTCATAAAGCTTGTAATCACCGAGCGTTTTAATGGCAGTCTTTTCATTTGCCCATGGGCCACAGCAATACCCTTCCGTATATTCATCAGGTTCAAGATCCAGGAATTTCATTGCAATTTTATCGTTCCAAGAGATTTTTATCCATTTACCTTTGGTTCGAACTCCACCATTCACAGCATTCCCACAATTATCAGTTACAGTGATATTTATATAACCACAGGCAGTATCATCTGCCAAAAGAGCCTGACTGCGACCACCACTAATTGTCCTCCCACCATTCGAAAATGTTACGCCATTACTAAGGATCTCCCATACAAGATTATGCTCTTCATTTAAAACCCCACCTGAGACATAAACTGTAGCATTATTATTTACGAACTCCGGAGATGATTGGTTCCAATCATAAATGAAAGGCACCATGCCGCATTCAAATACGGCAGGATCAAGGAATGGCGCTTCAGGATAGCAATTTTCATCACTTGCCTGACAATTTCCAGTTTGAAAAAAAATGAATAATAAGGTGATAATAACTCTGGACATAAGTGATTTGATTACCTGTTGGTAATTTAAAAAAATCTTCCTGATTAGTTGTAATTTTTGGATTTTGATATCGTCAACCTCTTCATCGGTTCTTACTGTAGATAAAAAATACCTTCATGCCACAAAACGCATCCTGATTGGATTTTCCGCTGAAATTAAAACAATCTCTAGAAATCATAAAGACATACTTTAAATTTGTATGCTTACGGGCATGACCATTTTTCTACATACCAAATTACTTGTGAACCAACTAAATACTGCGTCGATGAAGCTTTGCAATTGGGTTCACAATAATAAAGATTGTTATGGTATCGCCTACATGTGCCTCCGTTCATAAGCACAGTATCCTCCTCTTGAGTCATGAGGCCAGAGTCACAATTATGCCACTCATGATGTTCCTCTTTCCAACCGAATAAATTACCTTCCCGTGGGAAGGCAAATACGTTTCCTGGAGGGCAAGTCGTTTTAGGTGATACCGCGTCTCCGCAAGAGCCAACTATTTCACAACCAGATATCGTACCACTAAAAGATGAGCTAAATTCATTCACAAAAGTTACCTTGTATCCATCTTTTATAAGTAGTCGCGGCCAGCCATTGGTGATTTCTTCAACCCCTGTCACTGGAGAACTACACTGATTAGAAGGAATTTCCTTCCAGTACCCCTTTGTTGAGCGGACAACTCGACTACTCATCCCTGCACAACCATCTGTGACTGTTACCTTCGCTACTCCGCAAAAATCGGGTTTTGCCGAAAATGTCATTGTAGCTGTTCCCTGACTTGTAATCGGTTGCAATCCGGTATCTGCCGCCCATTGGTAAGGGGTTTTTCCTCCTGAGACTGAGAGGGTAATTGTGGCCTCAGGGGTAACAACCAAATCTCCTTGGCTCAAGGTTAAGGGCGATACGGTGGTACATTCAAACGCAAGAGTATCGAGGAATGGCGCTTCTGGATAGCAATTCTCATCACTTGCCAGACAATTTCCAGTTTGAAAAAAAATGAATAATAAAGTGATGATAATTCTTAACATAAGAGACCAGATACAATGCTGACGATTTTGAGCTATTCTTTTCCTGTTCGTTATAATCTAAATAATTCTAATGTTGCGTTTGTATATCATCAACCCACCCTGATCCTCGAATCAGAAAGCCAAGGACAGCCTGTAATTCATTGTTCGGTTGTGCCTCCTTCAGGTCATGTTGCAGATCTCTTACAAGGGTATGCCAGTTACCATCCTGGACGTTGGTGCCAAGACCATGATGGACATAGGTGTCGGTACCAAGGCTGCTGGTAGCAACAGGAGTATAATAGAGGTAACGGAAGCCGTCCCTGGTCTGGACGGCGACATAGACGGTAAAGGATTCGTTGTACTTCATGCTCCATTCGAGGATCTTGAAATTCGTATCGTTCCAATAGGTACCGTCAGCATTGCGAAGACGGTAGCCGTTATTGGTTCCGCTGCCGACAAACTCGATCACCTTGCCGGCCCGCTCGTTGTCGAAGACGTTGGTGACGGTAGCACCCGCCGGATCATTATCGTAGATATCCCAACCACCAATATTGCCGTCTTCGGCGTCTTCATAGACGATGGCTGTCGGCACGGAAGCGGCGTCTCCCGGATCGGTGCCCTGACTCAGTTCTACCCCATCCATCATGCCATCGCTGTCAGCGTCGGAATCGAGAAGGTTGATGATGCCATCACCATCGGAATCAGCATTCCAATTGGCTCCCCAATAGGTCAGCTCTACCTTGTCATTGATGCCATCGCCGTCAGTGTCAGCACTATACGGGTGAGTGCCGTAGTTGGTTATTTCGTCTGTGTCGGTAATACCATCGCTATCGGAATCCTGATTGGCCGGGATATCCTTTCGCGTCTTGATATCATCCACCCGACCGCTGCCCCTGATAAGAAACCCGAGGACGGCTTGCAGTTCATTGGTCGGCTGGGCCTCTTTCAGGTCGTAGGCCAGATCTCTTACAAGAGTATGCCAATTGCCATCTTGGACATGAGTACCAAGACCATGATGGATATAGGTACTGCTGCCAAGGCTGTCTGTTGCTGCCGGGGTGTAATAGAGATAGCGGAAGCCGTCTTTAGTCTGAACCGCGATATAGACGGTGAAGGTTTCGTTGTACTTCATGCTCCATTCGAGAACATGGAAATTCGTATCGTTCCAGTAAACACCGTCAGCATTACGGAGGCGGTAGCCATTGTTCGTCCCGCTACCTGAAAATGCGATGACATTGCCGTTCCGCTCGTCGTCGAAGACATTGGTGATGGCGGCGCCGGTTGGGTCGTTATCGTAGATATCCCACCCGGAGATATTGCCGTCTTCGGAATCTTCATAGACGATGGCGGTCGGCACGGAGGCGGCATCGTCTGGGTTGGTGCCTTGGGCCACTTCTGTCCCGTCTGAAATGCCATCATTATCAGCGTCAGGATCAAGAAGATTGATGATGCCATCACCATCGGCATCGGCGTTCCAATTGGCTCCCCAGTAATTCAACTCTTCCTGGTCCTTGATGCCGTCGTCATCGGAATCAGCCTTATAGGGATTTATTCCGTAGATGGTTATTTCGTCTATATCAGAAATTCCGTCACCATCGGAATCCTGATTGGCAGGGATATCCTTTCTGGTCTTGATATCGTCAACCCGGCCACTGCCCCTGATCAGGAAGCCAAGGACTGCCTGCAATTCATTCTCCGGCTGGGCCTCTTTCAGGTCGTGTTCCAGGTCTCTTACAAGGGTATGCCAGTTGCCATCCTTGATGCCGGTGCCAAGTCCGTGGTGGATATAGGTTTCGTCGCCCAGACTGTTTGATGTGGCCGGGGTGTAATAGAGGTAGCGGAAGCCGTCCCTGGTCTGGACGGCGATATAGACGGTAAAGGATTCGCTGTACTTCATGCTCCATTCGATGATCTTGAAGCACGTGTCGTTCCAGTACGTTCCATCAACATTACGGAGGCGGTAGCCATTGTTCATCCCGCTGCCTGTGAACTCGATGACGTTGCCGCCCCGGTCGGCGTCATAGATATTGGCGATGGTTGCGCCGTTTGGATCGCTATCGTAGACATCCCACCCGGCGATATCGCCGTCTTCGGCGTCTTCATAGACGATGGCTGTCGGCGATGAGGCCGATGCTGTTAACCGGTTGCCGGTTGCGTCATAGGAATATTGAACTGTTGCGCCGTTATCATAGGCAACCTGTGTCAGCCGGTGGTGAAAGTCATAGGTGTAGGAGACGGAAGCGGCGAATGCGGCGGCGGGGCCAAGGAAGAGGAAAAAAACGAAAACATAGAGTTGCCGCAAAGCTGATCGTAATGGGCGAATCATCATTGAATCCATGAATGTTTTTATCTTATTGCTTCTCTGGAAGAAGAAACAGGAAGGAGAAAAGGCGTTGTCTTTTCCAATACTTTATTTTTTTATCATCACAAGCGACGGAAAGCAAAAAAAAACTTCCTTATTGCTGTCGGTTGGGGAGAAGGGAAGGGGTATCGTATCTGTTTGTCTGGTTTTTCGGGTAAGGCGTCCCTCTATTTTAATTCCATGCTGTAAGGCTGGGTCGGCTATTTTCACTACCACAATTGCAGTCAGGCGCTGGGCCAGGTTCGGAATCACCTTGAACAGCGCCTGATTACTCATCTGCGCAAGCGACACAAGGTCAAAGACAGGCACTCCGGCTATGTCAGGTTTCCCAACAGGTCGCTGTATGAGAAGTACGGCCTGTACAAGGTGCCGACGACAGCGGGTTGGACGAGGGCGCATGCCTTTCGGTGAAGAACATCGGAAAGCCGTGCGCGGGAGAACCGCAAGCACGGTTTGATGAGGGGGGGCTGGTGAGCGACCATGGCCGGTGGACACGTAGTAGTCGCGTGCGACGAGGCGTCAATAAAAGTCCCGGCCATGATCGGCAAGTCAGCTTCCTGCTCTACCCTGCTTTCGTGCCTTGCATGAGGCCTGATAAAGGAAAGAGATTCCTTGATTGCCTCAAAACTGAAAAGAATGCTGCCATGCATTGCCAGACTCCCCACCCCTGGTGGTGGTATGGGGTCTGGCGGGGGACGGGGCGCTGATTCTGAGAAGCATTTCCTGATGCGATTTTCTGTTTCGGCGTGCCAAAGGGGGACAACAAGACAGGGATCCCTTGGTGCGCCATTACAGTTCACGATCTCCTGCTGTCACTCTTGTCTCTTGTGATTGCTCCTCGCAACACCCCATAAAGATCTTGCATTTTTCCTTTTTGAGTATAAAATATTTTCTCTTTCAATTTGATTTTTCTGGTCAAGACTGATGGCTGAGCTGCCAGAAAAAAGGTTTGTTCCGACGGCAGACAAATATGTGGTCTGCCGTTTTATTTTTTGAGTTGCTTGCGGTTGTTCCTTTGGTTTTACTTATACGTGGGAGTCGAAATAGATAATGGCCTTAATCGTGCAAAAATTTGGCGGGACATCAGTGGGGAGTCCTGCGAAGATAAAAGCTGTTGCCGAGCGGGTGCTTAAGAATAAGCACCAGGGCAATCAGATGGTGGTGGTTTTATCAGCCATGTCGGGTGAGACCAATCGTCTGGTCGATCTGGCCTCGCAGATGCAGGAACTGCCTGATACCCGGGAGATGGATATGCTGCTGTCCACGGGCGAGCAGGTGACTGTTTCCCTGTTTGCCATGGCTGTGAAGCAGGCCGGGGATGATGCCGTCTCTTTCCTCGGTGACCAGGTGAAGATCAATACCGATTCGGTACACACCAAGGCCCGGATCGAATCCATTGATTCGGAAAAGATCCTGGCAGAGCTCAATCAGGGCAGGGTGGTTGTCATTGCCGGCTTTCAGGGAGTCAACGAAAAGGGTGATATCACCACGCTGGGCCGCGGTGGCTCCGACACCACCGCCGTCGCCCTGGCCGCGGCCTTGAAGGCTGATTCCTGTGAGATCTATACCGATGTTGAGGGTGTCTATACCACGGATCCGAATATCTGCGCCAAGGCCAGAAAGATTGACCGGATCTCCTATGATGAAATGCTGGAGCTTGCCAGTCTGGGGGCCAAGGTCCTTGATATCCGGTCTGTGACTTTAGCCAAACGTTATAAAGTTCCAATCCATGTACGCTCCACGTTCACTGAGACTGAAGGCACCTGGGTTATTGAGGAGGATAAACAAATGGAAGGATTGATCGTCTCTGGTGTTACCTATAATAAAAACGAGGCCAGAATCACGGTCTCGGGTGTGCCGAATCAGCCGGGTATTGCTGCAAAAATTTTTACTCCGATCTCTGACGCCAATATCATCGTTGATATGATCATTCAGAATCAGGACGCAGGACGGGGTAAGGCCGATATGACCTTTACGGTTATCCGCACCGATTATGAGCGTACCCTCAAGCTGCTGAAGGAACTGATCAAAGAGATCGGGGCCGAAGACGTGCAGGGGGATACCAATATCACCAAGATCTCCATCGTCGGGGTGGGGATGCGCAATCATTCCGGTATCGCCTCCACCATGTTCAGTGTCCTGGCCAAGGAAGGGATTAATATCTCCATGATCTCCACTTCGGAGATCAAGGTCTCCTGCGTCATTGAAGAAAAGTACACCGAGCTTGCGGTCAGAGCCCTGCATGACGCCTTTGAGCTTGACAAGAGCAATATTCCCGTTGAAGAGCAGTAATAGTTGCAAGCAGAAAAACTTCTTTCTATTGGGCTGTTACGCCTGATATTTGATTCAGTTTATTAACCTGTAACCAGGGGAATGTGGTATGTCCAGACAACAAGTAGAAATCTATGATACCACCTTGCGAGATGGTACCCAGGCCGAAAATTTCAATCTGTCAGTGAATGACAAGATTCGAATCAGCCACCAGCTTGATGAGCTTGGCATCGATTTTATCGAGGGGGGCTGGCCTGGCTCCAACCCCCAGGCGGTGGAGTTTTTTCAGACCATGCATGGGCACATCATGAAACATGCCCGGCTCTCAGCCTTTGGCTCCACTCGGATGTTTGCCAATCCGGCAGACAAAGATGCCAATCTCCAGGCCTTGGTTGCCGCCAGGACTCCCGTCATAACCATCTTCGGTAAATCCTGGGATATTCATGTCTTTGACGCCCTGCGCATCAAGCTTGAAGACAATCTGCTCATCATTGAGGAATCTCTGCGTTACCTGCGACCGCAGGTGGCAAGCCTCTTTTATGATGCCGAGCACTTTTTTGACGGCTTCAAAAAAAATGCCGAATACGCCCTGGCTACCCTTGGCAAGGCCATTGACGGCGGGGCGGAACGTCTGATCCTTTGTGACACCAATGGCGGCATGCTGCCGCACGAGGTCCAGCCTATTGTCGAGCGTGTCCAGCAATTTATCAGGGAGCGGGGGGCAAAGGTGGAACTTGGCATCCATGCCCATAACGATTCCGAAACGGCGGTTGCCAATTCGCTTCTGGCAGTAAGCCTTGGGGTACGTCAGGTACAGGGAACCATGAACGGTTATGGAGAACGGTGCGGAAATGCCAATCTGACTTCCATTATTCCCGCCCTGGCCTTGAAGATGGACTGCGATTGCGAGGCCGTCAGACGGGTTGGAAAGCTCACCGAAACATCGAGGCTGGTTGATGAACTGGCTAACCTGCCATCCAACAAGTATCAACCCTATGTAGGCCGTTCCGCCTTTGCCCACAAAGGTGGCATCCATGTCTCGGCGGTCAAGCGCAATCCGTTGACCTATGAACATATCGAACCCGAAAAAGTCGGCAATATCCGACGCATCCTTATCTCTGATCAGTCAGGAAAGAGTAATGTCCTGCATAAGGCCAAAAAATTCGGGATTAATCTCGAGGATGACAGCCCGATCGTGGCCGCAATTGTCAGGGAGCTGAAGGAGCTTGAAAATCAGGGCTTTCAATATGAAGGTGCCGAGGCTTCTTTTGAACTGCTCATGCGCCGCGCCCTTGGCACCCAGAGAAATTATTTTCAATTGAAGGGTTTCCGCGCCATTAACAGCAAGCGATCCATGGACCAGCCGCCCGAGACCGAGGCCACCATTCGTCTTGAGGTCGGGGGTGAGGAGGTGCATACCGCCGC
The DNA here is from genome assembly GCA_043826415.1 of Pseudomonadota bacterium. Classification (GTDB taxonomy): domain Bacteria; phylum Desulfobacterota; class Desulfobulbia; order Desulfobulbales; family Desulfocapsaceae; genus UBA2270. Next base: position 9,762 of record JBDRQE010000020.1, read on the forward strand.
CATGGGTAATGGCCCGGTCAATGCCTTGGATAGAGCGCTACGTAAGGCGCTGATCCATTTTTATCCCAGCCTGCAGGAGGTGGAGCTTATTGATTACAAGGTTCGTGTGCTCTCGGGAGAACATGGAACCGGAGCCAAAGTACGCGTTCTTATTGAGTCCAGAGATCAGCATGAGCAATGGGGAACGGTAGGTGTTTCCTTGAACATTATTGAGGCATCCTGGCAGGCTATTGTTGATTCCATGAATTATAAACTGATGCGTGATGAGCAGAGACAGGCAAAGTAGCCCGGCATTGCAAGCAGACACGCATATTGAAAATGATGCCCGGGTGGAGATACTTCTCTTCCTGGGCATTGTCTTTTGGTGCCTGCTGCTGGCGATATGTTTTCAGGAATCATTTTCAAAGCCACCGGGAAATGATTTATCCTTATATTGGAATGGCAGGGGGTTGCAGGTGATGTCGGGGGAGATGGTTAATTCAGAGAAAAACGACAAGCCTGAGGTTGTTCCCGCTGAAGTGACTCCCTTTTTATTTCACCCCATTCCCGTCAATTTTTCTGATCCGCAACTTTTGGCAACCATATCAGGCATAGGACCCGGCCTGGCCAGTCAAATCGTCAAGACACGAGACAGCAAAGGCCTCTTTAGAGGGCCGCAGGATCTGCTGAGTGTCCCTGGTATCGGATATTCACGGATGAAGCAGTTTGCTCCCCAATTCTCTTTTCGCCTAAGCCAATGAGCGCAACTCAATCCATTCAAGATCCTGTCCTGGTGATGGTTGGCCCAACGGCAATAGGCAAGACAGCATTGTCACTGCTGCTGGCTGAACGATTCAGTTGTGAGATTGTCAGCGTAGACTCCATGCAGGTCTATAAATATATGGACATAGGCACCGCCAAGGTGAGTCTGGAAGAACGAGCACGGGTTCCGCATCATCTTATCGACGTAGTTGAACCGGATGCGGAATATGACGCGGCCACTTTTGTTCAAGATACCCTTCATGCTATTGAACAGATTCATGGCCGGGGCAGGGTGCCCCTGCTCACCGGAGGGACAGGTCTTTACTTGCGGGCCCTGATTGATGGTCTCTCTTCGGGCATAGGGCATTTTCCGGAAATACGAGAACAGTTGCAGCAGAAGCTGCTTCTAACAGGACCTCATGTATTGCATGAAGAATTGACAAAATATGACCGAATTTCCGCCGCAAGAATTCACGCTCACGACACGCATCGCCTGCTGCGAGCGCTGGAGATTTACCAGGCAACGGGCAAACCCTGGTCTGAGTACATCCTTGAGCATCAGAGCAAAAAAACACCTCGTTTCTCAAATATCATGCAGATCGGCCTAACCTGTGAGCGTGAGCATCTCTATCAGCGCATTAACATACGTACCAGCTTGATGCTCAAGAGTGGACTGGAGGAGGAGGTAAAGGAATTGATTGTCAAGGGCTACAGTCCACAATTAAAATCCATGCAGTCGATCGGCTATCGTCATATGAATAATTATCTGGCAGGCATCTGGGGCAGGGAGGAAACTGAGCGGCTACTTGCCAGGGACACCAGAAGATATGCAAAGCGTCAATACACCTGGTTTGCCGCAATTTCAGATCTGGAATGGTTTGAGGTACAGGATCAGAAAAAGATTATAGAAAAAATTGAAAAATGGCTGGGATGAGCAGGAGATGTAAAGTATAAAAACGATATTACAAGATTATATATCAACAAGCTCATGTCAAATCAAGATAAAAACCAGACGGTAGCAAGTGTGCAGTGGAAAGTTGAGCCACAAGTAGCCCCCAGCGCTGAACTGCAGCAAGTGGCAGATAGACTGAAGCTTCACCCCGTCATCGTAAAGCTCCTGGCGCAGCGCGGGATGCAGGAGCAGAAGACGGTGGAAGAGTTTTTGCACCCGAGCCTGGCCGATCTCCCAAGACCCCTGGAAATGGCAGGAATGAAGGAGGCGGTTTTACTGGCCGGCGGGGCAGTGCTGGCAGGCGAACCAATTCTGATCTGGGGCGACTATGATGTAGATGGAACCACAGGAACTACACTCCTTGTATCATTTTTTCAAGAGCTTGGGGTTACGGCAAAATACATCATTCCTAACAGAATAACACATGGTTACGGATTACATGTGGATCTGCTGCATTCTATAGCTCCCGTCAGCCCAGATCACAAAACGCTCCTCATAACCGTTGACTGCGGCATATCGGCAAACGAGGAAATCCTTGCTGCTCAAAAAATGGGCTTTAAGGTTCTGGTGACTGACCACCATGAGCCACCGGCAGGGATATTCTCCGCCGACGCCATACTGAACCCAAAACAATCTGCCTGTACCTTTCCCACAGAAGAGCTTGCCGGAGTTGGGGTTGCCTTCTATCTTGCCTGCGGGATTCGACAGTATCTGCGTGAAAAAGGGTTTTTCAAGCAAGGAAGGAGTGAACCGGACGTTCGGGACCTTCTGGATTTAGTCGCCTTGGGAACCATTGCCGATATGGTTCCCTTAGGCAAAGTGAACAGGATCCTGGTAAAAGAGGGCATGCAGAGCATCGAGCAGCAAAAGAGAGCTGGAATAAGAGCGATGCTTGGCGTTAGTGGTTTGCTCAACGATCAGAAAAAAACAATCAGCGCCATAAGTTCGGGGGATATAGGCTATCTCCTTGCCCCTATGATTAATGCCGCTGGAAGGCTGGCTGAGGCCGATCTTGCCGTTCAGTTGTTGTTAAGTCGTGACTTGGCGCAGGCCACGGAGCGTGCCCAGAAGTTGCTGGCATTAAATAGTGAAAGAAAAAAGATTGGACAGGACGTCTATGCAAGAGCCGTTACCTTACAGGAGCAAAAAGATTTAATTGGCAACTGCCTGATATTGAGTGGTGATTTTCATCATGGAGTAATCGGGATTGTTGCCTCAAGGCTGGTGGAAAAATTTCATCTACCAGTTATTATTTTTGGTCAAGAAAAGGACAGTCAGGGCAAGATGGTTTTCAAGGGTTCGGGACGTTCCGTCCCGGGCGTAAACCTTCATGCAGTACTTGAAGGTTGTTCAGAGACAATGATCCGCTTTGGTGGGCATGCAATGGCCGCAGGAATGTCTGTGTCTGAAGATCTATTCGATCTGTTCAGCCGGAAGGTGGATGAGGAAATCGGTAAACAGACAAAAGATGCGGCTCCCGTTGCGACGTTAAGCATAGATCTTGAGGCAGACATTGATGAAATATTCACTGCTGATTGCAGTAGGCAAATGCAACTGCTTGAACCGTTCGGGCCAGGGAATAGAAGTCCTGTTTTCTATACACGAAGTCCGAAATTAATTGAAGCCAGGGCTGTGGGTGCTGAAAGGATGCACCTGAAAATGTCATTTCAAAGTAATAATGCAATTCAGAAGGGAGTTGGCTTTGGGCTTGGTTCCTATCTGCCAAGCCTCCATCAAAATAATAATCCACAAATTGCCTTTGCTCCTATGGCTAATCGTTACCGCGGTATCCATATCTGGGAAGTGAAGGTGGTGGGGATTAAGTTTCCGTAAAATACATCTCCCAAAAAATTCAATCTAGAATCAGTAATAGAGTATTGACCCAACAGCCTATTTTAACGAATTAATATATTATTAAACATAATATACATTATGCGACATTGACTAAATAACGATTTTTATCTAATTTTTAACGGTGAGATTCAATGTGAAATTTTGGAGCCTTGTGAATGCCTTCTTTTGTTTTGCTGTTCTGTGTGGATCGAACGATGTAATTCTTGGAAGCCCACTTGCCCTTTCTCTTTTGCCTCATTCGTGGTAAAAGTCTGTTTTTAGTTAAAGGCCATCTTTCTCTGTTTCTCAGGTTTTGATTATCTGCGGAATGGAGATTTTTTTCTTCCATGCGCTTAATGCCCATGGCTGCTTATGTGGGAGTATTTTATGTCGAGAGATATCTATCAGGAACCGCTGGTGAGCCGTTACACCAGTCGAGATATGCAGGAGCTGTTTTCTGAGAAAACTAAGTTTACCACCTGGCGTAAATGCTGGATTGCCTTGGCTGAGGCTCAGTACGAGCTTGGCTTGACTGATATTGTCAAGCCGGAGATGATTGCCCAGATGAAAGCCAATGTTGACAATATTGACTATGATCTGGCAGCGGCCAAAGAAAAAGAAATCCGTCATGATGTTATGGCCCATGTCTATGAATTTGGGACAAAATGCCCCCTCGCTGAAGGCATTATTCATCTGGGGGCTACCTCCCAGTTTGTGGTCTGTAATACTGACCTGATTGTTCAGAAGAAAGCTTTCGCCCTGATACGTTCGGCGTTGCTTCAAGTTGTCCGCAACCTTGCCGATTTTGCGATTAAATACAAGGATCTGCCCACTCTGGGTTTTACCCATTACCAACCCGCCCAGCCGACCACCGTTGGTAAAAGAAATACCCTTTATATTCAGGATCTTGTTATGGATCTTGAGTATATTGATTCTTTTCTGGAGCAGGTAAAGGCCAGGGGCGCTAAGGGTACCGTGGGTACCCAGGCGACTTTTATTGAACTTTTCAAAGGTGATAATCAGAAGGTCAGGGATTTGGATATGCTGGTAGCCACAAAGCTTGGATTCTCTGATGTTTTTGCTGTAACGGGTCAGACCTACCCTCGGAAGCTTGATATGAAACTTGCTGAAACTCTCGCTGGTATAGGGAGTTCTGCGCATAAGTTCGCAGTAGACTTGAGGTTGCTTTCTAATCTCAAAGTGCAGGAAGAGCCTTTTGCCAAGCACCAGACCGGCTCCTCGGCAATGGCCTACAAGCGCAATCCCATGCGCTCGGAGCGGATGACCGGTCTTGCCCGTAAACTTATGGGGTTGCCTGCCGATTTCGCCGCCACTTTTGCCAATCAGTGGTTTGAGCGAACGCTTGACGACTCTGCGATCCGGAGAATGGATATCCCCCAGGCCTTTTTGTTGACGGATGCCATACTCAAGCTTTACATTAATATAACATCGCAAATGGTTGTTTTTCCAAAGCAGATCGAGCGGCATTTACGCATGGAACTGCCCTTCATGTCCACTGAAAAAATTCTTATGGAGGCCGTGGAGAAAGGAGAAAGCCGCCAGGAAATGCACGAGGTGATCAAGGAACACTCTCTGGCTGCCGGCAAGGTCGTAAAAGAGGAAGGTGGAGACAATGACCTTCTGCAGCGATTGGCTGATGATCCGCGAATGCCCTTCAGCATGAGTGACCTGCAGGGATTGGTTGGCGATTATACTCAGTTTACCGGTCGGGCCTCAGCGCAGACCAGTGAGTATATTGAGGAGATTGTCGCTCCCCTGCTTGCTGCCCGGATGGATCAGATGGCAGAGGTTGACTCCTCGCTTTCGGTCTGATGAGAGCGTATGGTAACTGGCGCACAGCATTTTAAAGAACTTTACCTTGCCATTGCCCCGTCCAGGTTTCACTTTTTTAAATCCATTCTGGAGGGGTATGACGGCCTGGCGATCCTCTCTAGTGTCGATGGCAAAAAGGGAACGGTGCTTCTTCGTTATCCACCTGAGTCCGAGGCTGTACTCTTTGATCTTTTGTCGAATATTGCCATAGTATTAAGTAAATACGCATGAACATGAATGTTGCTTATAGCCAATCTGCCTTTTTTTTTTGATATTATCACAATACAATGAAACAGTTTTCCTTTATGATTAAGACCTTTGGTTGTCAGATGAACGAGCGTGATTCTGAGATCATGGGGCAGTTGCTTTCTGAAAAAGGCTATGTCGAGTCCCTGGATATGGATAATGCCGACGTGGTCATACTTAACACCTGTTCTATCCGGGCCAAGGCCGAGCAGAAGGCCATGAGTCTTCTCGGTGTATTGAGAAAAGTGAAGAAAAGTCATCCTGCCATGAAGATCTGTATTGCCGGATGCGTGGCCCAGCAGGAAGGTCAAGCGATCCTGGAACGCATGCCCCATGTTGATCTGGTGATCGGCCCCCAGAATTTGTATGAACTGGCCGGTCTGCTGGACACGCTTGACGGGAGGCCCAGAGTAGCAACAGGCATGTCTGATTCCTATGAAATCCCCGCTTTTATCCCTGCCCTGCCCCGTTTGCTTCCGCAGGTGGAACGACAACCAGACTCCCCTCCCCCGCTTTTCAGAAAGTTTCTCACCATTATGCAGGGATGCAATAACTACTGCACCTACTGTGTCGTCCCTTACACGAGAGGAAGGGAAATATCTCGAAATGTCAGCGATATACTTGATGAAGCTCATGCTCTCGTTGATGCCGGGGTGCGGGAAATCACTTTGCTTGGGCAGAACGTTAACTCATACGGACGCACCAATCAGGTCACTGATACAGGAGCGGACTATTCTTTTTCACAGCTTTTGCGCGAGGTGGCTGCCATTGATGGATTACAGCGCTTGCGATTCACCACCTCCAACCCCAAGGACCTTTCACCGGAGCTTATGCGCTGCTTTGGCGAGATAGAGATCCTCTGCCCGCAGTTTCACCTCCCTGTTCAGTCCGGCTCCAATGCTGTTCTTGCCAGAATGAACCGTAAATACACCAGGGAACGCTACCTGCAGCAGGTCGCGGATCTTCGCACTGTTCGTCCTGATATCGCCTTGAGTACCGACGTTATAGTAGGATTTCCCGGGGAGTCAGATGATGACTTTGAGCTCACCATGGAGCTTCTTGAGGAGGTTCGTTTTCACAGCTCCTTCTCTTTTAAGTATTCGGATCGTCCCGGTACCCGGTCTGCGGATTTTGATGATAAGGTGGATGAGCAGGTGAAGTCTGTACGCTTGAGCAGGTTTCAGGGCCGTCAGGATGCCATTTGTCTGGAGCAGAACCGTCTCTATGTGGGCAAGAGCCTGCCGATAATGATTGAAAAGCTCAACGAGATGGGGATGGTGGGCCGCACCGATACCAATCATATTGTCCATGTTGAAGAAAAAATCGTCTGCGCTCCAGGTGATATTATGCCTGTCACCATCATCCATGCCGGCCAGCATTCACTCAACGCGACCCTTTTAAGAGAGGGGCCATCAACACATACCAGGTGAATAATCATGATTGATCTCCACACCCATACTTTTTTCAGTGACGGTGTTCTCGTTCCTGCCGAACATTTGCGTCGCGTTGAGGTACTCGGCTACAGAGCAGTCGCCATTACCGATCACGCTGACAGTTCCAATATGGATTTCATTATCCCCCGTATGGTTCAAGCGGCAAAGGACCTCAATCCCTTTTCAGGAACCAGGCTTCTTCCAGGCATAGAACTGACCCATGTTCCCCCTGCCCTTATCGGACCGTTGACCAGAAAGGCTCGTGAGTTGGGTGCGCAGGTGGTCGTGGTGCATGGTGAAACCATTGTTGAACCCGTTATTCCCGGTACGAATATGGCAGCCATAGAAGCTGGGGTCGATGTTCTGTCGCACCCCGGTTTTTTGAGTGAAGCGGAAGCGCTTCTGGCGGCGAAAAATGGTGTTTTTTTAGAGCTGTCAGGAAGAAAAGGCCATTGCCTGACTAATGGTCATGTGGCCAGAGTGGCGTTACGGGCCGGCGCCAGACTCGTTGTCAATGCCGACGCCCATACTCCCGGGGATTTTCTCACCGCTGACATGGCACGAATGGTAGCCCTTGGTGCCGGGCTCAGTGAAGAGCAATACATGCAAATTCGGGCAAATATGAATACATTTGTAGATGGTTTGCCTGATCTTCAATAACGTGGCCAGGAAGTTTGTTCAATCTTGCTGTCTGCGAATGCCATAAAGTAGATCCGCTTTCCAGTATCGTCTTGCAAGCCGGATCTACTTTCACTTAATTAGCAACTCATGAATAACCACACCTCCTCGCATCTTCCCTTTAATGTCGTCCTTGTTGAGCCTGAGATCCCGCCCAATACAGGATCAATTGCCCGTTTATGCGGGGCAACTGAAACCGTCCTGCATCTGATCAGGCCCCTTGGGTTTTCCACTGACGACAAACATCTGAAGAGAGCCGGTCTTGACTACTGGCGTTTTGTCGAGATCAGATACTGGGACAGTCTTGATCAGTTCCTGGCGGAGCAGGCAGAAAACCGGCTTTTTTTCTTTACCACCAAGGTTGCGGCGTCCTACGCCGAGGCCAGATTTCATCCTGGGGATTTTCTTATCTTTGGTAAAGAGACAAAAGGACTGCCGGAAGAGATTCTTCGGCTTTATCACGAGCGCTGTTATACCCTTCCCATGCCCAATCCCAACATCCGCAGCCTCAATCTGGCCATGACTGCTGGTATTGTCTTATACGAGGCTCTCCGACAGAACAGTAATTAGAAAGTATCGCCCTGGAATTCCTGATTTTTCATGGTGTATACCTGCTGTTTTTTAGCCAGATGTATCATTTAGCGCTTGCTTTTTGCGACTTTTCTATTCCTTGTTCTTTTATAAAGAGGTATCTTGTCGGCAATCATAAAGATGCACGCTCTTTTTTTTATTAAATTTATACTTATTGCAACACTACTTCAAGGAGATATCAGTAATGTCTAAACGCGTTTATAACTTCAGTGCCGGACCGGGAACTCTGCCTTATGAAGTTCTTGAGCAGGCCGCAAAAGATGTGGTCAATTTCCAGGATACAGGCATGGGGCTTATCGAGATGAGCCATCGTTCCAAAGAGTTTATGGCTGTTGCCGCCGGTGCCGAACAATTACTGCGAGAGCTCATGGAGATCCCGGAGAACTACAAGGTGTTATTTCTTCAGGGTGGTGCCTCCAGCCAATTTTTCATGATCCCCATGAATCTGCTTGGGGCCGGGAAAAAAGCCACTTACCTCAATACCGGGGTCTGGGCCAAAAAGGCCATCAAAGAGGCCAAACTGTTTGGCGATATCGACGTTGCCTACACCAGCGAGGAACAGAAATTCAACCGGGTGCCCTCCGAGACTGAATACTCGGTGGCTGAAGACGCTGAATATCTCTATCTGGTATCCAATAACACCATTTACGGCACTCAGTTCCCTACCTTCCCTGCGACCGACAAGATGCTGGTCTGCGACATGTCTTCCGACATCCTTTCCCGCAAGCTGGATGTCAGCAAGTTCGGCCTGATCTTTGCCGGAGCCCAGAAAAATATGGGACCAGCCGGAGTTACCGTGGTGATCATCCGGGAAGATCTGCTTGACCGCACCCCTGAAAAAACACCGACCATGCTTTGTTACAAGACCCATGCCGACAATGATTCCATGTTCAACACCCCCCCCTGCTTTTCCATCTATGTGGTTGGTGAAGTCTTGAAATGGCTGAAAAAACAGGGTGGAGTCGCCGCCATGGAAGAAATTAACAAGGAAAAGGCCGCCCTGATTTATGCCGCCATCGACGCCACGGATTACTATCGCGGTCATGCCGAGCCTGCCTCCCGTTCGCTGATGAATATCTCTTTTAACCTGCCGACTCCCGAACTTGAAGCTAAGTTTATTGCCGAAGCGAGCAAGGCTGGTTTCAGCGGTCTGAAAGGACACCGCTCCATCGGCGGCTGCCGGGCCTCCATCTACAATGCCTTTCCCCGTGAAGGTGTGGTTAAACTTGTAGAATTCATGCAGGAGTTTGCCAAGAACAATCCGGCCTGATTTTTGCCATGAACTACGATGGGAACATCATCCGCCCGCCCAGTGAGGCAGATTCAATCATTCTCCAGGTAACGGTTGGCTGTTCCCATAATCATTGTACCTTCTGTGGTGCCTACAAAGACAAGCAGTTCCGCATTCGCTCGCCTGAAGAAATTAGCGAGAATATCTCCCTGGCCGCTCGCTACTGCAGCCGTCAACGCAAGGTTTTTCTGGCGGACGGTGATGCCCTTATTCTCTCTCAGAAGCGGCTGATTGCCCTTTTTCGTCAGATCAGGACCCAACTGCCTCAGGTGCGGCGGATTTCACTGTATGGAAATGCCAAAGCCATCCGTTCCAAGAGCCTGGAGCAACTCCAGGAGCTGAAAAATCTGGGATTGGATCGCATCTACATGGGACTTGAAAGCGGCGACGATGAGGTTTTGTCCCGGGTCAGAAAAGGGGAAACCGCGGCCTCAATGATCAGTGCCGCTCAGAAGGTGGCACAGGCCGGGATCTTTCTGTCGGTAACGGTGCTGCTCGGCCTTGGCGGCATGGAAAAAAGCCTGCAGCATGCGCGCCGGACAGGAGAGGTCTTGTCAAAGATGGCCCCGCGCCAGATTGCGGCTTTGACCCTTATGCCCTTGGCCGGGACCATGCTGGGCGAGCAGGTGAAGAACAGTACTTTCTTACTTCCTGACGCCCTTGCCATGTTGAAAGAACTGCAAGAGATGGTTACTTATATACAATGCGACAAGGTGCAGTTCATGGCCAATCATGCCTCAAACTATTTGCCCATCTCCGGCAGATTAGGACGTGACAAGGATGCTATCCTGGCGACTATTGATCAGGCCATACGTGGCAGAATAACCTTGACCCCTGAATTATTCAGAGCTTTATAGATTTTACGAGAGAATGAAAAACAAAATCGACCTGCGGAATCTGACCCAGGATGAAATAGTAGCCTACGTGGAGTCCCTCGGTCAGCCCGCATTCCGTGGCCGCCAGATCATGTCCTGGCTGTATCGTCCCGGGATCTCACAGTTTTCCGAGATGACGGATCTGGCCAAGGAATTCCGCAACCTACTGACAGAACACGCCACTATCTCACGTCTTGAAGACCCTGTCCTCGAACGTTCAAGTGATGGCTGCGTCAAGTTCGGTTTTACCCTCGATGACGGGCGGATGATCGAGACGGTCTTGATTCCGGAACCGGATCGCAATACCCTCTGTGTTTCCTCTCAGGTTGGCTGCGCCATGAACTGTTCCTTCTGCCTCACGGCCACCATGGGATTTATCCGCAACCTCACCCCTGCCGAGATCGTGGGTCAGGTCTGTGCGGTGGGTGATTTCCTGCGAGCCCAACCGGAAGCAGAACGTATCGGCCCCGACAAGGTCACCAATGTGGTCTTCATGGGTATGGGGGAACCGCTGAACAATCTGGAGAATCTGCTCAAGGCCCTCTCCATTCTCACCGAACAGCGGGGACTGGACCTCACCAACCGTCGGATCACGGTCTCCACCTGCGGAATTGTGCCCAAGATGCGGCTCCTGGGAGAAAGTTCAGATGCCAATCTGGCCATCTCGCTCCATGCCATTGATGACGTCACCCGCAGCAGACTCATGCCGATTAATGAGCGCTATCCGCTTGATGAATTATTGGCCGCCTGCCGTGATTTTCCCATGCCCAAACGAAAACGGATCATGTTCGAATATATCCTGCTCAAGGGGATCAATGATTCTGACGCCGCGGCCCATGAACTTGCCGGAAGATTACGGGACATCCCCTGCAAGATCAACCTTCTTCCCTACAACGAGTCACCGGGAATCCCTTATCAGAGTACGCCCATGCCCCGGATCCTTGCTTTCCAGAAGATCCTTATGGATGCCAACTACTCGGTCTTTATCAGGAACAGCCGGGGCACGGATATCTCGGCCGCCTGCGGTCAACTGGCCAAAAAAGAAGAGGAAATCCAGCAAGGCTAGAGTGCTCACCACAGACAGAGCGAAGAAGTCGTTCAAAGCTGTAACGAAATATCCAGTCCAGTAAAAGACATTCACTCTTTCGTAACGGCCCGCAGACAGAGAGGAGAAGAAAATGCCTGAATTGAAGGATACTAACGGTTTTCAATATCTGGAGAACAGCCGTTTTGACCGCATCTCCATTCAGAATCGGTACAGGCCCGCCATTGCCGAAGTCGAGACATTCAAGCGCTATCCCCATGCCGGCAAGATACCATTACCCCGGACCTGGACCCTTGATGACGAACAACTCAGCCCCCTCCTGCAAAACCGCCGATCCTTAAGAAAATATAGCACTGAACCGCTCAGTCTGGAACATCTTGCCTTTATGCTCTGGGCCTCACAGGGGATTACCGGCCAGGCCGGGAGATATCTTTTTCGTACCACTCCATCGGCAGGTGCTCTCTATCCTGTTGAGACTTATATCAGTGTCCATTCCATCGAGGGACTTGCTGCCGGTCTCTATCATTTTGATGTGGAACATTTCGTACTCGACAGGTTAACGGCACAAGATAAAGCACATGACGTAGCTCAGGCCTGTCTGGATCAGAAGTTCATGGCTCAGGCAGCAGTGGTTTTTCTTTGGTCCGGGGTCTTCAGGAGAGCCATGAGCAAATATGGGGACCGGGGTATGCGTTACATCCTCCTTGATGCCGGCCATATCTGCCAGAGTGTTATGATAGCTGCCGAGGCCGTGGGTTGTGGAGGCTGCCCCGTAGGAGCCTTTTATGATAATGAAATCAACCAACTGCTCCAGATAGACGGCGACGAAGAATCCATTCTGTACGCGGCCTCTGTGGGTAAAAAGCTCTTGCCAGGGATCTGATTCCCCTGTTTTCGGTAAAAAAGGAGCTGACCCGCAAACAAGTTCCCAAAAGATTTAAATTTTTCTTCCGGTGCCAATGGATATTTTCGTCCCTGTTAAAAAAAATAAAAAATACAGAGATTAACCATGAGGATAACTCTCTGTAAAACAGCTATATTCATGCTATATTGCAGAGGCTCTCATCTGCACTCCCCCCCCCTGATGCACCCTTGCATTCCCTTGTGATTTCATAATAAGCTTAAATAAGAGATAATTTGACAGCATGAGAGGTTAGTCTCTGATTTCGTGCCTATGTCAAGAGGCAAGCATTTGTTTGGTTCTCAGTGATGAGTGACGACATGTTTTAACAATCTTGTCACACATTGCAGTTTCTTATTATCTTACCTTTTCAGTACGTTACGGTATTATATGTATTGTCAGTGAAACAGTTACTTTGCAGGGGCAGCAAGTTCACAGGATCAAGGCATGGTCGAGACCTGTCATTTTATTTCACATCTATGAACAAAAAGGGGGAGGCGCAGATTCGATGAACATACAAGAGATTAAGAAAATGGCAACGACATTAGGGATCAAGGCTGGAAAAATGAAAAAGAACGAACTGATATGGGCCATTCAGTCCAAAGAGGGGAACTCCCCTTGTTTTCAGCAAGACACCTCTGGTTCTTGCCTGCAGTTGGATTGCTGCTGGCGTGACGACTGTATGAACCTTCGTTGAGCTATCTTTCGCTTGAGGTTACACATGAGCAAGTTACAGATCGTTCAGGCGTGCTCTTTTCCCAGTTAAAAGGATCAATTTTTCTCTCATCCTTAAAGACATTCCATAAAAAGTGGCTCGGCTGGATAGCTGGCAGACCAGCTATCCTTTATTATTCATCTTTACAAGGAGGGATATACCATGTTTGATTTATTGCCATTTAAGCGTCGCAGTGAAGTTCCAAGTGTTTTTACAGAGATGGATGATATGCTCCAAAAAATGTGGTACGATTTCCCCTTCCATCAGCTTGGGAGTGATGTAGATCTAAAATGGAGCCCCCGGCTCGATGTCAGTGAAACAGACAAGACCCTGGAAGTTAAGGCTGATCTGCCGGGAATGGATAAGAAAGATATCAAGGTATCACTCGATGGTGATCTGCTGACCATTCAAGGTGAAAAAAAAGAGGTCAAGGAATCAAAAGACAAACATTATCATTCCATTGAGCGTCGGAGTGGTTCTTTTTACCGGGCGTTAAGACTGCCGATGGAGGTGGAGAATGATAAAATTGAGGCCAACTTTAAAGACGGGGTGCTGACTCTGACTCTTCCCAAAACTAAAGAATCTGCAAAGAAGGTCGCCCAGATTGAAATAAAATAAAAAGCAACGTTGCGCTGAGAACAAAAGCCGGAGAAACTCACACGAGTTTCTCCGGCTTTTGTCATTTCTGTCGCAGTTACATCCATACAGACCCTGAGAAAACAGATAGAACGTCAAGCATTATTTCAACAAGGAGTAAATGAAATCAATACTTTCAACTGTTTTTTTAATTTTATTCCCATTGACCTGTGTTCTTAAAACAGGTAATTAAACAACAATAATAGATTCATAGCATGGTATCATCGAAAGATGATGTCATGCTTAACGCGGCCAGCGCACAGCAACATAAAACCACATCTTTCCTTGATATATCTCTCTGTTTGATAAAAATATGCAAGACACTGAACAGAAAAAGGCATTTCTGCAGAATATTCTCAGCAAACTTACCCTTTTTTTCCCGAATCAATCTGCCGGCTATACTTTGCAATCCGTAGAAGAAGGTTTGGACCTAAGAGAGATACTCGTCAAAGGGGAAGATATCCTGCCCTATCTTCAAACAGCTTTTTTTGATGACAAAATAGTAGAAGTTGAACTGGATGGAATCCCCAGAGTTTATTTCAGCCGGATTCATGACCATACACCAGATCTTGAAGAAGTGGAGGAGGATGGCGAGGTCGTCCTGAAAGAACCTGACTACAAAAGTGGTGATTACTTAAAAGAGATGACTCATGTTATTTCTTTGCCATTGGAACCTGGTATGGGCAATATGCATATCCGCAACAGCCAGAAAGTGCTTCTGCGTCTTTTTACCAGTAAATATGCCCTTGAACTGGGGACCTTTTGTGAAGAAATGATTTTAGTGCGCGAACTGCCTGTCTTACGGCTTTCATATCCCGTGATCGGTAGACTGGTTCCGGAAATTCGGGCCTTCAGGGCCAAGGTTCCAAGCACGCTTAATCTCCTCATCATCGTTGCTGGAAAAGTGAAAAGACCTGACATGTATTGCAAGGCAGTTGAAGTCAGTGCCGATGGCATGTCTTTTCTGATCGAGAAAGAGCAACAGCAACTCTTTACTATAGGAGAGTCTCGGTCCTTGCAATTTATCCTTGACGAAATTTCATATGTCAAGGTCACCGGTGTTGTCCGTCATGTTTCAAAAATTCGAGGCAAAGGAGGAACTGAGTTCCGCTGTGGTGTACAGTTCGAACTAACAACGCGTGCCTTGGCCGCCAGTATTGAGACCATTGTGGCGACCATTCAAAGAACCCATTTACAGGAGCTGACACTCAAGTCAGAGGAGTTTGGTGTTGACCTGACACGGTAACTACTGATTCTCCATCATAGAATCACGATCAGGTCATGCGGATACGCTCACAATCAGGGCAGATCCAGGTCGGCCCATTACTGATTCCCCATAGATTTTCCTGAAAACAGGCCTCGCAGATCATAAATCCACAAGGACAGCTCAGGCAATAGGGTTTCTTCTCTTTACAGCAATGGCATTGATATTCGCCAAGTTTTCTCTTCCTGTAACCTGATTCTTTCGGTTTTGTTTCGCTCATATGCGCAGTTCCTTTTCCAGCCATTGCCGGTATTCCTTACTCAGATGGGTAATGACCGTGGCAATAATCTCCGGCGTTTCATAGGGATGTGATCCCTGAATAACCTGCTCCAGATCCATATACAGGGATTCGTCACTCTTCATCACCAGGATATATTCTTCCGATGAGACGATTTTTCCCTGCCACCAATAAGTGCTGCTGACAGAGCTTGAAATTTGGGCGCAGGCAATAAGTCGTTTCTCAAGAAGCATGGTGGCCATTTTTTCAGCATCGGCACGACTCTCGAACGTCGTGCAAATCGTCAGCGGAACAGACATAGAATAACACCCATTTTTTTTAACCCTCATCCTGTATGATCGCTTTCTTTTTTCCCCATAGTAGAATAATTTAATGTAGCAGGGATCACCAGGAAAGGACAAGAAAAACAAAGAGCATACCAAAGGAAACAGATGCTTCTGGCAATTGATATAGGAAACTCGCACACAGTCATCGGACTCTTCAAAGATGACATACTTATTGGTCAGTGGCGGTTCAAATCTGACCGGGACCGCACCGATGACGAGTTAGCGATACACTGTCATGGCCTCTTCTCCATGATCGGTGTTCAGGCCAGTGAGATTAGCGGAATCATTATCGCCAGTGTAGTCCCCAGTCTGGAAACTTCCTGGACTCGCTATTGCCGGAAATATCTGTTCACCCAGCTGGAGCACCCGCCTCTGGTTGTATCAGCTGAGAATATAAAGAAAAGCATCCGGATCAAAACAGACAACCCAGATGAACTAGGCGCAGATCGTCTGGTTAACGCCATTGCCGCCTGGCAACAATATCGATGCAATCTGCTGGTTATTGATTTCGGCACGGCGATTACCTTCGACTGCGTCTCAGCTGGATGTGCATATCTGGGTGGTGCCATTCTCCCGGGAATCGCTATCGCGCTCGATGCCCTCTCGTCGCGTACCGCCAAGTTACCGCGCATTGATGTCAGTGTCGGGCCGGAGAAAGTCATCGGTACCAATACAGTCCAGGCCATGAAAAGCGGGATTCTTCATGGCTATGGCGCGCTTGTAGATGGAATGACCCAAAGGATTCGTGTGGAAATGGGATGCACTGATGGTGAACTGAAGGTCATCGCCACTGGCGGCATGGCTCATCTTATTGCCCCCTATGCCCAATCCATCGATGCCCTTGAGCCCCTGCTTACCCTGAAAGGTCTCCACTTTCTCCACAGCCAGCAGCAGAAAAATGATTGAACAACACGCCCCTGCCCCACTCATGCCTGGGGATAGTATCGGTATTGTCGCCCCAGCGGGTCAGATCCGTGACCAGAATGAGTTTGCCACAGGGATCAGATTGCTCACCGAGATGGGATTTAAACCCAGGTTTCCCCGTGAGCTCTGGCCTGGAACCGGCTATCTGGCTGACACCGATGCCAACAGGGCAGACGAGTTGAACAGGATGTGGGCTGATAATGAGATCTCAGCCATCTTAGCCTTGCGAGGTGGCTATGGCTGTCTGCGGATGGCGGCAATGATCGATCTGGAGCAGGTACGTAAAAATCCAAAGATGCTGATCGGGTTCTCTGATATCACAGTCCTGCACAACTTCTTCAGTCAACAAACCAGCCTTGTCTCCCTGCATGGGCCCACACTTTGCTCTCTGGCAAGGTGCAGCAAAAACAGCCTTGAGCGTTTTTATCAGTGCCTGAGCGGGAACTGGTGTGTCCCTCTGCAGCTGAAAGGGGTTGAGGTCCTGAGAGGAGATGAAGAGGCCGGAGGCCGGTTGATCGGCGGTAACCTGAGTACCCTGCTCACCTTGCTGGGCACCCCATTTGAGCCCGATTTTAAAGAAAAAATTCTTTTTCTGGAAGATGTGGGCGAACCGCTCTACCGTATTGATCGCATGCTGACCCAGTTATGGCTGGCCGGGAAACTGCAGAGGATTGCGGGGATCATCCTTGGCGATTTCTCGTATAATAACGACATGGAGACAAACGAAAAAATTCGTCTTCACGAAACGATCTGGAACCGGGTGCTGCAGCTCACGGCCGACACCCAGATCCCTGTCTGGGGAGGATTCCCTGTTAGCCATGGAGCAGAGAACATGAGCCTGCCCCATGGTGCAGAGTCAGTTATGGACAGCAGGAACAGAAGTCTCTACTTCTTGTAATTCTCTTCAGTTGATCTGAAACAGTGCCTTGCATAATCATACCGTATAATGAACCAGCAAAAAAGCATTCAGATCTCGATGTAAAACTTAACTTCTCAATGTTTTCAGGATTGCTTTTCCCAGCTGCTGCAACGTATACGGTTTCTTGATAAAAAAGCTTGCACCAAGGTCCAGCGTCTTTTTAACCTCTTCAGTTTCTGAAAAGCCGGAGGCGATAACTGCCTTCAGACCTGGATGAATTCGGATAATATGTTCATAGGTCTGTCGACCATTCATGCCCGGATCCATGATCATGTCGAGCAGGACAAGATCAACCGCATTGTTTTTTAGATATTCAAGAGCCTTTTCGCCTGAATCCACCATATCAACTTTATAACCGAGGGCCGTGAGGTACCTGCTACTGATATCCTGTTGTTGCTTTTCGTCATCAATCACCAGGATCTGCTCCCCGTTTCCTTGCAGTTCGTTTATATCTTCGATTTGCTCCAGGCGTTCGACATTTTTTCTGGTTGCAGGCAGATACAGAGTAAAGAGGGTCCCCTCGCCTGAGCTCTCAACATTGATGGCTCCACCATGGTCCTGCACACAGTTCCAGACGACAGAAAGTCCCAAACCGGTACCACTCTTTCCCATCACTTTTTTCGTATAAAAAGGTTCGAAAATTCGCCCCAAATCCTTTTCGGAGATTCCAGGACCACTATCCTTGATGCAGAGAAGAACATACTCCCCAGTCTGCAGGTACTGGTTCTGGGCTAGAGGCCTGTCGACATAACGATTATGCGTGGATATAACAATTTTCCCGACTCCGTCAATGGCTTCAGCGGCATTGAGCACCAGATTCATTATCGTTTTTTTGATATGAATGGTTGAACAGTTGATATTTAGAAGCGTTGGTTCAAGGTCACTGATCAGGCGCACCCCTGGGTGGAGTGAGGTAATTCGAAAATATTCCGGTGAATCAAAAAAATCAGTGATCAGGGTATTGAGATTGACAACCTCTCTGGTTGCGGCAATGCCGCGCGCAAGTGTCAAAAGATCAGCTACCACCTCGGCGGCCCGCTTCCCGGATTCACGAATAGCCTCAATGGGCTTGCGAAGCGGGCTGTCCGAAGAAAGCTGCATGAGTAGCAATTCCGGATAACTGACTATGCCGGAGAGGATGTTGTTAAGGTCGTGAGCCACTCCTCCGGCGAGCAAACCAATAGCCTTCATTTTCTGAGCCTGAACCAGCTTTTCCTCAAGCAGCCTCTTTTCTTCTTCTGCCTTCTCTTGCTCAGTAAGATCTTGAAAAGAGATCAACCACCAGGTGCCTACTAAACTGCTTCCCATTACAATTGAGCGAATGCTTCCATCCGCACAGGTCACTCTGGCGGAGAATCCTTCCAGTATTTTCCCTGATTCCTGAGAATCTGCAGTTGCGTCCCGCCACTTATGAGAAAGTATTTCCCGGGAGTCATTATCAGGACAGCTAAGCTCCCACCAATGTGCCATGTCGGGAAGTAAATCCTGAGAATAGCCAAAAATATCAATGAATTTCCGGTTGAGAAGATGAATGTGATCGTTATGGTCGGTGATGGCAAGCGGGATATGAGCGGCGTCAAAGACCTGGTGGAAACGTCGTTCACTTTCCTCAAGCGAAAGCCAGGCCTGGTGTCTTTCAGCTGCCATTCTATTTGCGGCAATCGCCATGGAATGAAATTCGCTGAAGGCAATCTTCTCCTCAACAATGGGGAATGCATTGTCCGCCGACTGCTTGAAAAAACTGGAGAAGGCATCAATATTGCTCTTAATTTTACGGGAAAGATAGAAGACCAGAATTGCCGAAAACAGAAAGAAGGAAAGAAGAGTTAATATACTCTTTACGACAAAATTCTTGACCGATTTGCTCAAGGCCTGCTGTTTGGCAAGGATGATCTCTTCGATCGCATCCACATAGACACCGGTCCCGACATACCATTGCCAATCAGTAATGGCAGCCGCGTAGCTGATTTTTGTTGCCATCCGTTTATCCTCAAGTTTCGGCATGACATAATTCACAAACCCTCCACCCGCCTTGGCCTTGGCTATCAATTCCTGAACGATTTTCAACCCTTTTGCATCGATGATATTGATCATATTCTTACCCTTGGACGGGCCGGATAAAGTCAGACCGTCCCAGCGACCAATGAAGATATAACCATCTGTACCGTACCGGATAGTTTCAATGCGCTGAAGGATCTCCTGCTGGATCTCATTTTCCTCATCAAGAAGATACTTGCCGTTGCCGATAACCCAATCAAATGGGGCAAAATATTTCACATAAGAGATCTTGCGCAGGTGCACATCGGGAGATTCTGGTTTACTCCAATTGTAGGAACAAAAGCCCTCGCCTGCTTGTGACTTGGCTAGAGCAATAAAATCCTGCATGAACAAGGTTCCCTGGTCATCCTTGAGGTCGATGAGGTTTTGTCCTTCATGATCGGGACGATTACGGTTTATGATTCCAACACCTTGCATATCAAGAGCGAAATAATACCCCCGGCCCCCATCCCAAGAAGCTGAATAGAGGGCATCATGGACCATCTGTTTTATCTCGGCAAGAGGTTTGCTTTGTCTATTGTGTTCATAGATGTAGAGCGCTGTTTGAAAGGCCTCCTCGGTGCGAGATTTCACCGAGGTCCGTAACTGGGTCTCAGCCAAAGATTTTTTTTGCTGAATATAGGCAATGGCATGATCAACCTGACTCTTAATAGCATCCTTTTGTTCAGCGATATATTCTTCCCGTATTGAACTATATTGCCCCTGCGTTTCCTTGACCTTCTCATAGATCCACAGGGAGCCAAAAGCAAAAATTAACAGAACAGAAAGGCAGATCATACTGAGACGAATGATTTGGATGAGGCTTTTTGGTTTATGCATGGGTATGAGGCGGTAGACAGGAGGGGTTTTTATCAGAAGCGCTCCACCTTGACCTGATCAAGGGTGACACTCTACAAAAAAATAAGTGCTAAAATATACACAAAACAGAATAATAACAACAAGATAACAATTCTCTTCTATCTTCCAACATTAGAGGCCAACCCTTTGCAAGGGATGCTCCATAGTAACTTTATATTGTTACCCGCTGAGGAGATTATTTCCCATATTCTATGGGATCGTATATATATCAACATATTAGATCATTCGCTCATGACTATTTCCTACTGCAAATCATATACTGACTCAATAAAAAAAAACGACCTTATCTAACTGCTTCGTCACAGAGGTCAAGCCATCCTTCGATACTGGATCGCCTCGGCGATATGACGCAACTGCAGGGATTCACTGCGTTCCATATCGGCAATGGTGCGGGCAATCTTCAGGATCCGGTGATAACCACGGGCCGAGAGTCCGAGTTTTTCCACGCTTTTCTCTAAAAGCCTGGTTGAGGGCGCATCCAGGACACAATATTTTCTGATATCCTTGGGAGCCATCTGGCCATTGCAGAAAACTTTTATATTATGCGTGTAACGTTCTCTCTGCACCTCACGGGTCTTGTCTACCCTGGCCTTGATGTCCGCAGACGATTCGCCCTGTCGCTCGGCGCTCATCTCCTTGAACGGCAGGGCCGCTACCTCGAGATGGAGATCAATTCGGTCAAGTAATGGTCCGGAGACCCGGCTGGTGTAGTTATGAATCTGAGCGGGATTGCAGACACATTCCTTGCGCTTGTCGCCATAAAAACCACAGGGGCAGGGATTCATGGCCACCGCCAGCACCACTCGAGCCGGGAACTTCAGGGAAAGATTGGCCCTGGCGATGGTTACGGTGCCATCTTCCAAAGGCTGGCGCAGCACCTCAAGGACATGTTTCTTGAACTCCGGCAGTTCATCAAGAAAAAGTACGCCGTTATGGGCCAGCGACACCTCACCCGGACGTGGAATCTGGCCGCCGCCAATCAATCCGGCATCGGAAATGGTATGGTGCGGAGAGCGGAAAGGACGGGTGGCTATCAGTGGCATATCCTCGGGCAGCAGACCGATGATGGAATAGATCTTGGATGTTTCCAGAGCCTCGGCAAAGCTGAGATCGGGAAGGATGGTGGGAAGACGGCGGGCCAGCATGGTCTTTCCCGATCCAGGCGGGCCTTTGAGCAGGATATTATGACCTCCTGAGGCGGCAATCTCAAGAGCCCGTTTCACATGTTCCTGACCCTTGACCTCATCAAAATCGACCTCATGGCTTTTGGCCCTGGCAAAGGAGGTGATCGGGTCCAGATGAAACGGGGCACACTCTATCTTATCGGCCAGAAATTCGACGGCCTGATGCAGGGTGGCGACCGCAATGACATCAATCCCGCCCACCACCGCCGCCTCCATCCTGTTGGCCTCCGGCACAAGAATCCCCTTCATCCCCAGATCCCGGGCCGCAAGGGTGATCGGCAGGACACCACGTACCGAACGGACGGAGCCGTCGAGGGAAAGCTCGCCCAGAATCCAGTACTGATCGAGCTTGACACTCTTCAGTGTTTCAGTGGCTGCCAGGATACCAAGGGCGATGGGCAGATCAAAGCCGGCTCCCGCTTTTTTTATATCAGCCGGTGCCAGATTAACGGTTATACGCCGATTGGGAAATTCGTAGCCACAGTTTCTGATCGCCGCCTTGACCCGATCCTTGCTCTCACGTACACTGCCATCGGGTAAGCCGACGGTTGTAAAGAAGGGCAGACCAAGGGCTATATCCACCTCAACCTCAACTGCCAGGCCATCAACTCCCACCACCGCCCCACTCTGTACCTTCGCCAGCATAAGATCGTATCCTACGTTAAATATCAGTATGGCCAGTAAGGGCCGCTGAGCCTGTCTTCACTCTGAGGATCACAGCCAGTCAGGCTCATAGAGGTGCTGCATGGCCCTGCTGTATGGCCCCTGACGCTGTTCATAGAGATAGAACGGGGCCAGAATCTCAAGTCCCTCGCCGCCGTTCTTGACTGCTTCCACCAGGACCAGGCGGGCGGGGACACCAGCATCCGGATAACTGTACAGGGTCTGCAGACGCTTGGGAACAAGCTGCTGTTGCTGAAGGGTAACAAGTAAAGTATGCAGGCCGGTGGCCGGATAGACGAAGACCACCTTGCCGCGATTTCTGACCACTACTGCGGCAGCGGCCACCACCTCGGCCAGGGTGCAGTGCACTTGATGGCGGGCTATAAAAGATTCCTGATTCTGACAGGGACGGCCGGAATTTTTCTTGTAAAATGGGGGGTTGCAGATCACCTGGGCAAAGGACTCGGCCGGAAAGAAATCAAGGATACTCCGCAGATCCCCCTGCACCACTTCCATCTGCACTGTATATCCGTTCATATCCCGGTTGCGGGCAGCCAGAGCCGCCAGGCCAGGCTGCAGTTCCAGGCAGGAGACAGAGGCAAGCTGCTCCTGCCAGCGATAGAGGCAGATAAGAGAGATGATCCCGCACCCCCCGCACAGATCAAGGAGTGCGCCCCCTGAAGATGGCGGGGAAAAATGGGCAGCCAGGACAGCGTCGACGGAAAAACGGTAGCCGGCGCGATGCTGGAGACAGTGCAACCTGCCTCCAAAGAGGCTATCCAGGCTTATCACCTCTTCATGTCCGGCTTCGTCAATCCCCATTCAGAGGGGGCCGCTCAGATCAGTCAATCCTCTCTATCTCCTCACCATCGACCAGCTGATTGAAAAGCAGTCCGGTCATGATTTTAGGGTAAAAATAGGTGGATTTATGGGGCATGATCAGATTGTGATCGGCTACATCCTTGACCTGACCTACTCGTGTCGGGTTCATGAGAAAGAGCAACGGGGTAAGCTGATTCTCGACCAGGCACTCCTTGACCGCCACATCCATGGCCTCATCAGGGTCACTGTAATAACTGACCAGTTTTTCCTGTTCGCAGCGATGGTGATCAAGGCCTAAGGCCTTGTCCATAATGATATCAGAGAGGACCACCACATCAAGATCGCGCAGTGGTTCCGCGCGTCCGGCAAGAACATCACGTGCCTCCTGTTTAAGGCTGAGCAGAAAGCATCTGTCTTCGCCGGGATGATAGACCCCGAAGGTGGAGGAGCTTTTATCAGGCGACAACCGTTCAAGCTCGTTCATCCGCGCCAGCACCTCGCCCATCAAGGTCTCCCGGCTACCGCCAAGAATCTCCTCACAGAGGAAATATCGATCAAGACAATTCAGCAGCCCTGCCGCATCCATCCTGCCCGGCCAGCGTAACAGCCTGTGGGTGGGCAAAACGGAAAGACCCGGATCTTCCATGGGGCAGAGATACATGATGATATGATTGGCCGGATCATTTGCCGCCAACTCACCTTTCGCTGCACGCACCATCTTACTATAGGCCAGGGCGGTGGTATAACGATGATGACCATCAGCTATATAGAGAGACTTGGTCAAGAATTGTCGCTGCACTTCTTTGATGGTCTCCGTGTTAGTCACCCGCCACAGGCTGTGAATGCAGCCGTCACCATCAGTCACGGAGCCAAGAGATTCCCGATCCTGCTGTTCAAGCAGGGCCAGCACCTCATGGTGTGGATCAGAATAAAGGGAAAAGATCTGACTGAACTGGGCCTTGCAGGTGGCAGTCAGGCGCAGACGGTCGGCGATCACTGTATCAAAAGTCTGTTCATGGGGCTTGACCACGCCTTCTGCAAATTCCGACAGACCGACAAGCGCGACAAAGCCTTTGCGGGTCAACCTTTTGCCGGATGGGTGTGAGTACTCGGTATGATAAAGATAGATCCCCGGCTCAGGGTCTCGTACCAGCACCTTTTCTGCAAGCCACTGGCTGAACAGATCGGCTGCCTCCTGATAGCGCGCATCGGCCTCATCTCCCGGCCCGATGTTTTTGACGATGTCAAGCCTGATCATATTATAAGGATTTCTGGCAAGATAGGCAGCAACACCATGGGTGCTGATCACATCGTAGGGCGGGGTTACGACCTCATCGAGTTTCCCGACTTTCTGCGGATTAAAATGTACACCCTTGAGGGGGGCAATAAAGGCCATGCTCTTTCACTCCTTTTCTGCTACAATATGCGGCAATATAAATGGACAGAAAGTTGGGGAACAGCTGACGGATTTGATTTCGTCCGTATCTTGCTTGCCTCCTCTCTCTTCTGTCCTCTAATTTCCGGCATACCCTACCATTTCAAGAATGAATTTTCCAAGGTTTTCAGCCATGTTCTGTTGAATAATGACGGGCTGTCATTGGCGGAAAAAACAGCCACGGAGGAACACCGATGTTTGACATTTTTATCAAGACTCATTTTGCCGGCGCCCATCACCTGCGGGAATACCCAGGAAACTGCGAGCATCCGCATGGACACAACTGGAAGGTTCAGGTTACGGTGCGGGCCACAGAACTGGATAAACTGGGCATGGGCATAGATTTCAAGGTTCTCAAAAAAAAGGTAAATGAAGTGGTTGACCAACTCGATCACCGCGACCTCAATGAGCATCCTGCCTTTCTCAACCAAAACCCATCGTCTGAGCATATTGCCGTTTTTTTATTTGAGCAGCTCAAAGATACCCTGCACCATGACCGCTATGATCTTTACAGTGTAACGGTACGGGAAACCGACAACTCGGGATTGACCTATTATGGAACAGGCCTCAACACTTAGCATCTCCGAGCTTTTTTATTCCATCCAGGGTGAGTCCACCTATGCCGGTCTGCCCTGTGTCTTCATCAGACTGGCCGGATGCAATCTGCGCTGCCGCTACTGTGATGCCCGTTACACCTACGAGGAAGCCCATGCCGAAATGGCTATTGATACTATTCTCTCCTTTGTAGACAGCTATCCGGAAGCACTGGTGGAAATCACCGGCGGCGAACCCCTGCTCCAGAAAAATGTCTATCCCCTGATGGAACAGCTGGTATCCAGGGGCCGCACAGTGCTTCTGGAAACCAATGGTTCACAGCCTATTGACCAAGTTCCACTGAACGTCATAGTGATCATGGACATCAAGACCCCGGACAGTGGCTCGGCGGAGACATTGGCCAGCGACAATATCTGCAACGCCAAAGAGCGAAACAGAACTGGTTCGGGGGGGTGTGAGATAAAATTCGTTCTGACCGGCAGGAATGATTATCTATGGGCGCGAGACCTGGTGCACAGGGAGGCCCTGAATAGAAGCTGCCCTACCCTCTTCTCGCCGGTTAAAGGCGAGCTCAGCCCGGAGGATCTTGCGGCCTGGATTCTACAGGACCAGCTGGCCGTCCGGCTGCAGCTGCAGTTACACACCCTGATCTGGCCGCATCTGTCACGGGGAATATAAACCAATTAAGCCGCTGTAAAAAAATAATATTTTCAGGATTGACAATGAAAAAAACAATCGCCGTGGAAAATGCCGTTGGCATGGTCTTACCCCATGATGTCACCGAGATCGTCAAGGACAAGTTTAAGGGTTGCGCCTTCAGGAAAGGCCATATCATCAGAGAGGAAGATATTGAGCACCTGAAACGTCTGGGCAAGGATAATATCTATGTCCTGCAACTCGGGCCTGAGGAGATCCATGAGAATGAGGCGGCCGAGAAACTGGCTACTGCTCTGATTGGTGATGGAGTGACCCGCTCTTCCGAACCGGTGGAGGGAAAGATCACCATTCTGGCAGATCGGGACGGACTGCTGAAGATCAACGTCGAAGGTCTCTATCGATTCAACCTGCTGGGTGAAGTGATGTGTTCCACTCTCCACACCAACACACCGGTAAAAAAAGGGGAGACCATTGCCGGTACTCGCCTTATTCCCCTGGTCTCGGCGCGATCCCTGGTCGATGAGGCCGTGGCTGTTGCTCAGTCATGCGCCCCGGTGATTGAGGTTAAGGCCCTGCGCCAGGCAAGGGCTGGATTGATTATCACCGGTAATGAGGTCTTCCACGGACGGATACAAGACAAGTTTGAGGCCGTCCTGCGCACCAAACTGACAGCACTGGGTTCCGAGGTCATCAAGGTTGTTTTTGCCCCAGACGATATCAACAAAATCAGTGAGGCCATCCGCAGTTGTATTGAGGCCGGTGCCGATCTGATCATCACCAGCGGCGGCATGTCTGTTGACCCTGACGATGTGACCCGCATGGGCATCCAGGCGGCCGGGGCCACAGATGCAGTCTATGGCTCACCGGTACTGCCGGGGGCGATGTTTCTCAGTGGCCGGATCGGAGATATCCCGGTCCTTGGCCTGCCTGCCTGCGGCATGTTTCACAAGATCACCATCTTTGATCTCATCCTGCCACGGATTTTGACCGGAGAACATATCGGTCGGGAGGAATTTGCCAGTATGGGACATGGAGGACTCTGCCGGAATTGCAAGCATTGCCAGTATCCTGTCTGCAACTTCGGCAAATAAGAACTACGGAACAACGATCAGATCTCATTGGAAAAAAAGTAGTTGGGATCTCGCGCAGAGGCGCAGAGACACTGAGAAGGACCAAAAAAGTTTTTCTCAGCGCCTCTGCGCGAAAAATACTAAAAAAACATACAGTTAGTGTTGTAAATACTAGATCGTTACAAAATTTGGATAAGAAAAACCCAGTTCACCTTCCTGGGGGACCAGGAGAACGCATACCTCGCTCTTTAAGCATCTCTTGTAAATTAGCCGCTTCATCCTGGTGAGCAGCTTTCTTTCTGGCTGCCTGTTCTTCCTGAAATCGTTTCAATGCCTCGGCATCAACCTGAGGCGGCTGTACCTGGGCTGGAGCAGGGGATGGTACCCTCTGTGGCTGCATCTCAACAGGAGGCCTTACAGGGTGGATCTTCTCTGGATTAATGGTCGGTCTGCCCCTGAGCTGTTCAGGCATCTGTGGATGTCCGCGAAACATGGAATCAGTCTTGTCAGTACCCGCCGGGACAGGTTTTACCCGGGTTGGAATTGGCGCTGGTACCCGTTGTGGCTGCATCTCAACAGGCGGATTTGCGGGGTGGATCTTCTCCTGATCAAAGCTCGGCCTGCCCCTGAGTTGTTCAGGCATCTGTGGATGTCCGCGAAACATGGGAGGAGTCTTTTCAGTACCCATCGGGACTGGTTTTATCCGAGCAGGAACAGGGGATGGAACGACCTGTGGCAGTATCTGAGCAGGCGGCTTTGCAAGACCTCTATGCACATCAGCAGGCTGACGTATATCCCTGTTGATGGTTGGTTTTTCCCCGAATTGTCTTGGCACAACACTATGTTCAAGCATCTGCTGTCGTAATTCAGGTGCAGTTGGAGTCCCTTCCCTACCCTCTTTTACTGTGGGTTCAGGACTCATTCTGATTGCAGGAACCAATGGTCTCGGTGCTTCCGCTGGTTTGAAGACTGAACGATCAGGCTCTCTGACCATATGCCTTTCCTGGTCCCCTGTACGTCCAGGTAGAGACCGAATATGCCGGGGGGGTTGGTGCTCCCTGGGAATATCCCTGATAATCGGCATCATGGTCGCCCGTTCAGGTTCGATCCTGGGCCGGCCGATATTGATCCGTTCCCTCAGAAAGGGATTTTCTCTGTGTCTCATCTCCCGATAATGGCCTCGCAAGAAACTATCCCGACGAAGCACGCTGACCGCATTACGCACATGGACATTTCGATAGTTTCTCCCCGGAATTACGGTATAAATATCGATATCAACAACATTGACACTATGGGGTCCATAATGGCCATGACCATAATAGGTCTCGCCGGGTGCCAGCGGCACCCAGGCAACGTCGTTTGCGGTTGAGACCCAACTGACATAGCCAGGTCCCCAATAAACCTCATGGCGAGGGGGTGGAACCCAGCACCAGCCATGAGAGGATATATACGACCAACGACCGTAATGGTAAGGGGCCCACCCCCAAGGCTCACTGGCTATCCAGACATAATCACCCCCGATCCACACCCAGCGGCCATGACGATACGGGGCCCAATCAGCAGAAATGCCACTAGTTGGGGTCCAGACATAGCCATACTCACGGGTCTCAATCCATCTTCCGTTTCTATTCAGATCCCGTCTGTATACGGAAAGTTCCTGAGGAAGATAGTGCTCACTTTCCTCTCCCTCAGCCAGCGATTCATCCCATTCCTTGTTCCACCTCTCCCAATCGTCTGGAGGAGCCAAGGCCATAAGTGAGGGTAGGTCATCATCCATGGAGAGCATCTTTCCTGCTCCCACCCGGACCTCACCGCTCCTGTTTTCGGCGAACACTGCACCACGAAACACGGAAATTTCGGTATTTCCATTTTCGGCCAGGGCAACATTAAAGGTCGAACTGTCATAGATCCTGATCGAAGAAACCGGGGTATCCATCTGGAGCATGGAGCCATTACTTCTCTTGAAATTTAAATAAGCCTGCCCCTGACTGAGGTATACGTGCAGTGATTGCTCATCGACTGCTAAAATTTCCAAAGTACTGTCTGCATCAAGCCTGATGATACTCCCCTCTCGTGTCTCAACTTGGGCCCATGCATCTTCAGGCACCCACAAACGGTCACCTTCCTGAACTGGAAGATTGATGGTGGCAGGGAGCCACTCGGACAAACTCTTGGACTGGATCTGGACATCCCCCTCCATCTGACTCAGGCGCAGAAAACCGAGGTCTTCAGCACCAGCCCAGACCGGTAAACAAATTACCATCCAGAACAGCATCATTGTCAACAGATATGCTCTTTTCATGGAATCACCATTTATACCCTATTTCTCATGGGGTTCTGTTTGTTTTGACCAAGAAGTTTAAAGGCAAGGGCTGCAGCTTGGCCGGAAGCACCGGGACTGCCAAGTTTATCACGTACCTCAGCCAGCCCCTGACGCATCTCACCGCCTGCCTTGTCATCAAAAAGAAGACGGGCAAGTTCGGCTTCAATCGTACCAGGCTGGACATCGTCCTGCAAAAGCTCAGTCACCACCCCCCGTTCAGCAATCAGGTTCACCAGGGAAAAAAATTGCATATGCCTGACCAGCAGCCTGCCTAAAAAATAAGTATGAGGAGAAACTCTGTAAACCACCACCATAGGGATACCAAGGATGGCAAGTTCAAGGGTAACGGTGCCGGAAGCTGCAACGACGGCATCGCAGGCTGCCATCATATCATAACGATCTTCTCGGATCAGACGAAAATTGATCAATTCTGAAAAGTCGCCCAAGCCATTGTTCCACAACTCTTCTTCAGAGACAGTGGAGGCAACAGGCAGGAGAAAGACGAACTCATGATCATATTTCCTCAGCAGACGCTTGGCCGCAGCAAGGAAATCAGGGAGCAGCGCCGATATTTCCCTCCTGCGGCTGCCAGGGAGAAGGCCGATAAGCTTATGCTCAGGATTAATGCCATACCTTCGACAGAATGAGTCGCGATCCCTTGTCACTTTCACCGAATCGAGCAAAGGGTGTCCCACATAATGAGCTGTCACCCCACGGCTGCGGTAAAATGACTCCTCAAAGGGAAGAATCACCCCCATGGTATCAACCAGCCGGCCGATGGTTTTTACCCGTCCTGTACGCCAGGCCCAGACTTGCGGACTGATATAATAAAAGACAGGGATGCCGAGTTTTTTGGCCGTTTTAGCCAGCATCAGATTGAAATCGGGAAAATCTATCAAGATCAGCAAGTCAGGGGGATCTTCCCGCATTCGTTTTTTTACTATTTTCAAGGCACGGAGAATGTCAGGAAAATGAGTGAACACCTCGGCCAGACCAACCACTGCAATGCGGCTGGCATCAAAAAGCATATCGACGCCTGCCGCCGCCATCTCCCGTGAGCCCATACCGCAGAAGAAAAGCTCTGGGGCCTGTGCTTGCATAGCCTGCACCAAACGGGCTCCATGAAGATCTCCAGAGGCTTCTCCTGCAATAACCATTATTTTTTGCTGCATGCCGGAATGGTTTTGAGAGTTCATTACGGGTTATCTCTTTTTTAAGGCCGCAGTAACCTGCCGGTACACGTCAAGATCCTGATTCTGACGAATCTGTTCCATCACCTGCAGGGCCACCTCAAGGGCGCGGCGGCCGGCTCGCCCTGAGACCAGGGGCTCGGTTCTGCTTCTGACACTTTCCACAAAATGAGCAATCTCATCCTTCAGGGCATCACTGGCCGGAAAAGAGGCGACCTCAATATCCTGTCCAGGCGCGCCATTGGCCTGAATTTCATCGGTCAGATTGATGGTCATCACTTTTCTGCTGGCAAAATCAACATTGATATAAGAACCTGGCTGAAAAATCCGCATCTTACGGATATTGTTGCGGGCGATCCTGCTGGCGGTTACATTGGCAGTGGCCCCATTTTCAAAGACAAGACGAGCATTGGCAATATCAGTGGTAGCGGTCACCACCGGGGTACCCACAGTTTGAATTGACTTCAGCGGTGAACGGACAATAGTGAGGATAATATCAATGTCATGGATCATAAGATCAAGCACCACATCCACATCAACGCCACGGTTCTTAAAGGTTGAGATCCGGCTGCTCTCTATAAAGACAGGAACAGTCAAAAATTTTTCCATGGCCTGAACCGCTGGATTAAAACGTTCAAGATGCCCTACCTGTAAGATCAGATTTTTTGCATCTGCCTGCTGAATCAGATCATCGGCCTGGGCCAGGGTTGTGGTCATCGGTTTTTCCAGCAGGATATCAACGCCTGCGGCAATGCAGTCGAGTGCCACCTGATGATGGTAACTTGTAGGCACCACTATGGAAACGGCATCAACTTTTGCCAGGAGGTCCCGATAATCGGTAAAAGCGGCACACGCACAATCTGCGGCAACCTTTCCGGCAAGGATCGGGTCCACATCGGCCACACCGACCAGCTCAACCCCATCCATTCCGGCATATTTCTGGGCATGAAATTTCCCAAGATAGCCAACACCAATTACTCCTGCCTTAATCATCTTCATCATTTAGCCCTGGTTTTTTTCCATAATATTAAATCCCGAGATATGCCTTCTGAACATCAGGATTGTTCAGTAGCTTATCTGCACTATCAGCCAGAATAATCCGGCCATTTTCTATGACATAGCCGCGGTCTGCAATATGAAGCGCCTGGTGAGCATTCTGTTCAACAAGGAATATGGTGGTATTGTGCTCCTTGTTGATTGTCTTGATTATTTCAAAGATCTGCTTGATGACCAAGGGGGCAAGTCCCATGGACGGTTCATCAAGAAGCAGGAGCTGCGGGCGGGCCATCAGAGCCCGTGACATGGCCAGCATCTGTTGTTGGCCGCCGCTGAGCGTGCCGCCGGTCTGATGCCTGCGTTCAGCAAGAATGGGAAACAGCGAGTACACATATTCAAGATCCTGCTTTATCCCAGTCTTATCTGTACGGAGAAAGGCACCCAGATCCAGATTCTCCCGGACGGTCAGATCGGCAAAGATATGCCTTCCTTCCGGGACCTGACAGACCCCCAGTGCCACAATCTTATCCGGAGAAAATGCTTGAATTTCCTGGCCTTTCAACAGGACCTGCCCACGTCTGCAAGGAACAATACCGGAAATAGTCATAAGGGTCGTACTTTTACCGGCCCCATTCGCCCCGATCAAGGTAACAATCTCTCCAGCGCGGATGGTTAAATTCACATCCTGCAGGGCCTGTATATTACCGTAACTACTTTGGACATTTTTGAGTTCAAGCATTGTCTGCTCCCACATCCTCGCCAAGATACGCCTGGATTACTAACCGGTTAACACGAATTTCAGCCGGCGTCCCCTGGGCTATCTTTTTTCCATAATCCATGACAAAGATGCGATCCGAGAGGGTCATCACGAGTTTCATATCATGCTCAATGAGGAGAATGGCATGCCCCTCATCGCGGATCTGCAGGATCAATGTAACAAGATCGGCAGTTTCCTGGGGATTCATCCCTGCGGCCGGCTCATCAAGGAGCAACAGAAAGGGTTCAGTTGCCAGGGCCCGGCCAATCTCCAGACGGCGCTGCGCCCCATAGGAGAGGTTGCCGGCAAATTCATTGGCCTGCTCGGAAAGACCCACTTTTTCCAGGATCTCATAGCTTTTGTCGATGGTTTCCTGTTCTTCTTTACGGGTCTTGCGTGTTCGGAGGATAGCGCCCAGGATCAAAGAACTTGTTCGGCAGTGCCGGCCAATCATCACATTCTCCAGAACGGTCATCTGAGAAAACAAGCGGATATTCTGAAATGTCCTGGCCACTCCCTTTTTCGTGATTTTATTGGGTTTCAGGCCATTAAGCCGGGATTGCTTCCCAGTTTGCGGACTCATCAGCCGTATATCACCGTTACTGGGAAGATAGATCCCCGTCAGACAGTTGAAAAATGTAGTTTTACCCGCTCCGTTAGGACCGATCAGGGCCACAATCTCTTTGGGCCGTACATCCAGATCAAGATGGTCAAGGGCACGGATGCCGCCAAAATCCATGGTAAGACCGCTTACCTCGAGAATCGATTTATTCATCATTGTTTAATGCGGTATTGCTTTTTTTACCTTGGTAACAATAAACCCTGCGGACACCCGCAATCAGCCCCTCAGGTTTGAAGATCATCATAGCCACCAGAATAGCGCCAAAGGCCAGCATCCGGTATTCAGACAGGGCGCGAAGATATTCAGGAAGCAGGACCAGGATCAAGGCACCCAGGATGACACCGACAATGGAGCCCATCCCCCCAAGCACTACAATGGAGAGGATAATGGCCGATTCCATAAAGGTAAAACTCGCCGGATTGACAAAGGTGGTCTTGGCGGCAAATATTACCCCTATAAGCCCGGCCCAGAAGGCCCCCAGAGAAAAGGCGATCAATTTTGTCCTGGTTTTATCAATCCCCATGGCCTGACAGGCGATTTCGTCCTCACGCAGAGCCAGCCAAGCCCGACCCAGACGTGAATCCTGGAGCCTGTTCACTACAAAGATAGTCACGAGCAGCAGGCCGATCATCAGATAGTACATATACATCATGGCATGATCAAGTGACATCTCCAGCCCGAAAAAACCTGGCCGGGGGATATTGCTGATGCCGCTGGGCCCCCTGGAAAAGGCATTCCAGTTTTCAAGGACCAACCGAATGATCTCACCAAAACCCAGAGTGACAATGGCCAGATAATCCCCTCGCAACCGGAGCACCGGAAAACCGAGCAGCACCCCGAAAATGGCGGCCAGAAGGCCGCCTATTGGCAGTACTGCCCAGAAGCCCAGGTCGAAATGCAGGTTGAGCAGGGCGTAACTGTAAGCACCAACGGCATAAAACGCGACATAGCCAAGATCAAGAAGGCCGGCAACTCCCACCACGATATTTAAGCCCAGCCCAAGGACGATATACATCAGGGCTGTGGTCATAATATTGGCCTGATAGGTGGAAAAGAGATGGGGAAACGCCAGGGCAGCCCCTAAAAGAAAAGCGGCCAAGGAATAACGGTATCCTGGCCTTTGGAGAATTAGCTGAATAATCGGGGTTCGAGCCCGGCATGAGTTTTCCTGTTGGCGGGCCCTGCGTTTTTCCATCCTGACGAACCATGCCTTGGTCAGCAAAGAAATGATAAAAGCACCAATGGCCACATACAACATATTCTGCCAGCGCCAGGAGACAGTTCTTTCATAAGGATTGACCTTAATCACCATGAGCGGAAAGGTGAGAAAGACAAACCAGAGCGAGACCAACAATGATCTTTTTATGTCCTTTACTGTTATCATAGCACCACTGCTCACACCTTTTTGGTATCAGCCTTACCCAAAAGACCGGAAGGTTTAAAGATCAGAATCAGGACCAGCAGGGAAAAGGCAAAAACATCTTCATAATCACTGGAAATGTAGCCGGTGGCAAAACTCTCGGTCAGGCCCAGAATCAAACTCCCCAGGACAGCTCCGGGAATTGAACCTATGCCTCCCAGAACCGCGGCAGTAAAGGCCTTGATACCCGCAATAAAACCAATGGCAAAATTGATCTGGCCGATATGCGAGGCAATCAGCAGTCCGCCAATAGCAGCCAGGGCTGAGCCTATAATAAAGGTCGCAGAAATAACGCGATCCACATTGATGCCAACCAGCAGAGCCATGGTCCTGTCCTGGGCCGTCGCTCGCATGGCTTTGCCGATGCGCGTAAATTTGATAAGGAAAGTAAGTGCCAGCATTACTGCACTCGTGGTTACAAGAATAACAATATCAGAAGAACCAATAATATGGGCAACGGGTTCCATGAAGGCAAATTCAGGAATCAATTCGGGAAAGGGGAGAAAATCCGAGGTCTGGGCCAGGAGCACATAGTTCTGCAGAAGAATCGACATGCCGATGGCACTGATCAATGGAGCCAGTCGCGGTGCGTGCCGTAGTGGTTTATAAGCTATCTTCTCAACAGTATAACCATATGCCGAGGACCAGATTGCCGCCGCTACTCCTGCCACAACGACAATGGCAGCCAGGGGAAAGCCATAGATCGACAGCGCCGTGGCTACAATAAAAGAGGTAAAAGCCCCTATCATATAAATCTCGCCATGGGCAAAATTGATCAGGCCGATAATACCATAGACCATGGTGTAACCGAGGGCGATCAGGGCGTAGATTGACCCCCGTGTCAAACCACCGCAAAAAAGTTCAATGAAATAATCCATAAAATTTCCATGACAACAAGGCGCCAGGTCGTTGACCTCGCACTGATGATAAACCGGGTGATGAATGCTGAGGAGTGAAACTGTTATAGACTTCCAAACAAAAGAGCCTGGAACAGAGAAAAATCCTCTGCTCCAGGCAGTTCTACAACAGCGAAAAACTTCTATTTTACTTCAACATACTTACCATTTTGCACCTGATACATGGCAAAACCAACACCGACGGCATCCCCTTTCTCGTCAAAGTGGATGTTGCCCACCGGCGTCTGTACCTTTTCTGTCCGCAACGCCTTCGTTACCGCCGCGATCTCGGTGGAATCAGCCTTTTCAATAGCATTCAGAATTGCCAGGGCCGCAGAATAAGCACTTTCATAAAAGGCACCAGGATCACTATTGTAAGCCTTCTTGTGCGCGGCAATAGCGGCCTGATCTACTGGATTTTTAGAGTTATCCTGAGGACCGCTGGCATAAACGCCTTCCGCATCCTTACCGGCAACCTTGATAAAGGTATCATCTTTTACCCCGTCATCAGAAAGAAATACGGTATTCATCCGTTTTTTACGCATCATGGAGACAATCTTTGAGGCCTCGGGATGATAACCACCAAAGATTACGGCGTCAGCCTTGGCCTGTCTGATCTTCTGAACAATGGCTGAATAATCAACAGCACCTGGAGTCACTCCTTCAAAGAGGACCACTTCACCTTTGCCGGATTTTTCAATAAAGCCTTTGGCAAATTCGGCTAACCCCTTACCATAATCGCCCTTATCATGAATCACTGCAATTTTCTTGGAGCCAAGCACGTCCAGGGCATAATCCACTTCTGCCTTGGCCTGCATGTCATCAGAGGCAATAGTTCTGAAAAAATTCGGATAGTCGCCACTCTGGGTCAATTCAGGATTGGTTGCTGAAGGAGAAATCAGGATAACGCCTGCAGCCTTATAGATAGGAAGGGCGGACTTGGTGGCACCGGAACAGATGTGGCCAAGGACAACATCAACACCCTGGGAGACCAATTTGGTGGCACTATTGGTGGCGACTTCCGGTTTACAGACATCATCCTCAATCAGCAGTTCCACCTGTTTTCCGTTGACTCCGCCCTTGGCATTCAACTCATCGACTACCAGCTTGGCAGCGTTGACGGTGGGCAGGCCATAGGACGCCAGATCCCCGCTATGTGCTCCGGCAACTCCGAGTTTTATGGTATCTCCAGCCAGTCCGGACACAGGAAGCAGTGCAGTCAGGGCTACCGCTGCCGCAGTCACAAGAAGATTTGTTCTCATAATTAATTTCACTTATTTCCTCCATTCAAAATAATATTGACCTTATCATCCATTGGAAAATTTTAAGTGGTTCCAGAAGGATTAAGGCTTTGGTTCATGCAGCTCAGATATTTCGAGCTGAATGTTTTTACAAAAGAGAGTAATCTAAAATCATATTGAATAAAAACAGAGATGATAATACCATCTGAGGGTAAAAAATCACCATTTTTCACTTTCCTGACAAATATGCACCCCCAACAAAGGGCCAATGCTATAACGATAAGCACCACACAGATCAAAAAGTTGGCCGGAAATCAACCTGACAACGAATACATTTCTCTTCATCATTACAGCCATGCCTGATTCCAGAAAAAACATCTACCTCCTGGGACGCCCATTCAGTCCACTTTACAGCGGGGCCATGAAGATCCGCTCTGCCCTGTACGCTCGAAATTTCTTTCGACGATACAAAATGGAGGTACCGGTCATTTCCATAGGCAACCTGACCATGGGCGGGACCGGAAAGACACCCATTGTCAGCACCCTGGCCACATTTTTACAGAAACAAGGCTACAAGCCTGCCATCATCAGTCGTGGCTATGGAGGTGCTGTCTCCAATAAGGTCAATGTGGTATCAGATGGGAAAAAACTCTACCTTAACGCGGAAGAGGCCGGAGACGAGCCACGACTGCTGGCCGAGACACTGCCCGGTGTTCCTGTCCTCACCGGCATTGTGCGAGCTTTACCTTGCCGGCATGCCATTCATGCCTTGGGCAGCAATATTCTTCTTTTGGACGATGGCTTTCAACATTTGGCCGTGGAACGTGATATTAACCTGGTACTTTTCAGCGCCGAATCACTTGCCGGCAACAGCCGGGTCTTTCCAGGTGGCGATCTGCGGGAACCGGTTACAGCGCTCCTGCGTAGCGATGCCTTTCTTCTTACCGGTACAACCTCAGCAAACAAGGAAAGAGCAGAACGCTTTGCCGCTCTCCTGCAAAATCGTTTTCCCCACAAACCTGTTTTTTTTAGTTCCTACACCCCTTGCGAGGCCAGATGCCTGAGTGAAGATAAAACAATTCCCCTCTCTGACCTGCCGACGCCACTCTATAGTTTCTGCGGCATTGCCAGGCCCGAGGCCTTTCGTGAGAGCCTGACCAAACAGGGCATCATCTTGAGCGGCTTCACCAGCCTTAACGACCATCAACATTACACGCCTCGCATCCTCCAGCAACTCCAGAATGATGCTCTGGCAACTGGTGCTCAGGGCATAATTACCACTGCCAAGGATATGGTTAAGTTGAAAGACTCTCATTTTGACCTTCCTCTTTTTAGTCTGCAAATGCAGACTGATATTGACGATGGTCTAAAATCCTTTATCTTGAAGAGGCTCAACCTGCTCCAACGCCACACTATATGAAGTATTTTCCCCTCTATAGGAAACCCATCGTGTTTTTTACCCCACAGTACCCCCCCTGACCACCCGACCATATTTTTACTGTTAACTAACCGAATAAACGCTACTTAATACTACAACAACTTTGATTATCACTGTGGCTTGATTTTTGCACAACAAGAAATATGTTTACGTTGTCATTATTCCTGATATTAAGGTTGTCATATGTCACATCAAGCAGAGCCACATCAACATACTGTCCGCAAAACCATCCGTTTTTGTGGAATTGGGTTGCACTCAGGGAAACCTGTCAACTTGGCCATCAAGCCTGCGGCCGAAAACAATGGTATTCGTTTTTTCCGTTGTGACCTGACTTCCAGTCAACCTATCCAGGCGATTATGGACAAGGTCACCGATACCCGCCTTGCCACAACTATTAGTGACAACGGAATATCAGTGTCCACCACTGAGCACCTCATGGCCGCCCTTCTCGGATACGGCATCGATAACGCAGATATTGAACTTGACGGAATTGAAGTACCGATTATGGATGGCAGCGCCGGGCCCTTTATGCATCTCCTGAAGAAAACAGGAAAAAGAAAGCAAAATGCCTTGCGCAAGGCGTTGCGCATCACAAAAGAGATCCTTTACAGGGACGGTGACAGTCTACTTCGCATTCTTCCCTATAACGGTTTCAAGGTAAGCGGCCAGATCAGCTTTAACGACGAACTCATCCAAACCCAGAGCTATTCCATAAATCTGACTGGAGACCGTTTTGCCAAAGAGATCGCCATGGCCAGAACCTTTGGCTATGTAGAACAGGTTGAAGAGTTATGGGGCAACGGTCTGGCTCTGGGTGTCAACTTGAGCAATGTTATCGCCATTCACTGGAACAGGAAGAGCGTCTTGAACGAAGAGGGGCTTCGTTTCAGTGATGAATTTATCCGCCACAAAGTTCTTGATCTGGTCGGAGACCTGGCACTCCTGGGTTGTACCGTCCTTGGCCATGTTATTGCTCATCGAACCGGCCACACTCAGCACCTTGCCTTCATGCAGGCCATCGCCAGCGCTCCTGACTGTTGGGAGCTGATAGAGCTGGATCAGAACGGCAACCACTCCGTGCTCAAACAAGTACTCTCCACCACAAAAGCGGCTGGCGACATGCTTATCCCTCTTTTTGCCCCCTATCCAACACAGCCAGCGATAGGCACAGTATCTCCCTGCTGATTGTTTGATCCCTGGCACAAAAAAAGGGGGCTGCTGCAAATTACCTTGCAGCAGCCCCTTTTTTTGTGCCAGCTTCGTTTTTAAAAAACCTCGTCAAAACAGATTGTTCAAGACCTGTTATTTATAATAATCTTTATACCACTCCACGAACTTACGCACCCCTTCCTCCAATGAAGTCTCCGGTTTATATGCAAAATCCCGGATCAACTCATCAACATTGGCATAGGTAACCTGAACATCACCGGGCTGCATGGGCAGAAAATTCTTGTCAGCCTTCCGCCCCAGATGCTTTTCAAGGACATGAATAAAATGCAGCAATTTTTCCTTCTTATTATTGCCTATATTATAAATACGGTATGGACAGTATGAAGTTGCAGGGTCAGGTGAATCTCCATTCCATTGTGGATCAGGCTCGGGAACCTTGCCGATAACCCTCAGCACCCCCTCAACGATATCGTCTATATAGGTAAAGTCACGTTCCATATTGCCGTTATTAAAAACATTAATCGGTTCACCGGCAAGGATAGCCTTAGCGAAAAGCACTGGAGCCATGTCCGGTCTGCCCCAAGGACCATAAACAGTAAAAAAACGTAGTCCGGTTGTGGGCAGACCAAAAAGATGGCTATACGTATGGGCCATCAGTTCGTTGGCTTTTTTTGAGGCCGCATACAGTGAGAGCGGATGGTCCACATTATCATGCACCGAATAGGGATGGCGGGTATTGGCACCATACACCGAACTGGAAGAGGCATAGACAAAGTGTTTGACTCCCGAGTGGCGGCAGCCCTCCAGAATATTGACAAAACCGACGATGTTAGTATCAACATAGGAATAAGGATTGATAAGGGAATAGCGAACCCCGGGCTGAGCGGCCAGATTGACCACCGCATCAAAGCTGTGCTCCCGAAACAGCCTGTCCATAGCCGCACGATCTGCGATATCAATATTTACATGATGAAAGCGCTCCCCTGCTGCCAGATGGGCCAGCCTGTCTTTTTTCAACTGAGGATCATAGTAGTCAGTCAGGTTGTCCACCCCAACCACATCCGCTCCATTATCTGTCAACCTTCTGACCAGATGGGCCCCGATAAAACCTGCCGCGCCGGTTACAAGTATTTTTTTCATAATCTTTTTAATCGTCAAAATGGCCTTCCGGCCCCTTATCCACATCAAGCGTTTTCGCCCTTTCAATAATCATTTCCCGGCTCCATTGCGCCGGATCTTCAAGCCGTCCAACCTTGGGTCCGAGATCATGAGAACCGGCCTCAAGAATCACCTCACGGGCCAGAGCAGCACTGCCTCCGGCATAAAACACATCCGTCAGCATGGTATAAACAAATTTCTCTACCCGTTTGGCCATTCGCTCCCGAATCTCCCGGGGCTGGCCAAGGAGTTTCGGCTCAAAGGGCAGGTTCAACTTCTTATAGTCGCCGCTTTTCCACCCTTTGCCATCGGCATAGGCCACCATCTGTTGCCACATCTCTTCAGTAACTCCTTCGCCTTTGACCTTCCTCAGATTGCCGTCATCGTCCAGAATGGCATTGCCGTAATCATTGACCTCCACTCCCCATGAGACCATCTGCAGGGCTGTGGCCACATTGGCCTTGGTCGTATGGGTTTGACGGGCAATGGCCTGAAGGCGCTCAGAGCTGTTGCCTGAGGTTCCATGCTGAGCGCCGGATGTGCCATACGGGACAAGATGCCTGTGGATCTCCGTGGTCAGTTCCACCTGAATCCCCTGACTACTCGCCTCCAGGCCATGGGTGGTGCCATTATTCAGAGCAATCCAATCAGCACAAATACCGTGAGCATTCAGCCCCTTGATGAGAAAAGAGGCGTCATCAACAGTGGAGAGCCCCTGTGAACCTTTGATCTCACCCACCTCAGTCTCAAGCCCTGCCCAGGCAGGAATCATGGCGTTCAACTCAATATTGGCCAGCAAGTTCAGATCATCAGCCATATGCGAGGCATCAATAGCGATTGAAGTAATCCCTGCTTCAAAAATTGTGGGGATCTCCACTCTGGCCATGGGCAGGTCTTCTTCCTTTTTAATCCCGTAATGATCGGCATGAATGGCCACCGGCACTGTTATGCCCAATTCATTGCACATGGCATCTACCTGACGGGCAATATTCCAATAATTCACTGCACAATAGGCAGAAGCCCCACCCTCAGAACGGGCAATCTCGATGATCAGCGCGGCATCAGCTCGTTGTGCTGCCTGCAATGCGCCACGGATAATAAAAAGATTACGACCATTCGCTGCCATGGTCATAGATCCACCCTTGGCCCGTAGAGCGCGATCAATTACCTTGCCGCTGACCAACAGGGCACGGGAGTTGGGGAATAATTGCTTAATATTAGGGGGACGTCCAATTTCCAAAGCCTTTGCAAAATTTCCAGAAACACTCATCATAATCTCCAGTTATAAAATCAAGGGAGGGGTGGAACTCAGGAGCCGACACGCAATAACATGGCTATTTATATCCATTTCGTTACGAACCCTAATACCACTCCGGACACACAGGTGACCATATTATTGTTCTACAGCAGCTTCAATCTCTACTTATAGCGTACCCCAATAAAAGAATCCAGCAGATCCGCTAACAAATAAGATTTTCCAGATATCATGATCATCCTTCCGCAGCATCGTCTCCCTCTACTGCTGCGGAAGGATGAAAAGCAGCAAAACTTTTTCTGCCAAAGAGCCACACGGCTACGATACTGATCTCATACAAGACCATCAATGGAGCCGCCATCATTAACTGGTTCACAACATCAGGAGTCGGAGTCAAGATTGCCGCGATAATAAAATTAATAAGAATAGCATACTTGCGGTGACGATTCAGAAAAGCGATATTAACAACACCAATCTTGGCCAGGAAGACCATCAGTACCGGCATTTCGAAAATAACGCCAAAGGCAATGAGCAGACGAAGGGCGAGAGAAAAATATTCACTGACGGCCGGCAGCGACATCAAAAAATCATTGCTGTAGCCCACAAGAAATCGAAAGGCTGGCGGAAAAACGACAAAATAACCAAAGGTTGCACCACTCAAAAAACAGATGGTGGAGAGAAAGGAAAAGGGAAGAAGCACGCGCTTCTCATGTTTGTAGAGACCCGGGGCCAGAAAACGCCAAATTTGATAAAAAATGACCGGACTGGCCAGCAGTAGACCGCAGACAAAGGCAAGCTTTAGATAAAAAAAAACCCTTCCTGATACGAGGTAAAGATCAAAGACGAGCCTTCAGGCAGGACATCGGTTAACGGCTTGAAGAACCAGACCCCGATAGATTCAATAAAACCATAGGAGCCGGCAAAGCCGGCAATGATCGCAGCCAGAGAGACAATAAGACAGGATCGCAGGTCACGCAGATGATCGGTTAAAGACTGGGGGTTGAATTGTTCATTCTCTCCCTCGCCAAGGGATTCTTGATCCGGCACCTGAGTTGACACCTTATTCTTCTCCATTATTATTCTTACTATTTAGGGGGCCGTTAAGAAATAACCACTGCATTTTTATCTATTTCTTTACGGAGCCTTAGGCCGTTTACGATACAAAGATGTTATAGTTATTTATTTACAACGGCTCAGTTCCCAGGCATTATGTTACAATGCCTGCGGAACTTCAAGACCAATCCTTACAGACTGAACACCAGAAAAGATTAAGAGCCGTTACGAAAAAACATGGCCATTTATCTCTGTTTCGTTACGGCTCCTTATGCCGCTTACGGGAAACTAAATGGCCATATTTTCTTTACAGAGGCTTATTGTATCGTCAGCCTCTGTACCTGATCTACATACCATCGACAACCTTTCTTTGCAACTCATTCAATAATGGATCTACCTTGCTGAACACGCGCCTATCCATCCTGTTTCTGTTCTGCACCTTCCTCCTCTCTCCCGGTACAGGCCTGGCCCTCACCGCTGAAAAGCTGAGTCTTGCCCTCTGTGATCGACTCGAACAGTGCAGTGCTGATTTCTCCAATCACCGGAATGATAATGAGTCTCATGCCATAAGAGACTGGCTGGCTGTCATTTATGCCCAAACGGGGTTACAACCCCTCTGGGTCACCAAGGACGGCCCTGGTGAAAAAGCGGAAATACTGTTCTCGGTCTTAAAAAAATCATCAGAAGACGGGCTGATTCCTGAGCAGTACAATGTGCAGCAGCTCACCTCATTCTGGAACGGAAAAACAGCTGAAGAGCTGATTGAACTTGACATCCTGTTGACTCTTTCCTTTATCAGATATGCTCATGACGCTCAGAATGGACGTGTTAATCCCGAAAGACCCAATCCTTTCCTGGTAACACCTGAAAAAGTTCCCGCGTCTAACGGAGTGGCGCTCGTAGAATCGGCTATCTCTTCGCCGGACCTGAACCAATTTCTAGCCGGCCTTTTGCCTTCACACAAATATTATATAAATCTGCGCTCCGCCTTGCGGCACTATCAAGATCTGGCGAAGGCCGGCGGCTGGCCCTTTGTCACGCCTGGAAGGACAATCCATCCCGGCGAACAGGATTCAAGAATTCCAGAGATATGGAAAAGATTATCGTTTGAAGGCTTTATCCAACCCGCAAGAACCGACAGTCCTGATTATAATGAGGCACTGGTTGAGGCCGTCCGGCAATATCAGTTACGCCATGGCCTGACCGTTGATGGAGTGATCGGCAAAAACACAATTGCCGCCATGAATATATCTGTTGGGGAAAAGATTAAAAAAATCATTTTAAATCTGGAACGCTGGCGCTGGGAGGCTCATGATCTCGGTAATAAATATGTACTGGTGGATGTTGCCGGGTTTACCTTGGAAGGAATTGTCGATGATGTGGTAATCCTGGAGATGGCTGTTATTGTCGGTACTCAAGAGCACAAAACACCATTATTCACTGACCAGATCCAATATATTGACATCAACCCCTACTGGAACGTTCCAACCAGCATTGCCCGTAATGAAATGCTGGGAGAATTAAGAAAAAACCCATACTATCTCAGTTCGAACCACATCCGCCTCTTCAGTGACAGGACGCCTGAGGCCGGCGAAGTAAATCCTCTATCCATTAACTGGCACAAGGTAAGCAAGAAGAAAATGGGCCAGTTCAAACTACGACAGGATCCTGGTAAATGGAATGCCCTTGGCGCCATAAAATTTGTCTTTCCAAACAGGCATAACGTGTATATGCACGACACCCCCGCTCAGGATCTCTTTCAACGTTCCCAGCGGAGCTTCAGTCATGGCTGTATTCGCCTCAGCAGTCCTCTAAAACTGGCCGAATTTCTACTGGATGGCGGCGAGGAAAAATGGACCATGGAGCGATTCAAGGAGATCATAAACACTGGCAAGCGAACCATTATTCGTCTGCCGACACCGATACCGATACATATCACCTACCAGACCGTCAAGAGTGATCAGGGGGGAGTAGTGTCATTTTTTACAGATATCTATGATCGTGATCAACACCTTGAGCAGATACTGTTTAAAGAATAACGAAACAAACCTCCACGACGCAAACCTCTTGCCAAGCCATTCAATTCTTTTACAAAAAGCAGATAGCTGTGCCAAAAGAGAATGAATCTACAACCCGTTACGTCTTCTCCTTTCCCGTATGACGATCCTGCAGTTCTTTAATCTGCGATTTCAATTCTTCAAGGTCGCTCATCCGGACAAGGTTCATCTTTTTCACGATTTCCTCAACCCGTCCCTCTACCTGTTTTCTGATGTCCTCCTTGGCCTCTTCA
Organism: Pseudomonadota bacterium; assembly: GCA_043826415.1. GTDB lineage: Bacteria > Desulfobacterota > Desulfobulbia > Desulfobulbales > Desulfocapsaceae > UBA2270. The sequence continues at coordinate 54,314 of JBDRQE010000020.1, forward strand.
ACCTTGGCAAGAATTTCCTCCACCAGCTTCTCCCCCTCCTGCTGGGAAAGTTTTCCCTGTTCGACAAAATCACGACCAATTTCCTCAACCTTTTCCTTTGTCAATGAGGCCACACCCAGGCCAGTAAACATTGCCTTCTTGATCAGTTCAATCATTACCATCCCTCCTGTCGTTGAAAATACATTATTGCCATTCCATTCGAGATAAACCTTACCCTTGTAACGCTTCGCTTCGACAATAAAACTTTTGGGCACGATCACAGGCCTGCTCAACAGAAGTACTGGTCTGTACAGCACTTGCCAGATGATGGCCAAAGGTGAAATTCTGTCCGTAATAATGGGTAAACTGTTTCAACCGCCCAAGACGCCGTTCCGGACGAAAACGCTCAAGCAACTGCACAAAACGAAAATAAATATCAGCAAGACTCAAATCAGATCGAGCGCATGATACCCCATAAATATCCCTGGCAATCTCCGCAAAAAGCCAAGGTTTACAGGCAGCGCCTCTACCAATCATCAGACCATCCGCCCCGGAAAGAGCAAGGCATTTTCTGGCATCCTCAACACTGAAGATACCGCCATTGGCCAGTACCGGTATTTTCAAGGCAGCTTTAGCTTTACCAATCCAGTCCCAGTGCGGACGACGGCAGAACTTTTCCCCATGCAGACGCCCATGCACGGAAAGAAGATCAATGCCTTCCCCCTCCAGCATCTGACAAAATTCAACCAGTTTTTCTTCATTTAAACTTGTGCCAAGACGAATCTTGGCACTCAAGGGAAGATGGGTTGTCTTTCTGAGCAGAGCGACGATATGACGCACCTGGTCATGATCATTGGTCAAGGTACACCCCGCTCCCTGTTTGCGAAGATTGGGGGCCGGACATCCCAGATTCAGATCAATACCCTGGGCGCCAAGATGGTGCAGACGCTCAACTGCAGGTACCACATCCTGGCCGGGGCTCACGAAGAGCTGATAAAAAAGGGGCTGCTCCTCAGGTGAACGGAAAAGAAAAGGCGAGACCTTGGCATTCTCCTGAGGAAGCCTGGTAACCGAGAGCATTTCAGTAAAAAGAAGCCCTACCCCACCTTGCTCCAGCGCCAGGGTACGCAGCGCCGAATGGGAGAGCCCGACCATGGGGGCTAAGGCCAAAGGTGGCGACAGTGTGAGCTCCCTTATGGAAAGCGATGCATCCATGATTGATATCAGCAGCGCCTTACTTATGCCACTGCAGAAGAATGTTTTTAAGAGTATCCGCACCTATTGGCTGATCGAATCGCACATGAACACGATAATTCTTATCTATATAATCCTGCAATGACACTGCGATAATCTCTCCCTTACACTCCACGACTGAATCTGTCCCCATGGGCAGAGATGCGAGAATGCGTCTGCCTAAAAGCAATCGTGCATTTTCTTTCTTGGAAAGACGGATCATAAGCGAGAGGCCGCCAAGGGAGAGATCTTCCACCTGCCCCTTGAATCTCTGCTGCGAGGGGTTGTCCTGATTATCCAGCACAGTGTTGACAATAATTTGCTGTGTTGAATGGCGGATATCCTCTCGACGATTTTCTCCAGATATTTTTAAAAGTTCAGGTATCTTATCTGATCTTCGACAAAAATCTGCCAGCATGGACTCAAGGCCTGGATGCTGCACCAACAGCTTCAGGAAATCTTCCCGTTCCAGAATCTGTACCTTCACTGCGCTCATGGCAGTAAGTGTCACCGTCCATACCGAGACATCAAAAAAAGGACCAACCCCGACAATCTCTCCCGGCTTCATACGTTTAAGGAATATCTCCTTCTGCCCCTGCCTGCAGGTCAGGCCAACCGTCCCGGAATTAATAAAATAGAGAGTGGAATGAATATCCCCTTGCCGGACGATAACATCTTCTGACTTGTACTCCTGGAAGCGTAGACAATGATACAGGGCAGTGAAGGTGTCAGAGTCTAAAAAATCATACAGCTCACTCCAGAGGCTTAGATAATGACTGCTGATGGCATAACTCTTCTCTTCTTCTATGACCTCACTTACTCGAATGACCTCAATCAAGGCATTGGGATTCACCGCCAGCATCCGGTCGCGCAAGATCTCTGCCGAGACAAAGTCTTTTTCTTTCGCCGCATGAACAGCATGTTCAGCAATCAAGGCTATGGCTTCTTTTATCTTTTCTGCCTGTACTAATTGCTGAATCTGAGTGTCCAGATCACGAAGATTCAGCCTTGCCCGTTGTTCCGCCTCAGAATCAGATGCATACGACACCTCTACCTCCTTATCACTATTTTGTTTACCTGCAGGCTGCAATTGCGCTTCAAGAATCTGAAGGGTCCTCTTGGCAATAAGACTTACCGAATCGCGGCCATTCCCCCCCTGTTCTTCACGTTCAGCGATCAGTTGTCCTAAAAGAATAACGGTTCTTTGCTTTGGCACCAGACGCAAGGCAATACAAAGTTGCCCCAGAAGATCCTCGCGCACATGGGGAACAACTGCATCACGGTCTGCTAGAAGATCAAGTAGGACATCTGCACACTCTGCACTGCATCCCAGCTGTCCTAACCAGGTAACCAGAGGTGCCTTAAGTTCATCATCAACCAAAGACAGAGCTGACAGAAGATATTTCTTTTTATCTCCGCCCCCAAGGGCATGAATACAATCAACGACCTGCTGCTGCACTCGAATATCAGCATTTTTAAGCGAGGGAAGCACCAACGGCACAAGTGAGGAATCTCCCATTACTGTAATCAGCAGGACAATATTACGTACCCCGTACCACGGCAGATCTTTGGCCAGATACTCCTTGAGCACAGGCAGAGCAATCTTACCGGTCTCAGGAATTAATTGGAGGAGTCGAAGTCGCTCATTTTTTTGTTGGGATGACAGCAGCTTTTCGAGAAGAAAAATAACCGAACGGCGGCCGAGGCGAGTCAGGATTTTCTCAGCCAGGACCTGCCGCCCACCTTGACCATTGATATAAACGAGAGTCAGCTCCTCAAGAATATGTTCCGTTGCCAGTGCATCCAGAGTTCGAGCTACTAATCCCCGAATCACATTTCCCTTTTCCAGCACACCGGACTGAATCTGAGACAGAATCTCCAGCAGAGAATCAAACTGCTGCCAACGCCCCTCATTCAGCATCCTGAGGCCATCCTGCTGCAACTGTCGGCAAACTGTTTCACAGACAGGATAATAGGTTGTCTCCACCTTCAACCAATTGGCCAGCATAAAGGTGACTTTTTCCAGCAACTCGAGATTTTCCTCAGCGGACAAAAGGCCAAAACAAAAAGAAAGGGTCATGACGGCACGTTCCCGGATTGCACCATCTTCATTACAGGTATGTTGACCTAGTTTTTCCACAAGCAATGAGGCTCGATCGGGAGGGAGGTCATGAGAAGCTTCAAGAATCCGCTGTGAGACATTGCCGACAAATTCATCCTGCAGCAAAACCTTGATATTACCCAGTTCGAACTCTTCAAGTTGATGCGACAGCCGGGCGTGAGCCCTCTGTCTTTCACCTTCGGCCATCAGCTCTTTGGCTTTCAGCACAGCCTGCTCTTTTTGTCTCTGATCAATATCCATAACAAAAAAATAGTAAGAAAATAAAAAAAATCCTGGAGCAAAAAGACTGCCCGACAAGCACTAACCATAAGTCACAAAAATTTATCTCACGACAACGAGGATACGTATTTACCAAATTGACATTTCAGGAATGATATCCCATAATGCCGAACTATGAAAAAATGGCAAGACATCCTCAAGGACTCCATAACCAGTCCAGAAGCCCTGAATGAGTATTTCAATGTTAACATTACCTCATTAGAAGAGGTAATAGCAACATTTCCCATGCGGATTAATCCCTATTACCTGAAATTAATCCAGAAGATCGGAGATCCTTTCTGGAAACAGGCGGTCCCTGATCTTGCAGAATTACATGATCCTACCTGTATTGAAGATCCCCTTGCGGAGGAGAATCTGAGTCCGGTACCCAATCTGGTTCACAAATATCCGGACCGGGTATTGTTCCTGGTATCTAACCAGTGCGCCATGTATTGCCGGTTTTGTACCAGAAAACGAAAGGTTGGAACCGGAAGGATGGTTATCAGCCAAGAGAGCATCCAGGCAGGACTGGATTATATCCGCCATCATCCGCAGGTTCGGGAAGTGCTTCTCTCGGGAGGTGACCCTTTGCTCCTGCCGGACTCCAAAATTGAATTTATTCTGCGAGAGCTGCGTTCGATCCCATCGGTCAAGGTGATTCGCATTGGCACCAGAGTGCCCTGCACCCTTCCCATGCGTATCACTCCGGAATTGGTGGCCATCCTCAAAAAATATCATCCGCTTTACATCAACACCCATTTTAACCATCCTGCAGAGATCACCCCGGAGGCAAGCGTTGCCTGTACCCTGCTGGCAGACGCCGGTATCCCGATGGGATGCCAGAGCGTTCTTCTGAAAGGGGTCAATGACAACCCGGAAACCATGCGGGAGCTTTTATTGAAACTGCTGGAGATACGAGTAAAACCATACTATCTCTTCCAGACAGATTTGACCTTGGGCACCAATCATTTCCGTACTCCGACCATGACAGGTATAAAAATCATGCGCAGCCTGATCGGCCACATTTCTGGATTGGCTGTGCCCACCTTTGCCCTCGATGGTCCAGGCGGCAAGGGGAAAATTCCACTCACACCGGATTACATTTTAACTAGAGGAGACAAGCTCATTTTCGAAAATTATCGCGGTGAAATCTGCACCTACCCTGAATCTGGTGATGCAATGTAAGGATTTGGCCATGGACATTTTTACGTTGTAAGTGTTATGTTTGAAGTATTATATTATTCTGTAGAATTCCAAAACAGACCCGGCAAAGAATTTCTGAACGAAATGGCCATGTTATTTCGTAACGGCTCCTAATCTTCAACCTTGTATCGTCTATCATGCAGCCAGAAGATATTCTCAAAACTGTTCTCAGCTCCACTGAACTTCCTACCCTGCCCACTGTTGCCTCGGCGCTTATCTCCCTGACGTCACGTGAAGACACTACCTTGACGGACATCGCAGATCTGGTTTCAAAAGACATCGCCCTGTCAGCCAAGATCCTTAAAGTGTCCAACTCCGCCTTTTACAGCTTTCCCCAGCAGATCGGTTCAATCAATCAGGCAGTTTCAATCCTCGGCATCAACGCTGTCCGTTCCTTGGTCCTTTCTTTTTCATTCCTCTCCATCAGGACTGGGAAAAAAAGTGAGCATTTTGATTTCCAAAAATTCTGGGAACGCTCTCTTGCCTCTGCAGTTGCCGCCAAACTGATCCTGGGCAAGGTGAAAGGGGCAGACACCGAAGAGATTTTTATCTCAGGACTCCTGCAAAACCTTGGAGAGTTGATCTTCGCCAAAACCTTTCCTGAGCAATACGAAAAGGTTCTTTGCCAGTTAGAGGAAAAACAAGGGGCAGCTATAGAAATAGAGAAAAAGCTGATAGGGGTTGATCATTGTTTTATCGGCTATGAAGTAGCAAAAAGTTGGGGCTTTCCTGAAGTTTTACTCCTTCCAATCCTGTTCCATCATGATCCGCAACAATACGTCGGTCAGAATCTCAAGATCAAGGCGACAATAAATGCCGTATATCTCTCCGATATTCTGATAAATATCCTTACATCCAACACCCCGGAAGAGTATCATAAAAAGTTCCAGAAAGAGGCAAAAAGGCTGTTTGGGCTGAGCGGCGCCGATATCAACAGCATTCTTTCCGATCTGCATCATCAGTTAGATCAGGCTGCGGCCTATTTTGGCCTGAATATCAAAAATACCAAATCAATCCAGGAGATTCTGCAAGAGGCCAATATCAAACTCAGCCTGCTCAACCTCAATTACGACCAGATAAATCAACAACTGGTGCAGACCAAGATCAAACTGGAAAATCTCACAGTGGAGCTCCAGGAAAAAAATAAAATCCTGGACAATCTGGCAAACATTGACGGCTTAACCGAAGTCTATAACCACCGTTATTTTCAAACCAGCCTGGATCAGGAGATTAATCGCTCAATCCGTCACCAGACTACGATTTCTCTGCTTCTAATTGATATCGATCATTTCAAGAATTTCAATGATTCCTACGGGCATCAGGCGGGAGATTTTGTGTTGAAAAATTTTTGTAAGATCTTACAGGAGAATCTCCGGAAATATGACACCCTGGCTCGCTATGGTGGTGAAGAATTTGTGATCATTCTCCCCGAGACATCAGAAGAAGACGCTTTGCTGGTGGCCGAAAAACTTCGTGCAGCTATTGAAAACGCAACTTTTGTCGATCTGGACAACGAATACCACGTCACGGCAAGTTTTGGCCTTACCAGCACCTCCCCTGGTAAAGTTGATAATTTTAACAAAAATAATTTTATCAATCAGTCAGACCTGGCCCTTTATGATGCCAAAAAAGAAGGAAGAAACCGGGTGGCACTTTACGGCCCAAAAAAGAAGTGGTTTAATTTTTAGGAGCCGTTACTTTTTTACAGCGGCTTAGGGAACTTACTCTCCTGCAAGGATGGATAATCAGCAATCTTGGAGAAAACAAACTGAGATCATATAGATGGCTTATATACGGAAAAAATAAGGAAAAACCTACACCCAACACAGCCTGACTTCTCACATCATATTCTCGGGATCAACATCAATCCCAATCTTAAGATCTCCAGCAACAAACTCTCCCTGACACGTCACTACCTGATGACATACGGCATGCAAGTCCTCTTGACACACACCCTTCAGCAGGAGCTGCCAGCGATAGCGATCCCGCAGTCTATCCAGTGGTGAAGGCGCCGGGCCAAGGATCTCCACGGGATCACACATCGAGGCCGCAGCCAGGGTCTTTGCTGAAGTCCGGCACTTGGCAGCAATGTCTTCTGCTGCCTTTCGCACTTCCTGTTCTCTGCCTCCCTGAATATGGATATTGATCATCCGCAGCAGGGGTGGAAAGGCCGGCATCTGCCGGATCGCGATCTCCCTCTCATACATCTCACTGTAGGCATGGCGCTGGGCCAAGGATACCGCATAATGATCCGGTCGCAAGGTCTGGATAATCACCCGCCCTGGACTGTCCCCCCGCCCTGCCCGACCGCTGACCTGTGACAATAATTGATAGGTCCGTTCCGCCGCCCGGAAATCGGGTAGAGTAAGCCCGCCATCGGCCCAGACGACTCCCACCAGAGTCACTTCCGGGAAGTCATGCCCCTTGGCAATCATCTGAGTGCCGATCAGGATGTCAATCTCCCGATTATGCATGGCCTTCAGGATATGGAGGAATTTCTTACGATCTGCGGCGGTATCAGTATCAAGGCGGGCAATTCTGGCCTCGGGCAGCAGCTCCAAAACTTCCTGTTCAATGCGTTCTGTGCCAAAGCCCACCGGAACCAGTTTCTCTGAGTGGCAACCTGCACAAATCAAATTGCTGTTCAGAGAAAAACCACAGTAATGACAGACCAGTTGTTTTTTCCCTTTATGGTACGTAAGCGAGATATGACAATGCTTGCACTCGACCGGCTTGCCGCAATCCTGACAGAGATACGCTGCGGAGAATCCCCTTCTATTTAAAAGCAGGAGGCTCTGTTTTCCCTGCGCCAGAGTCTCCTTCAGGGCCTGTTGCAATTTTTTACCCAACGCCTTTCCATAAGCCTTTTGTGATTTATCACGCAGATCGACCAGAGAGACCGAAGGTAATGAACGCTCCTGCACCCGCTTGTTCATAGTCAGCAGAGAATATTTCCCCTGCCGGGCATGATAAAAACTTGTCACCGACGGGGTGGCCGAACCAAGCAGAACCACCGCATCATTAAATCTGGCCCGCAGGATTGCAAGATCACGACCATTATAGCGCAGGCCATCATCCTGTTTAAAACCGCTGTCATGTTCTTCATCCACCACAATAAGCCCAGGATCCTGTAATGGAGCAAAGATAGCTGATCTGGCCCCGATGACGATCTGTGGTCCGGTTCCAGGCTGTCTTTTGGACGCCAGACTCCACTGGTCAAAACGTTCACCCGTTGACAGGCCGCTATGCAGGATCAACACCCTTTCGCCAAAGCGGGAAACAAAATGAGCCTCAAGCTGGGTAGCCAGAGCTATCTCAGGCACCAGAACCAGGACATCACGACCACTGGCAAGGCATACTTCGGCGGCCTGCAGATAAACCTCGGTCTTACCACAGCCGGTTACACCATGCAGCAGGAAGGTTGCAAAGATCTTTTTCTGAATGGCAGGGGTCAGCACGGAAAGAACTTGATCCTGGTCCGGCGTCAGAATCTCAGGCTTGGGAAACCATGAGAGCTGTTCACCATAAGGATTGCGAAAAACACGCTGTTCAACGCGGATTACAAGCCCCTGTTCCAGAAGAAATGGCAAGGCTTTGGCGGCACCACTATACACCTTGTTTATTTCGCGCACCGGAACAGCCCCCTGCGCTTTACCGCCGGCAAGTAAGTGCAGAAAATACAGGGTCTTGATATGGGAAAGGTGAAGGGAAGGAACCAGCTCATTTGCCAGTTCTCGTCCAAGGCTTTTAAGGTCATCCCTGGAAGGATCAGAACTTAAACATGCAGGAAGGGATAACTCACTGGCCAGGAAATAACAGATCTCATTTTTTTGCCGGGTATCATTTCCGATCAATACCTCACGGATCTCAACAAGACCTTGTTGCTGCCAGGAATGAATCAGCTTTTGAGACCTGTGTTTTCCCAGAATCTTCTTGGATTCAGCAGCAGTAAGGGAGCCTTTTTCCAACAGAGGCGGCAGCCAGCTCAAGTCCTGCAGGCCGTTTTCTTCAGAAATCCGTGCCAGCTCTTTTTGTCCCCTGCCGGTCAGATGCAGCTGTTTGCCGCTACGGGGTGCAAGACCACTGGGCAGGGCTGTTTTAATGACCTCACCCAGTGGATAATGATAATATCCGGCAACCCAACGGAAAAAGGGTATTAAGTTAAGGGGAAATAGCGGTTCATGATCAAGAACCTCGATCACTGACCGCAGCTTATAGCCGACATCCTCCTCAGGAAGCTGCCCCAGCACATATCCGGTTACCCTTCTGTTACCAAGTGGCACCAGAACCCTCCGGCCAAGAGGGATCGTAACGGCATCATCGCCGGAATCGTCAGGGAACAGATAGGTAAGCGTCTGCTGCAACGGAGCAGCAACCGCCACCTCCAAGCGAATCATAGATCTGCTGCCAACTCCTTGATATGGGCCTTCAGTTCAGCGCCTAATTTGTTGTGGATCATGCCATAGGCAAGAATAGCCTTCAGATATCCCATCTTGTCACCGGCGTCATATCGGGTGCCGTTAAATTCATAGGCATACATCTCCCGCTTCTTCCCCAGGGCCTGCAAGGCATCGGTCAGCTGAATCTCACCACCGTGTCCGGGGGTGGTCTTCTCTAAAAGATCAAATATTTCGGGCATAAGGATATAACGACCAATGATTGCCATATCAGAATCAGTGGTCCCAGGTGCCGGCTTTTCAATCATCCTCTTGACCAGGTGGGTACGCTCGCGCTCGATGGCCTCACCCTCTACGATACCATACTGAAAAGTCTGGTCCTCAGGTACCCGCTGCACAGCGACAATTGATTCCTGCACATCATCAAAGAGGTCAAGCATCTGCTTGGCACAAGGGGTTTTGCTCAGAACCAGATCATCGCCGAGCATAACCATAAACGGCTCGTCACCCACTACGTGCCGGGCGGTCCAGATGGCATGTCCGAGCCCCAAAGGTTTCTTCTGACGAACAGAGATCAGATCAATGAGATTGGAGATATTATTGAGCTCTTCACCAAGAACAACCTTCTTTTTTTCTTTCAACACGCAATCAAGCTGAAAATCATAATCAAAATGATTTTCGATGGCGGATTTTCCAGCACTGGTGACAAAGATAACCTGCTCAATCCCGGAGGCCACAGCTTCCTCGACAATATATTGGATGGTCGGCCGATCGACAATGGTGAGCATCTCCTTGGGAATGGCTTTAGTAGCGGGCAAAAACCTGGTTCCAAGCCCAGCCACCGGAATCACTGCCTTTCGTACCTTCATATGACGTTCTCCTCTTTCAGGGTGAGATATGACATGTTATATTAATGACAATCTCGTAAAAACTCAAAAAAGTCTGTCATTTCGAGTGGCAGCGAGAAATCTTATTATTCAACCAATGGATACTATTAAGATTTCTCCCGCTGGTCGAAATGACATTATGGCAATTTGTACTTTTTACGAGACCATCATTAATGAATTATTAAATTTAGGAGCCGTTACGAAATAACATGGCCATTTATATCTATTTCGTTACGGCTCCTTATGCCGCTCCGTGCTTTAAAATGGCCATGTTATTTTTTTACGGCGGCTTATTCAGTCTGCAGACAGATGAGCCTGCTGATCATGTACCATATACCATAGAATCAAAAGTTCAACCATTCCTTCCATGACAATTCATTCCTCGGATATCCTTCCCATCCTCAATCACAAGGTTGAGATACAGGAGGCCCTGCGGGACCACCAGACCATCATTATTGCCGGTGACACCGGTTCCGGAAAAACCACTCAGCTCCCGCAGTTCTGTCTGGACCTGGACCTGGCAGGTAACAATCTCATCGGCTGTACCCAACCGCGTCGGGTTGCCGCTTCCTCGGTCGCGGAACGAGTCAGTGAGGAGTTAGAAGAAAGCAGCAACAATGGCGGACTGGTTGGGTATAAGATCCGCTTTCATGACCAGACCAGTGCGGATACCCGGATCAAATTCATGACCGACGGGGTACTGCTGGCAGAGACCAGAAACGATCCGCTGCTCCGCCAATATGGAGTGATTATCATTGACGAGGCCCACGAGCGCAGCCTGAACATTGATTTCCTCCTTGGCTTTCTCAAAAACCTGCTGCCCAAACGGCCGGATCTCAAACTGATCATCACCAGCGCCACCATCGATACCGAGGTCTTTTCCCGACACTTTGACCATGCCCCTGTCCTTTCGATTGCCGGCAGAACCTACCCGGTTGAACTGCGCTATTCTCCCATAGAAAACGAATTTTTGGCGGCAAAAGAGACTCAGGATGACTACATCGATCATTGCGTGCAGACTGTAGTCGACCTTTATCTGCACGACAGGCCGCGCGACACTCTCATCTTTCTGCCGACAGAGCGGGATATCCGCACCTGTTGCACCCTTCTTGGTAAAAAGATTCCCGAGGCGGTTATCCTGCCCATGTTTGGCCGCCTGCAGGGGACAGATCAGCGCCGGATCTTCCAACAGTACAAACAGTGCAAGATTGTGGTGGCCACCAATGTCGCCGAAACCTCAATAACCGTGCCGGGAATTCGCTATGTGGTGGACGCGGGGCTTGCCAGGGTCTCTCAGTACAATGTCCGGGCCAAGACCATCAGCCTGCCCATCACCAGGATCTCAAGGGCGAGCTGCGACCAGCGCAAGGGAAGATGCGGACGAATTGGCCCCGGCATCTGCGTCCGTCTTTTTTCCGAAGAAGATTACCTGAACCGGGAGGAATTCACTCTGCCGGAAATCAAACGGGCCAACCTGGCCGAAGTCATCCTCCAGATGATTGCCTTCAATCTGGGTTCGCCCCATTCTTTCCCCTTTGTGGAGCCACCGCACAGCAATGCCATCCGCGATGGCTACAAACTCCTGGCCGAACTCGGGGCCATCGATGAGAAAGGGAAATTGACCGAGCATGGCCGGATCATGGCCACCCTGCCCATTGACCCCTGCATTGCCCGGATCATTCTTGCGGCTCAGGAAAACAACTGCCTGCGTGAAATCAAGGTTATCGCCACGGCCCTGGCCATTCCTGACCCTCGGGTCAGACCTGCTGACCGAGAACAGGAGGCTGATGCAGCTCACCATCATTTTGCCCATGCCGATTCCGACTTCCTCTCTCTGCTTCATATCTGGGATCTCTTCCATGATGTCCAGATCCAAACCAAATCCTGGAGTCGCCTGAAAAAATTCTGCGCCAGCCACTTCCTTTCCTTCCAGCGGATGCGCGAATGGCTGGATCTCCATGAACAACTTGAGCGGATCCTTGTACGGCACCCTGGATTCAACGACAACAGCACGCCAGCTTCCTATGCAGCCATCCACCAATCTCTCTGCACCGGTTTTCTGCGCAATATTGCTACGAAGCAAAAAGAAAGGATTTATCTGGGAGGCGGGGGAAGCGAGGTCATGATCTTTCCCGGATCACACCTGTTTCAAAAAAAAGGTGGCATGCAGGGACAGTCGAATATGACCGGAGCGAGAGATGCGAGCCAAGGACCTTCGAAAAGCGCGGAGACCAAGGAAGGCAGGAGCAGCCAATGGATCATGGCCGCCTCGTTCATGGAGACCACCCGACTCTACGCCATGACCGTGGCCGCCATTGACCAGGATTGGCTGGAATCCCTTGGGGGAAATCTGTGCAAACGCTCCTGGTCGACTCCCCGCTGGCATAAAAAAACAGGGCAGGTCATTGCCGATGAGAAAGTGACCCTCTTTGGCCTGGTCATTGTGGCAGGCCGCAAAATTAATTACGGAAGGATCGATCCTAAGAACCGGAAAGAGGCCCGGCAGATCTTCATCCAAGCGGCCCTGATAGGCGGCGAACTGGATGGCCCCTTCCCTTTCCTCCAAAAAAATCTGCAACTGCTTGAGGAATGGCAGGCCACTGAAGAGCGATTGAGAAAACGGGATATCATGGTTGATGACCTGGCGCTTTATGGATTTTACGAACAACGGATTCCAGCTCATGTCTACGACCGGTTCACCCTGAACCGTTTTCTGCAGAGACAAAAAGACAAACAGCTGCTGGTGATGACCGAGGCGGACGTCCTGAACCGTCGGCCGGAAGACCGGGAGCTCAGCGATTTCCCCCCCCTGCTCACTGTCGGTTCCATGCAGTTCAGGTTGGAATATCATTTTGCGCCTGGGAGTGAAGATGACGGGGTGACTGTACGGATCCCCGTAGATATGATCGATTCCCTGCAGGAGCCTTTTTTTGAGTGGCTGGTTCCGGGACTGCTCAAGGAAAAAATCACCCTCTTGATCAAGGGACTGCCTAAAAATATCCGTAAGTTCCTGATTCCCTTAAGCGGAACTGTTGACTTGTTACTGGACGACCTGGACATGTACAAGGGCTCCCTCCTTCAGGCTCTGGAGCGCTCCATCCTCAAATCTTTCCGGAGAACGATCAATCGCAGCGACTGGCCCACCGAGCTGCCACCTCACCTTTACATGCGTTTTCTCCTTATTGACCAGTCAGCAAACGTGGTGGCCGTGGGAAGATCTCTTTCCGCGCTGCGAGAGGGACGCCATCAGCCCCAGACGGATGGCGCCCCGGCCCGCCTGAGCGACAATGATCAAAAGAGTAGAAAACTGTGGGAAGAACGATTCTGCACCACCTGGGACTTTGCCGGCCTGCCGCTCTCGCTCCCTTTGCTGAGTCCCCAACAGGAGATGTGCGGTTCTCTCTTCCCGGCCCTGAAACCGGTCAGGGACCGTGGCGGCGTCGTGATAGAATTTATGGCCAGCCGGAAGCAGGCCGCCCTGCAGAACAGGGAAGGCCTCAATTTCCTCTATCAGCTCCAGGTGGCAGAACAGTACAAGGCCCTGAAAAAATACTGTACGTCCAGCCTGTCCGGCCCTTCATCCTCCTGGCTCATCCGGGGACTCGGGGAACGATCCCAAGTGGTCACGGCCCTCATCTCATTCATTCTGAGTTCGTTTTTCGACACTGCATCCGGAGTCATTCCTGACAAAAAAGATTTCCTGGAAGCCGTGGCCAAAGTAAAGAAACAGGATTTTTATGGTACGGGCAGAATAATCTGTGACACCGTCATGGCCAGCCTCAGACAACGCAGTGAGGTCAGCGCCCATATCCAGCGCTTTGCTGACCTGGCCAAGAAGACTCATTCTTTCGACCAGGAACGATATGCCGAATATGAAAGACTGCTGGAGGAAATTTTACCCCTGGATTTCCTGGAGAATAAAGAGCTGAACGAGGTGCAACGATGCACCATGAACATGAAGGCGCTGATGGTTCGAATCGAACGGGCCTATGTGGATCCGGCAAAAGATCTGATCAAGGCCGAGCAACTCAAGCCCCACCTGCACAATCTGCAAAGCCTGCACCAAAGGCAAAAAGATCTTTCAGCCGAATGCCTGCATGAATTGAACACCTACCAGGAGATGATTAACCAGTTCCGCATAACCCTCTTCTCCCCGGAGATCCAGGGAGGAATCCAGGTCTCATCGAAAAAACTCAGCAGGCAGTGGCAGGAAACGTGTAAATATTGCTGATTTCGACCGGATGGATCACACAATTTTCCCCTACCATGGCTTCCATATCCTCTGTCTTCCCATCGATCATTTCCACAGTTTTTTCTTGCAGACATCCGCCTGCTTCATAACAGGTTTATAATATATTGTTTATGCCTCGAGGCTTAGATCGGAACTGACAGCCAGGGAAAAAGCCGTTACCCTTAATCTTACATTCACAGTCTATATACTTAATATATAGTTATTTTATTACGTATATAGACTGATTTCTTATTTTTTAGGGAGAAATAACCGATATAATAAAATAATAACAATCAGCTACTATATGAAAACAAGTAACCTGAAAAAGGAGAAAAAGGATGATAGTCAACCCCGGCACTGTTCAATCGGCATATCAGGCAACAGCTCCAAAGGCGGCGGGCTCCGCGAAAAGCGACCCTATTCTCCACTTTGAAGTCACAACTTTTGAAAGCCTTCTTTCAGATAGTGACAAACGAACCATCGCCGCCATGGACAAATATGCCGTTCAAAATGGTATCCCTGAAAATGACATGATGGATATAAAAAACGCGATTATGGGTGAAAAGTATTTTGCTTTAAGACATGTGAACCAACTTCCCGAGATTGATCGTAATCTCCTGAATACTATCGCTGCCGGTGCTGACGCCGGAAGACTTGACATGGACAGCCGCTTTGTCAAGATGCTGTTAGCTGATTTTAATCAGCTGCAAGGCATCAGCGTCAAGGCTTAAATTCCAGAATTCACACTTGGCCAGGCAGCGAAATCATGCACCTTTCCACCACACTCTACCAAAATATTGTCTTCTAATTTCTTAATTTTTAGGGAGAAATAACCGATATAATAAAATAATGACAATCAGCACTATATGAAAACAAGTAACCTGAAAAAGGAGAGAAAGGATGATAGTCAACCCCGGCACTGTTCAATCGGCATATCAGGCAACAGCTCCAAAGGCGGCAAACTCCACGAAAGGCGAACCTATTCTCCATTTTGAAGTCATATCTTTTGAAAGCGTTCTTTCAGATAGTGACAAACGAACCATCGCCGCCATGGACGAATATGCCGCTCAAAATGGCATCCCTGAAAAAGAAGTGCTTAGGATAAAAAACGCGATTATGGCTGAAAAGTGTTTTGCTCTAAAAGAAGGACGACAACTTCCAGAGATTGACCGTAATCTCCTGAATACAATCGCTGCCGGCGCTGATGCGGGGAGACTTCCCATGGACAGCCGTTATGTAAAGATGATGATTGCCGATTTTAATCAGCTGCAAGGTATCAACATCAAGGCTTAAATTCAGGATTTGGCTTGACCAGACAGAGCAAAATCATGCACCTCTCCACCACACTATTTTGACAATAACAGATATAGTATTGGTGTCAGAACAAGTTGTCCGGTCACATTAATACCGTGCGTGTCTGAAGTACATTTATTTTGGTCATCACACGCAACCCGTGTCACCGTACAAAATCCGCTCCGGTCCCCCCTGATAGTTGCCGTTGCCGCATTGGTAAGGTCTGGGATTGAGCAATCACCAGCCGTGGTCCAAGAATAGATGGTGGCATAGTTGACGGTCCCATTAAGTTCGATTGTCTGCGCAACCTCAACCTCTGAGGGGCCGGTAATCTCTGTAGGCTGCGGAAAACTATCCGTCCAATTCACGGTAACACTGTTACGCAGCCCAATCATCACTGGATTGATTGTCCCTGTCCCCGGAACGAAAAAAATCATATAAATACTTTGATTTGGATTTTCTCCGGCAAAGGCATCAGTCGTTCCACTGCCAAAGTTGGAAATATTTATCGCGCCAAATACAGGGCTGCCAAAGTCACCTCTGTATCAGATCGCAGGTTCATATACGACCAACTCCAGCTTATTTCTGTAATGATGGCGCCAGGGGGAATATTCCCGAGTGGTTCAAACTCCATAGAATACGTGCGGCCCTCAAGTGACATATTCGGCCCAACAGCCTCAGCAGTCCACGAACCTGACACCGCGAGTGCTTGAGAGGCCAGAATACCATTGACTGATACCGCACATATGAACAAAAAGAAAAACCTCCTTAATCTCGACATTAATCCCGTCCCCCAAAGTAGATTGATTGCCAACTAACTCAATTTCCCCTATCTCCTCACCATCATAAAAAATGAACGATAATTCATCCAATCACAGTTGAGATATTTTTAACAGAAATTCTAGAACATATGTCTGAAGGGAACCATTGGAAATGCAACTCAAATACTCGGTGCAGTCGGTTGAGCTTCTTTCTGAAGAAGCGTCAGAACAGCTCAGATCTTTCTCCCAAATCATGTCAGATCAAGTCTGAACAACTACAGTTTATGCCAACAAAGTTTTCCGAAAGACCACTTCCCGAAAGAAACTCACCAGTCGCTGCCGACGGCCCAGCATCTTTACCTGCTCGGGTATCAGGTTGGAAGGAGCGATCTTCATCACCGCCATCTTGTACTCCACATGACTGGCAAAACGGTTATCCAGATACCAGGCATAGTTAAGCCCCATGAGCATTCCCGGAGGAGTAAAGCCTTCATCTCCATTGATCAGTCGGGTAAAATGGCCAGTATCGTTAGATGCCGGCAGCATCCGAGACAGTTCCAGATAGCAGCGTAGTTGCTCATCACTGAACCAGCAGCTTCGCTGCGAGACAGGAACTAGATGCAAATGATACACCTTGCCTAGCAAGACATCGCTACTCATCAGGGGCTGCATTTCCTTGCGAAGGGCATAATTTCCCAACAGAGACTGGCCAAGGGCCACGAGAAAAGCCACCTCAAAGGTCTTTTCCTGCACCAGCTGATCCTGTCTGATCTTGATCAGACCATCTTCAGGATCATAAAAAGAAAAAACACTGTCCCATTTCTGACTGCGCCGCCACAGCTCCTGATCAACACAGATAATCCCCCGTACATGGTCAAGATGAGCCAAAGGAATATCCCGATGACGCCAGAGGATATTTTGCACCATTCGCCGAATCCTGTCACTCAGCTCTAACGCAGTTGGGCAGAAACGCCCATCTGTCGATTGCTCCGGGGAAGAATCAAGAGCCATCACCAAGTCATCAGACACCTCAATGACCAGTTGGGCCAGTCGCTGTTGTATCAGCCGATACCGGGTATAAGGGCACTCCGCCGGTAATCCGGAGTTCAAGGCTGCTCCATATGCCGTTGTCTTTGGTTGGGCAACATCCTTTTCGATGGTCGGAAAATGATCAAAAACAGCCCATAAGGTCTTGATGACCTTGGCGAGATGAATCGGGCCGTGTTGAATAAATCCATGCTCGGCCAGTGCCGTCTTGGAAAAGATACCACACTCGATGGGAATAAAACCCTGAGCTTTAACCTGATCCCGATCAAGATAGATGGGAATTTTCCCCTCTACTGCATAGCTCTGAAGTACAGAGGCAGGCACATCCTTGAGCGACAGACAGAGCACCTGATCAAAAAGCCCTTTTGTGCCTCCGGGGATATTACGGTCATAGGCCCTGAGCAGATCAGAAACATGAAACTTGCGCTCGACATCTCCTAAGCTTCGATCCGTCTCTCCTGCCTGCACCCAGAGATTAGATACCAGAATTTTTAATGCCCTGGTATTATTACGAACCGCCTGGGCAAGGCCGGGAACCTGAAATATGGGAATCAAGGAGCTGTAGAGACTGCCTGGCGCCATGACAAGGATATCGGCATGAGCAATCACACTCAAAACTTCAGAATACACATGAGGTTTCACACAGAACTCAACGAAAACACGTTCAACTGGATAACCGCGCTGGGCATGGCCTGATTTATATTCACCGGCAACCAGCACCCCGTTACTGTAGAGCACACTTAACTGGGCCTGGCTTGATGTACAGGGCAATACCGCCTGCTCCTCCGCTCCAAGCATTGCGGTCAGAGTCGCCAATCCGCGGGCCAAAGGAGCCGCCAGCAGGTCATGGTTGAGCCTGAGCACATCATTGCTGATTTCCAGCGGAATTTCGGCGTAGATAGCGGCAGCCAGAATAAGATTGCCCAGACAATGCGGCCGGGAAAGGGTCGGTTCAAGACGAGGATCGGAAAACAAATGATCGATCAATCCTGCCAGCGCCTCTCCCATGGCTGGCGGCAGACAGGAGAGATCCACACCTGTCTGGGCTACAAGCATGGCAGCGGAGTCAGGCCTCTGTTCAAATCGATGATTAAACAGCAAAGACAACAGCGACACGACCTCCACAGCCCGGGTCAAGGTCAGGCCATAAAGTGACTGGAGCCTGCCGGACTGGATGGAGGAGAGGAGGACGTGACGAAGATCTCCAAGGGCGATAAGGGGAAGGTCTTTCTGCAGCTCGCCGGTGGAACCGCCATCGTCGGTCACACAGACAATGGCGCGGGTATGGGGAAAAAGCTCTTTCAGACCGACAAAAGGTTTACGGGCCCAGGTGGCACTGCGACTGTCACCGCCAATGAGATTGGAGAGCCCGGTGCCGCCGCCAAAGACCACAATCCGGACTCCATCAACTGCCTTGTCTTCCAGGGCGGCGCGTAGATACTGAAACTGACTTGCAGTCTCAGCATCAAGAGACGCCGGCTCTCCATAGAGAACCAGCTCCACCAGTTTTTCACGCAGATCGCTATGGGGAAGCAGGTCAAACGCCGACAACTGCCTGGCCATCAGTTGCTCCAGAGCACGTCCTAATGCGTCCTGCTCCCCATTGTCTAATGAATGCCCGTCGGGTATTTGTGACACGGAAACTAAATTCCTGTTGCTTCCATCTGTTTCTGGACGGCTGCCACCGACAAGGCCATGGCAGCCTTCTCATCACTGGTCAGCTCAAACTCCAGGATTCTTTCCACACCGCCAGCGCCAATCACCACCGGCACCCCGAGGAAATAGCCGTTTATGCCGAACTCACCTTCCAGATAGGCCGCGCATGGCAGCACCCGTTGTGAATCCGTGAGCACGGCCTCTGCCATCTCCACCGCTGCCAGCCCGGGAGTATAAAAGGCGGAACCTGTTTTCAGGTGATTAACGATCTCGATTCCACCCTTCTGAGTCCGATCGACAATCTGAGCAATTTTTTCAGCAGAAAGCAGATCGGTGATGGGAACACCTGCCACATTGGCCAGGCGAACAAGGGGCATCATGTTATCACCATGGATTCCCATGACCAGAGCATTGACATCACGGGGAGCAACGCCGACGGCCTCGGCCAGAAAGGTGCGGTAGCGGGCCGAGTCAAGTACTCCGGCCATGCCGATCACCTTCTGCTTAGGATGTCCCGTCACCTTGAAGGCAGTGTGAACCATGGCGTCAATGGGATTGGTGACCACGATCAGCACACAATCCGGTGAATGCTTAACCGCCTCTTCGGCACAGGCCTTGACGATAGAGACATTGATGGCAAGCAGATCATCACGTGACATTCCAGGCTTACGGGCAAGGCCGGCGGCAATGATCACCACGTCGGAATTGGCCGTATCCTTGTAATCATTGCTCCCCGTTACCCGGTAGTTAAATCCTTCAACCGGTCCGCATTGCAACAGGTCCAGGGCCTTGCCTTGAGGAATGCCCTCCGCCACGTCCAGAAGCACCACATCGCCAAGATTTTTCGCCGCCGCCCAGTGCGCCGCTGTTGCTCCAACATTCCCTGCCCCGATAATTGTAATCTTCTTTCTCATTCTTTCATCCTTACTTGTTGATATTTGGTATTTTTAAGCCTCATTGCTTGTTCGAATTCCTGATATGCTCCTCTACCCTGAGCAAATCTTCAGGAGTATCCACCTCTATGGAGTCATGATTGGTCAAGACAACTTTAATCCTGTACCCATACTCCAGTGCCCGAAGTTGTTCAAGTTTCTCAAAACGCTCCCACTCGCCTTCCGGCAATGCGACAAAGGTCAACAGAAATCCTTTACGATAGGCGTAAAATCCAAGATGTTTATAGTAGGTCGGAGAAACTCTTTCCTCGGGATTACGCTGAAACGGTATTGGAGCACGAGAAAAATAAAGGGCATTATGATTATGATCAAAGACGGTTTTCACATGATTCGGATCATTGATCTCTTCCGGCCTGATAATCTTATAGATCAATGTGGACATGGGCAGGGCAGGATCGTCAAGTAGCGGTTGAGCCACCTGGGACACCACCTCCGGATCAAAAAGGGGCTGATCTCCCTGGATATTGACCACCACATCATGCTCGGAGATTTCGAGCAGCTCAGCAGCCTCGGCCAGACGATCAGAACCTGAAACATGATCACTTCTGGTCAGTACATACTCACCGCCGAACGCGGCAACGCATTCACCAATTCGGATGTCATCGGTGGCCACAACCACCCGGCTCAGGATCTCAACCTGCTGCGCCCGCTCAACCACATGCTGGATCATCGGTTTTCCGGCAATCAGGGCCAGGGGTTTTCCCTCAAAACGATTAGACAGATAGCGAGCCGGGATAATCGCCACAACAGCCGGAGTATGAGTTTTTACAGGTTCCATATTTTTAATTGGTGTATATTTTAGGAGTCGTTACGAAATAACATGGCCATTGTAACAGCGGCATAGAAAACGGTTTAACTACCGAAATTTCATCATCACACAGCAGAGCACCCATGACTGACCACGCTTATTCAACCAGCACAGCCTTTTCTCTGACTGTATCCAGTGTCCCGGAAGATGATAAAGCACTCCAGCTCAAGGCACAAGCCCTGAGAGAACTCCTCTTCCCCGCGGGTGAGCAAGTCAGACAGGAGAGCATAAGCGTCAACAACGATCAGTTTCAACTTGTTTACACGGCCAAGGGGCTGGAGTTACAAGCCCTCAACCCGAAAACAAAACGATATGGAACAACCATGCATATCGATTTTGTGCATGGGAGCGCCGAATATCGCCGTCTCCATGGCGGTGGAATCCATCAGCCTTTAGCCAGAGCAGCAGGCCTGAAATCAGGCGTTCGACCAAGCATTGTCGATGCCACCGCCGGACTTGGCGTGGACGGATTTATCCTTGCCGGCCTCGGCTGCAAGGTCACCATGATCGAACGATCTCCAGTCATGGGGGCCTTGCTGAACGATGGCCTGCAACGGGCAGCAACTCATCCGGCAACCAGGGATATCGTCGTCCAGCGCCTGCAACTCCTCATCGGCAACTCCTGTGAACTCATCAGCACACTTCCCGAACACCCAGCTACCATTTACCTGGATCCTATGTACCCCCATAGCAATAAATCCGCCCTCAATAAAAAAGAGATGCGGATCATCCGCGCCCTCGTAGGCGATGACCAGGACGCTGCAGCACTACTTGAGAGCGCCCTTACGATTGCCACCAACCGGGTGGTGGTCAAACGCCCCAAAGGCGCCCCGGAGCTCAATGCCAGACGACCAACTCACATCGTGGAGATGAAAAACAGCCGCTTTGATGTGTACCTGACCGGAGTCGCCGGATAGGTTCCCGGAACTTGCCACCCTTCTCTCTTATTTATGATACTTTTCTCCGGCCTTGATGGTATAGGCACGATACAACTGCTCCAGAAGAAAAAGCCTTGTCATGTCATGGGTAAAGGTCATTTTAGACAGGGAGAGCAGGAGGTCAGCCTGGGCCACCACTTCCTTTGAGTGACCAAGAGGCCCGCCGATAAGCAGACTCACCTGTTTGACTCCTTGTTGTTCCCACTGCCCGATCTGTTCAGCCAGACCTTCCGAAGTAAACTGGCGGCCACGAAAATCAAGAATCACCTTCAATGCCCCGGCTGGAACATGACTGAGGAGAAGACGGCCATCCTCTGCCTTTTCCTGTTCCTCATTCCATTGGCCTTTTCTTTTGTGTTGGATGCATTTAAGCGAAACGTTTGTATAGTGCTGCAGCCGTTTGCTGAACTCGGCAATCCCCTCTGCCAGGTATGAATCCTTAGTCTTCCCCAGAAGCAGCAGTTCAAGTTTCATGGCTCACATTCACGCAGCATTTTCAACACTTAATGGTCTCGTAAAAAGTACAAATTGCTCCAATGTCATTTCGACCAGAGGGAGAAATCTTAATGGTATCAACTTGTTGAGCAGTAAGATTTCTCGCTGTCACTCGAAATGACAGACTTTTTTTTGAGTTTTTACGAGATTGTCAACACTTAATGATTCCCTGCGCGGCCATGATTGATTGGAGAATACGACAGAATTCCTCATATGATATCCGCTGATTCATACCCGGGCACGATTCCTTGATGGTTGTAAAATTATTTTCATCGGTAAGCAGCGAGGGATGCAGGGGCCACTGCCCACAACGCCAGGGACGTCCGGTATGGACGGTGCAACCGTTATTATAGAAGATACAATGGCCATCGACGATTTTCATCTGGGTGACATTACCAGTCACCCGCCAATATTTATCCCGTACCTCATCTTCACTTAAACCCAGTGCCTGCACCATGCGACGCCGATCTTCCTCATCGAGTGAGACCGTTGTTTTACCCTGACAGCAATAGCCACAGCGCTGACATTCAAATATCTGTTTCATCTCATCCATTTTTTCACCATGCTGCCCATCTGGGGACTTCAATCTGAAGCCCTTGTCCCATTAATAAATTTTCCTTCATGCATTCCCAGCCACATCATCATAGGTGGAAATATCAATTCCATACAACAGTGCCGCCCGCTGCCATTTTTCTTCATCAGGAATATCAAAGATAATAGCATCATCCGCGGGTGCAACCAGCCAACCTTCTGCAATCAGCTCCTGCTCCAGCTGGCCCGGCCCCCAGCCGGCATATCCCAAAAGAAAAAGATATTTTTCAGGCCCTTGATCCCTGGCTATATCTTCAAGGAGCCTGGCTTCGCGGCTCAGAGAGATTGTTGAGCTAACCGCTAACTGCTGCTCAGCCTCATACTCAGAGCTAAACAAAATACAGGCAGTCATCGGCTCAACAGGCCCGCCATTATAGACTGGCGGTAATTTTCTCCCCGGCACTGAGAGCTTGGCGCCCTTCAAAATTTCATCCATGGTCAGGAACGGATTTGGCTGATTGATCACCAAAGCCATTGTTCCCTCATGACTATGGGCACAAATATAGAGAACCTGTTCACTGAAGCGCGGATCAGGCATCCGGGGAGTGGAGATGAGAAATGAACCGGTCAAGGTATCAATTATGGCATTATTCTCTGGATTCATTACTGTTCAATTCTTCCTATTCGATGTATTATAAAAAAATTGGTACCTCTTTATCTTTTTTTATTGCAGGTCAGACTTCAATCCGACAATAGAGATTTAGCGACCAGCCCATCGTCTGGTTGAAACCCGACCTGCTTTTTTTCGAGTAGAGACGCTGAGAAAGACTATGCTCAACATCTCCACAACTTTTGCACATTACCCCAAATCTAAATCAATTACACCTGAGATCCAAAAAAATCTATGATGAATGAAAGAAAAGAACAGCTGGATAAAATAATCAACGCAACCCACCATGACCCTTTCCAGTTTCTTGGCGTTCACTTCTCAGGGTCCGCAGAGCAGACGGTTGTTATTCGCACCTTTCAACCCCATGCCACCTCGGTGACGCTGCTCACCGAAGCTTTTTCCCTGCCCATGAAAAAGACCTGCGATGAAGGCCTCTACGAGCTGGAACTGGAGCGGTCCGCCTTTAAAGATATTGACCTTGATCCTTACAATTACCAGTACAAGATTACCTATTTTGACGGCACTGTGCACACCGTCAACGATGCCTACCGTTTCCTGCCGGCACTCGATGAGCAGGATCGCTATCTCTTTAATTTTGGTACCCATTATGAGCTGTATAACCACATGGGTGCCCATCTGACCAGTCGTTCCGGGATTGCCGGCACCATTTTCCGGGTCTGGGCTCCTTCTGCTGCCCGCGTATCGGTTCTGGGAAACTTCAATGGCTGGGACGGGCGGGTACACTCAATGCGCTGTCTGGGCGGCTCCGGGATATGGGAGTTGTTTCTGCCGGGGATTGGTGAAAATGAGCTCTATAAATTTGAGATCCGCACCCAGCAGGGAGCTATCCTGGAAAAAAATGATCCCTTCCAGTTTTACGGCGAACTGCGCCCTAAAACCGCCTCAATTGTCCGCCCGTTAAATCACTACACATGGGAGGACCAACAATGGCAGGAGGAGAGAAACGCCACCTCTCCGTATGATCTGCCCATGGCCATCTATGAGGCCCATCCCGGTTCCTGGCAGCGTGACCCTGAAGATCCTGAACGTTTTCTCACCTTCAGGGAACTGGCTGACAAGCTCATCCCCTATGTTCAAAAACTGGGTTTCACCCATATTGAACTGATGCCGGTAATGGAGCATCCGCTTGATGAGTCCTGGGGGTATCAGGTGACAGGCCCTTTCAGTATGACCAGCCGTTACGGGACGCCTGAAGATTTCATGTACTTCGTTGACCAGTGTCATCAAAACAAGATCGGAGTGATTCTCGACTGGGTTCCAGCCCATTTCCCCAAAGACGAGCACAGCCTGGGTCGTTTTGACGGCACCGCCCTTTTTGAACATGAAGACCCGAGAAAAGGTGAACAGCAGGAATGGGGGACCTTCATTTACAACTATGGACGCCGCGAGGTGAGCAACTTCCTGATCGCCAACGCCCTCTTCTGGTTGGATAAATACCACATTGACGGGCTTCGGGTCGATGCCGTAGCCTCCATGCTCTATCTCGATTATTCACGCAAAGAAGGAGAATGGATCCCCAATGCCTATGGCGGCAGAGAAAATCTGGAGGCCATTGAGTTTATCCGCCACCTCAACTCCATCATTTATGACCGCCACCCTAACACTTTGATGATAGCGGAAGAGTCCACCAGTTTTTACGGAGTTTCCAAACCGGCTGATATTGGAGGTTTAGGCTTCGGCTTCAAATGGAACATGGGCTGGATGAACGACATTCTCAACTATTTCAGCAAAGACCCTCTGTACCGCAGATATCATCACAACAGCCTGACCTTCTCCATCATGTACGCTTTTTCGGAGAACTTCATCCTCCCCATGTCCCACGACGAAGTAGTGCATGGGAAACGCTCTCTTCTTGATAAAATGCCAGGGGATCTATGGCAGAAGTTTGCCAATCTGCGCCTGCTCCTGCTCACCATGTGGATGCATCCAGGAAAAAAGCTGCTCTTTATGGGAAGTGAATTCGGACAATGGGCGGAATGGAACTGTAAACGAAGCCTGGACTTCCATCTTTTGAACGAGAATCCACTCCATTCCCAGATGCTGACCTTTGTAGCAGAACTGAACCGGTTCTATAAGGAAAATCCCAGCTTGTGGCAGCTGGATTTCAGCCCTGAAGGATTTCAATGGCTTGACCTGGAAGACCGCCAGAACTCTATCATTTCCTATGTCCGTTATGCCATAGACCGCTCCGACCATCTGGTCTGCCTGTTCAACTACACCCCGCAGACCCACTATAACTATAAATTGGGATTGCCCTCCAGCGGTGAGTATGAAGTAATCTTCTGCTCAGATAACAGCCAATATGGCGGCAGCAACGCCACTGACAAAACCCGTTACCAGGCCATTGCCGAGCAATATGCCCAGGCACCATTCCATACACGAATCACAACACCGCCCCTGGGTGGCGTTATTTTACGACCCGTCCCCAATCCTCAGTAATTTTAGGAGATATGCTTTCATGCCTGCCCAACCACCTACCCAGCGCCCTGGTGACAAAATGAAGAAGGCCATCTGTGCCTTTTCTGCACTTATCGAGGAACATCCGGAAAAGAGTCGGCTTGCCCTGCTGCATCAGGTCGAAATTCAATTTGATCTCTCCCCCAAAGAATGTGAATTTCTCGACAACAATCTCACCGAATGTCAGAATGAGAAATAAGCCTGTTTAACAAAGCGAAAAGGAGAGTCAAAGATGGATGCCTACCATCAGCTTATCGCCACCATTGCCCTGATCATGGGCACAACCTGGGCTGCCGGAATCAATCTCTATGCCACCATTGGAGTCCTTGGATTTCTGGGACTGACCGGCAACATTGTTCTGCCGGAACAGTTGCTCGTCCTGCAGAATCCCTTGGTGATTGGCGCCGCAGGCCTGATGTATGTGGTGGAATTCTTTGCCGACAAGACGCCGGGGGTCGATACCGGCTGGGACGTCATTCATACCTTTATTCGAATTCCTGCCGGGGTCATGTTGGCAGCCGGGGCCGTAGGAGAGGTCAATCCAGCCATCGTCATCGTGGCCGGAATCCTGGGTGGGACTATCTCCGCCACATCGCATTCTCTGAAGGCAGGCTCAAGGCTCCTGATTAACACCTCTCCTGAACCCTTCAGCAACTGGGCAGCATCCATTCTGGAAGACATTGCCGTTATCGGCGGGCTGTGGACAGCTCTGCACTATCCAATAATTTTTATTGGACTTTTTATTATATTTATCCTTCTGGCCATCTGGTTACTTCCTAAGGCCTGGCGGGGGATAAAAGCGCTTTTTATCAGACTGAGACAATGTTGTCTCCCCCCCCAAAATTCACCGCCGCCAGGGGATAACTTACCGATGCAACCGCCGCTCAGAGAATAATAAACTCACCCAAACCTGTCGTCACTAAATCCTTCAAACAGGAAGCGAAACAATCACAGTTGTTCCCACATCCTTTTCACTCTGGAAGGTCATGGTTCCACCATGTTCCTCGACGATCTTCATGGACATGGCAAGTCCCAACCCCGTCCCTTCTGGTTTCGTGGTAAAATAAGGGTCAAAGATGCGCGGCAGATCTTCCTTCCTCACACCACATCCTGTATCTTTGATTGTAAAAAGAACATTTTTACCTTCAGCCATGACTTGAATGTCTAATGCTCCGCCCTGCTCCATGGCCTGGATGGAATTCAAGAAGAGATTGAGAAAAACCTGATTGAGTTTATCCTGATCAGCCGACAAGAAAGGAAGATTATCTGCCATCACGACGTTAATCCTCACCCCCATTGATTCCGCATCCATGCGGATAAGAGAGACCGCTTTGCGCACCACCTCTTCGGGAAGGATATTCTCTTTGTTTAATTTCTGGGGACGGGCATAATCAAGCAATTCACCGATACTGCGGTTCAAGCGCTCAACTTCCTGCACCAGGATATCTGCCGTTTCCTGATCGCTGCTCTCTTCCTGGAATCTGGATTTCAACAAAATAGCCAGCCCCTTGATGGAACTCAACGGATTCCTCAGCTCATGGGCAACACCGGCAGCCATCTTGCCCAGGGCGGCCAAACGCTCACTGCGGCGCAACTCCTCTTCCAGAGATTTCACCTGACTCAAATCCTGGATGAGGAGCATAACACCGGCTGAGGTACCGTCACTATCAACAACAGACCGGCTGTGCAGCTGCAGAGTTCGCATCTGTCCCTTGACATCGGGCAGAAGGATTTCCTTTTGTACTGGCCCGACAGTCGCTATTTTCTGATCCTCAAGGGCCTGTGCCAGGGCGGGCGCCAGTACACTTTCCGGCACAGCACCCACCACTTCATTCTCAACCACCGAGGCCATCTGCTCAGCAAACTGATTGCAAAGAAGAATCTTCCCCTGGCTATCAGTGACAATCAATCCCACCGGCAGAGACGAAATAAGAATATCACGAAAGGCCTTAATACGGCTCAACCTGCTCTGTGATCCCTTAAGCCCTTCAAGGGTCAGCAGGGACAGCCAGCCGCCAACTCCGACCAGCAGCAGAACAACGGAAAGAATAACAATCTGGAGAAGCTGCTGCCTGACCGCCTTGTTAAATTGTTCCAGATCAAGCTCCACTAAAATAATATATTTTTGTTGGCTCACCCGTTCCAACTCGTCAATCCATGCAGGAGAAAATAAATGATGCCTCATCATTCGCCCCATCATTCGTTCACCACCGAGATTTGATCCATCCATTGGCGGCCCACCCTGCATTCCGGCCGGCCTTTGACCAATGGGAGCAAAAAAAGCTGCCACCTGAAAGGCTGTAGAAGTATCATGCCCACCAATACGATAACGAAATCTGCCCTGATCATGACTTTCCTGATCAAGAGAGCCAATAAAGGCAAGAGTCTCATCATCGATACGGCTATCGACCTCAGCAGAAGCCGAGGTGGCAACAATCCTTCCCGCAGAATCAACCAAGGTAAGAAAATGAACACCCGGATGTTCAGCAGCACGACCCAGGATTTCCTGCATACTTTCCGACCATTCCCATACAGGCGCCAAACCTTGCCTTGCACCATCGAGAAATGAGGCCCGAGTACCGGAGGTCACAAAACGAATAAGTGTCATTCCACGCTCAAGCAGAACATCGGTCATCAGACTTTTTTCACGCTGGTAATTATTGACGGCAAAGACCCCGATAATTAACGACAGCAAGGCACAGGCCGATGCCAGCACCCACGGAGAGACCAGGGCAAGACGCTGTCCTCTCAAAAATCGCATCTTCGATCCCCGGGTGGATTGAGAATCTTCTGCACTAAAACCTTGGTAATAAGATAGGTGGGAACGATCCCTTCCAGCCCCATGGATCCTGCAGCCAAGGTCTGCCCCCCACGCAGAGGATTATCCGAGGCATAATAGGCATAACGAATCCGGACCTGGGATGAGAGATGCCCTTGAATGACCGCGGCATTAATCGCTCGCTGATAATGGCCTCCCTCCATTTCCAATCCAACAGCCTTCCAGCTGGAGCTGTAAAAACGTTCAAGAACATCACGATTCTGCAGAGAGGTGCCGAGTACCGTTACCATCGGCCCCACATAGACATCGGTCTTGCCTTCAAAATCCTCGACTCTTAAATCATTAGCGACGATATAGTTATGGGGCGTCCCCTCCATAACATGGGCGGTGGCCAGCATGATATCCCCCTTCTTTCCGGGCAGGATTCCGGCCTTACCCATTATGGCAATGGACTCAATACGAAAGATGATCGTTTCCTCTTCAAAATGACATGGACACAACAGTTCATCCATGACATCAAAGGCCTGGGTGCCGAAGGCATAATCCATCACCACAATCACCGGCTTTTCTTTTTGCAGATAATCGGGGTCAATGGAGAGAGCAGGATGAATGCTGTCTTTGTCAATAGCTGCAGCATCAATGACCATGACATCTATATTCGACCCTGAGAGATCAGCCAGAAAGGAAAATCCATATTGCCGAGCCAAGGCGTCCACATCCTCATCTTTCCCCTTCAGGATCGGGATCATATCATAAAGACTGGCAGGAACACTCTCTTCCCTTTTTCTCAATGCCCCTGCGCCATACAAGACATTCTTCACCGAATGCATATTGGCACTGACGATATGGAGAGGACGCTCATGAAGCCCCCGTTCATAAATATGTTTTTTCACGCCCTGCGCCCAGGCTGTAGCATATTGGTGATGTCCGATCATATCCTGCAGTGAGGGAGTGAAATAAATGGTCAGCTGCTCATCAGGAGATTTATGTTCACTGATGATACGTTCTCCCATCGCATAAACAATAGCAAACAATCCATTATTATATTGCTGGCCATGATGCATCTTATTCATGCTCTCATAGGTTGCCCGCGTCTCTTTATAGGTGCGGCCCAGAATGATCGAAAGATTCCAGATGGCCTGATCCAGGACGGTACCCTCCAGTATCAACTCTCCGCGCACAGCCTTCCCCAGATCATGCCATTCAGAGCAGGTTCCTCCTTCCTTGTCGCAGATCTGCTGCTGGATCTTCTGGGCCTCGATATTCAAAAAGGTAATATGGGTCAGGATATCATACACTTCTGTCAGCCCCTTGGTGATGACAAAGCAGATCTCCTTTTCAGAGACGACGTAAGACAACCGCCGACGTTTCAAGGGAATGACCTGTTCAAAGGTGGTGTTTTGAAAATCCTCATGGCCGGTGAGGATAATCCGGTTGCATTTTTCAATCCCCTTTGGCATCCGGTCAATCACATACTCAAGTCCCTGCAGCTCCACAACACGAGGATCACTCATGGACCCATAGATCTCCGGAGCAAACAGTTTTAATGATTCCGCCAGTTTTTCTCCGGTTTTCCCAGAAGGTTTATAGTTGCCCCGCAAGGTCAGGGCATCAGCCAGGGTTTTAAAGGTATGAATGGCAAGACGCGCTTTTTGTGATTTTGTAAGATCCTGCATGACAAGCTCCTCTCCCCTGTTATAGGTAAACCCTGATAAGGAAAAATCGTAAAAATAATACTATACCCCTATCGGCATTGGAGAAGCAAGAAGAGAGCTGAATGATGACAAAAAAGAGAATAACAGTGACAGAAAGATAAAACAGTTCCACAACCTCAATTAATCACTCGTGGACTTACCCTTTTTCAAATGCCAGGCCAAAGCTGTTCAGGCCCAGAAGACAAGTGGCATCACTGCCGAAGAGATCAAGGAAGCTGCTGTCTGCCAGATTACAGCGAAATCCCCGGCAGGAAAGGGGACGATAGTGGTAAATTTTGCAGTAGTATAATCCGTTGCGGCACTGAAGGAAAACGCAGCCCTTATCATCGGGATGGACCATGTAGACCTTGCCCTTTTCTTTGTTTTCTTCAACAAGCTGATCTAGAGGTTTTTCCCGAAGTTGACGCAGGGTCGCATCAATTCCGACATGCCCCCCCATCTTTTTTATAAATTCCACCTCATCCCCATGGAGCAGTACTTTTTTGTATTTCTTGCAACAGGTTCCACATTGACGGCATTCCTGGAAGATGGTTTTGAGGGTGGTATTATCAAGGCTTGGTGCATTCATGGCAATTTAGTCTTTATTATGAACATTCGACAGCTTAAATGGCCCAATATTTTCGTAAAGGATGATCAACCAGAATCTTCTCAGCGCGAGGGACAGACAGAATACCCGGTCTGTCAAAATCTTTCTGGAGCATGGCGTCAATGGTGGCTATCACTGATTTTTCCAGGGACACAGAGTTATAACCTCCTTCCATGACATACATCAGGCGGTTGTTACAGCTCTCGGAGGCGTGCCGTCGAAGGAGATGAGTCACCGTGGCATACCACTGAGTGCTCAGAAGTATTCCGCTGATCGATTCATCGACATGACCATCATAACCAGCGGAAACCAGGATAAACTGAGGCAAGTATTGCTCAACCAGGCCCTGAAGCAACCGACCGAGGAGATAGGTATATTCTTTGTCACCAAACTGAGGATGAACAGGGAGATTTACCGTATATCCTGTTCCCGCCTCGATCCCTATTTCCTCCGCCTCACCAGTGAAAGGAAAGATCCCCTTCTGATGAATGGAACATACAAGAACCTCATTGGTGTCATAAAATATTTCCTGGGTGCCATTGGCATGATGGACATCAAAATCCAGAATAAGAATACGGTTCAGGCCGTGGTTCCGGCGAAGATATTCTGCGGTAATGGCAACATTATTGAAAATACAAAAGCCCATTCCTCTCCCTGCCGAGGCATGATGACCGGGCGGACGAACAAGCGAAAACCCGTAATCCAGCTCACCTTCCATGATACGCTCTGCCAGGGCAAGGCAGCCACCTGCCGCCAACCGGGCCGTAGGAAGAGAGTCGTCCATCAGGTACGTGTCACGGTCGTATGAGAAGGGATCAGATT
This sequence comes from Pseudomonadota bacterium, assembly GCA_043826415.1. Classification (GTDB taxonomy): domain Bacteria; phylum Desulfobacterota; class Desulfobulbia; order Desulfobulbales; family Desulfocapsaceae; genus UBA2270. The sequence goes on from JBDRQE010000020.1 coordinate 86,156, forward strand.
TTACGGCATGCTCACGAAGTTGTTCCACATAAAACAATGAATGCACCATACTGATTTCAGCACTGGTTGCCTCTCGTGGCGGGATATGACGTGTATTCTTGTTGTATTTTTCCTGCTGCAAGTGCAGATAGAGGCTGCGTAACCGGTCAGGATTCTCCAGCGATGGATTGGTAATCGCATGGTGCAGATATCTGCTGTCAAAAACCAGACCGAGCCTATTCATAATGAAATTGATAGATGGAATGTGAGTGGTATTGCTCGGCGGTCAGTCGACAGAGATGACCTGTCCTTTTTTTCTGTTGATCGTCATAGACCAGCGATTCAATGAGCTCAAAACCAAGTTTTTGCAGACATCGCTGCTGGGCTAGATTATTGATATCTGTATGCATCTCAACTGCCTCCACCGGAAGCTGTTCAAAGATATACATAATGAGGAATTTCTGGATCTCAGTACCATACCCCTTACCCCGTTCTTCGGGGATGGCTACTTTCAGGGCCATCGAAGCGGTGTTTTGTCTTCCTGGTGAGTGCCAGTAATGGGCCGTGCCAATGGGAAGCCCATCTTCTTTTAACTCCACCAGAAACATCTTTTCCCTGTCACTCCAGAATACACCGGAATGGATCTGCTGACGCATCTGTTCAGCATCGTGCTTTCCAGGACTCAGATAAGCACCGCAGGCCGTTTCAGATTGGCTCCAGGCGACAATAAGGGGTATATCAATTTCCTGGATTTTTCTCAAAACCAACCTGCGGGTAAAAAGCCTGTCACCATAAAGACTCATATTTTCTCAAAATTGGTTACGGCGCCAAACCCGTAGAAGGGGTCAGGCGCCGCAACTTTCTCCTTATGCCGATTACGGCATTCAAATTTTATAGTTATTTTGCACGACGCCTTACATTTCGCTGACGGCCTTATTTAGCTCGGTACTGGAGGCCTTAAGTCTGTTCAAAGCATCAATGGTGCCATCAATGGAGAAATTGACAGCCTTGGTGGACTCCTGATTCTCATGCGAAGAACTGACAACGCTGCCGAGTTGTACCTTAACGGCCTGTCCATTCTCACTGAGAATATCCGCCTTCTTGTCAAGAGCATCAACAGAACTGGAGATAGTGACAATGCCCGTGGATATTTTTTCCATGGAATCAAGGGCTGTCTTGATGACTTCACTACCGTCTCCGAGCATCTTCATGCCGTCCTTCATGGCGACAATGGTATCTTTGGACTCGGACTCTACTTTTTTGACGATATTGGCAATATCGACTGCTGATTTGGATGATTTTTCCGCAAGTTTACGAACCTCATCAGCAACTACAGCAAACCCACGGCCGGCATCTCCCGCCCTGGCCGCTTCAATGGCGGCATTAAAGGCCAGAAGATTGGTCTGGGAAGCAATCTCTTTAATGATATCGACAAAGCCACCGATTTTTTCAAGCTGACTTACCAGGTTGGCAACCATCTGATTTGAGCTGCCCATGGATTCGTTGATGGCCTGCATCTTTTTACTGGCATCTGCACCGGCCTTCTTCCCCTGTTCAGCATCTCCTGCGACACCGGCTGCCATCTCACTGGATTGAGTGGTGAGTTCCACCATCTCCTTGGCAAAGTTAAGCATGCCATCCACAGTAAAGGATGCCTCGCTCAGCAGATTGACCTCACGTTCGATAAGCTGGCTCATCGCTTCAATGGAGTGATTAGCCTCACTCATTTTCAACAAAGAGTCGGAGACCAGAGATTCCACCTCAGTTGAAGCTTCATTGATCAACCGTCCTACAGCTGCTTCCGAGGTCACATCCACCATGTACTCCAACCCGCCCTTTATATTGCCCTTGGCATCTTTAATGGAAACACTGGTCACCTTGACGGGAATCACTTTACCATTAATATGGGCAGTGGTCTGTTCCGAGATCGTTGTGTTTCCGCGGATAGCTCGCTGGATTCCGCAATTTTCGGTCTTGCAGCGGTCTGTGCCGAAAAGGTCCCAACATTTTTTCCCCAAGGCCTCTTCCACGGTCACCCCTGCCATAGCGGCACCGGCAGGATTGATATAAGTAATAGTGTGATTCAGATCCACGGCATGAATGGGGTTGGGTATGACATTGAGATTTTCAATCTTCTCATTAGCCTCCTGCCGCTGCCTGGCCTCTGCCGTAATATCAAGAACAAATTCCAGCGCCCCTTTGATATTGCCCTTGGCATCCTTGATGGGAGCCCCGGTGTACTTGATGGGCATTATTACGCCGTCCTGAGGTCTGGCAATCGTCTCCTCACTGATGACTCTATCTTCCCGCATGGCCCGTCCAACGGCACATTTCTCGGTCCGGCAATGGGCGGTCTTAAAGAGATCGTAACATTTTTTACCAATGACCTCATCAGGTGTCAACCCTACAACCCCGGCCCCGGCAGGATTCATGAAGGTAACATTGAAATCCGTATCAATAGACATGATCGGCGTAGGGATAGCATTGAGATTCTCAATCTTCTCCTTGGCATCCTGCTTCTGTTTCGCCTCGGCCGTAATATCAAGGACAAACTCCAACGCCCCTTTGATGTTCCCCTTGGCATCCTTGATGGGAGCCCCGGTGTACTTGATGGGCATAATCACCCCGTCCTGAGGCCTGGCAATCGTCTCATCGCTGATGACTCTGTCTTCGCGCATGGCCCGCCCGACAGCACATTTCTCGGTCCGGCAATGGGCGGTCTTAAAGAGATCGTAGCATTTTTTACCAATGACCTCATCAGGAGTGAGACCAACAACTCCCGCCCCTGCGGGATTCATGAAGGTAATATTAAAATCCGTATCTATGGACATGATCGGCGTAGGGATAGCATTGAGGTTCTCAATCTTCTCATCCGACGCCTGCTTCTGTTGCGCCTCCTCGGTGATATTAAGAACATATTCCAACGCCCCTTTGATATTGCCTTTGGCGTCCTTAATGGGAGATCCGGTGTACCTGATGGGGATAATCACCCCTTCCGCAGGCCGGGCAATGGTCTGATCGGTGACCACCGAATCGGTCTTCATGGCTCTGGCACAGGCGCACTTTTCTGTTTTACAATGGGGGGTTTTGAAGAGATCGTAACACTTCTTACCCACAACTTCATCCGGGGTCATCCCGACCACGGCTGCACCTACCGGATTCATGAAGGTGATGTTGAAATCGGTATCAATGGCCAAAATCGGGGTCGGAATAGTATTAAGGTTGTTAATCTTTTCATCCGCTGCCTGTTTCTGTTTCGCCTCTTCGGTGACATCGAGGATATACTCCAGCGCTCCCTTAATATTACCCTTGGCATCCTTGATGGGGGCACCGGTGTACCTGATGGGAATGATCACGCCATCTGCAGGCCGGGCAATGGTCTGCTCAGTGATAACCGAGTCGGTCTTCATGGCCCTGGCACAGGCGCACTTTTCCGTCTTGCAATGGGGGGTCTTGAAGAGCTCATAACACTTCTTACCTACGACTTCGTCCGGAGTTTTCCCCACCACGGATGCCCCCGCCGGGTTCATGAAGGTAATGGTAAACTTGTCGTCAATCTCCATGATGGGAGTGGGAATGACATTGAGATCAGTCTCCATCTGACGCAATCTGGCCTGGAGTTCTTTGGTCGAAGTTATGTCACGCAGGGTGACCAGCGTTCCACCTTTTTCCTTCATCGGTGTAGCTCTGGAATGGTACCAGGATACACTGCCATTATTGGTGTACAGCCCATCACCCTCGGCTACCTTTTTCAGCCGCTTTGCCTTGCTTACCGGGCAGTCCTTGGTGCCGCAGAGCTGTGAGGGACAGCTCTCTTCGCAGGTGAACTTCCCGTCAATCTGGCTCGCCTTGAGATTAAACTCTTTGAGAAAGGCCTCATTAGCCCAGGTGATGCCCATCTCGTCATTGACAAGATAGCTGGGTTCCGTCAACAGGGAAAAGCAGGAATCTTCAATTGTTGCCGGGTTTGATGAAACACTGGACATACATTACCCCCTTATTTCAATGTTAGTAGATGACTCTTCTATGAATTCAATCTCTTCGTCTTTCATGGTATGATTTGGAGATGATATATCCGATCGCAGGTGGTTATTGATCAGGTTGTGGGTATTGACAACCAGAACGTGTTCCGTGAGCTGTTTTTCACCAATAAATTCAATGAGACGGTCCAAAGTATCTCTCTTTGGTTGTAACTGAGCATTTAATGATGGTGTTGGATAATACTGTTCCTGCTTATAAATAGTAATAATACTATCCACCTGCAGACCAATAACCTGCTTACCGTCACGACAGATAATAAGTTTGAAATTATTCCCCTCATTTCCCTGTTGGGGGTAACCGTAAAATTGACGAAGGTCAATTACCGGAATGATCTGTCCTCGCAAATTAAAAACTGCAGAATCAAACCCCCTTGCCTCTGGAATAGACATCAGGGTATCGCGCTCTATGATTTCCTGTATATCCTTGAGTTCAATGGCAAAATTTTTACCAATGGAAAATATCAGATAACAGTTTTCCGTGATCAGATGCCTGGCCTTGGCCACCGCAGCTTTTTCATCCTCTTCAACCTCGGTGTTGATTCTGGCCATGGATTTGAGGAGTTCCTTTTGAGCAGCAATCAGCTTTTCCACGTTAAGAAGCATGATATTACGTTCCGGAACTGGCTCGTAGATGCCGACTACGGACTGATCGGCCCTTGCAGGCATGGGGAGGATCTCTTCATTGACCACTGTGAGAATCTCCAAGATTTCGTCAATGACCATCCCAAAAATAAGAGAATCCGTGGACATGACCAGAACGCGGCTTAATTCACTTTCGCCTTCGCCAATTGCACCACTATTAAGCAGAGCCCCGGCGCTCATAATCGGAATGGTATGACCCCGTAATTGCAAGGCACCTTCCAGAGAGCCAGTCTTGAACGTGGAATCGATATCAGCGAGAAAAGTTATTTCCCGGGAATTCTCGACAGGAATCCCATATTCATGCCCATCTGCAGAAAATATCACATATCTGGAATAGGTGCGAATCCGGGAGGTCTCGGTCTGGACCTTGGTATTTGCAGACTGAGAGACAAGCAGGCTGTTATCACCAAAGATCCTGTTCAAATCAAGAACTTCTAAAGTACGTTGCTGATTTTTCAGGGTAATAAGATCGGAGATAATATAATCAATGGACTGCAAGGCTGGCTGAACAGGAAGGATCAGCGATTCTTCTACGCGTAAGACTTCCCTGATGTCATCAACAAGGAGTCCGAATCGCTGATTGGCGAGCATGACTACCGCAATTTTGGCATCCTGGTCGTACCGGGTTGTCTCCAGTCCCAACCGTTTTTTCAGATTGATTATGGGAATAACGGCATCGCGGAGATGCATGATTCCCTCCAGAAAAGGGACACTGGCGGGCAGGGGTTGAATATTGCCGGTGATGGGTGTCGCCTCGGTGACACTTTCGGCGCCAATTGCTATTTCTAGTCCCTGTTCTCGATCGAGGATAAATGAGGCAAAAAGTTGTTCCGCCATAATCACTTTAAACTCCGAAGTTTAATTGAGAAATGGAATAACATATTTGTTACTATGGCATAAAACACCGGAGTCGTCTGTAGGGAAACCATGACATGTTGTCATAATTATTGAAAAGATGAATATTTCAACAATCAGGGGAAAACGTTATGACTCAAGAGATGTCAGGCCGTGCAGTATGGCGAACTTCACCAACGAGGGAGTGTCGCGCAGATCAAGCTTGTGCATAATCCGGCTTCTATAGGTCTCCACTGTCTTTGGAGAAAGATCGAGTTGCCCGGCGATATAAGCACTGGTCTTACCCTCAACCACAAGCTGCAGTACCTGCCGTTCACGCTTGCTCAAACCGGTAAGAGGTGATTTACATGCAGAGAGAAATTTCTCATCAATATCAGTATATTGTAGACTCCTACTCAAATAACGCTTATTTACAAGAGTAGTCCTGATGGCCTTGATTAGCTCATCGCCTATGGAATCTTTCAACACATAGCCACAAGCGCCCGCCTCAAAGGCTCGGTAGATATATTCCAAGTTTGAGTGCATCGAGAGGACAACGACCTTGATCTGCGGCCACTTTTCTTTTATGAGCCGCGTGGCCTCGATGCCATTAATGTCGGGCATGGAGATATCCATAACCACCACATCAGGCTGCCAGCTTTCAATTTTGGCCAGACATTCTCTGCCTGTAGCCGCCTCACCAACAATCTGAATAATAGAGTTCTGTTCGAGCAGAACTCGCAGCCCTTCCCGGATAATGGCATGATCATCCACCAAAGCTACCCGTATTTTCATATCTGCACCTTAACGGTAATAACTGTCCCGAGCCCGGGCCGTGAAGCAACGATCAATTTACCACCAAGCGTTTCAATCCTTTCGTGCATGGAAAGCAGCCCCCATGTCTGTGATTCTGGCGCCTTGTCCTGCATGCCGCAGCCATTGTCCTCAATTGCCAGTGACAATAGTTTATCCTCCAGGGCACAACGGATTTCCACCTTGGTTGCCTGAGAATGTTTGATCACATTATTCAACGCCTCTTGCGTGATGCGGAAAAGTGTTATTTCAAGGTTTGCAGAGAGACGCGGGGGCTCGGCAAGAACGATGACTGTCAATCCGGTTCGCTTGGCAAAGACAGAGCCGTACCATTGCAAGGCCGGGCCAAGGCCATAGTCGTCAAGAATTAAGGGCCTGAGATCGGCCATAATATCGCGAACCTTCCCGGTCATTGTTTTTATCAGCTCAAACGAGTCGTCGATACGCTTGCGTTGCTCCGGCGGGACACTATGCTCCATGATATGAAGATTAATCCCTAAAGCAGTTAACTGCTGACCGATTTGATCATGCAGTTCCCTGGCAATACGGCGACGCTCCTTCTCTTCCGTCTCTATCAGGCGTGAAGACAATTGCTGCAACTGTTGGTGGTGCTGTGCTATTTTATCCGCATTCTTTTTCCGCTCGGTAATATCAGTGGCTACCTCCATTGCCCCTATTATATTACCATTCATATCTCGAACAGGAGTACTTATAATCTCGATAATTTTATCATCCATCTTTCTTTCATAGGAATGATTACTACCGTCTCGCAATGTTAATACAACCTTACAGGCATCACATATCCTTTCTTGCCCGTGCCGGGTCTCATCTCCAGCATATTGGCCCCAGCAGTCGTAGCAATGTTGCCCCCGAGTCTCCTCTGATTTGAATCCGATCAGAACCTCCATAACTGGATTCATCCGTATCACTCGCATTTCCTTGTCAATAAAGCAGACGGCAAAAGGGACATTGACACAGATCTGCAACAGTTCCTGTTTCCGCTGATTCAGTTCCGCTGTCCTCTGGCAGACCTCTTCTTCCAGATGGTGCTGGTAGCGCCTGTTTTCCTTGATCAAATAGGCCTTTTCCAGGGCCTTGTGCACGGCAAACTCAAGGATAACCAAATCTTCAATGGGCTTGGTCAAATAATCCCAAGCCCCAAGCCTCAGGGATTTTATGACATCATCCATGGTTCCCGTGCCTGAGACCACAATGGCCGGGATGACAGAGAGGTCGTCTTTGATGGCTGCCAGGAGATCAAGACCGCTCATCTCCGGCATCTGCAGGTCAAGGAGCAGGAGGTCAGGAACTTTCTGGGTAAAAAGCTCAAGCCCTTCTCTGCCATTGGCGGCCTGCAAGACATGGAAACCACTATTCTCCAGAAAAACGGCCATACTCTGCCGTACAAATTGATCATCTTCAACGATTAAAATGGTTGTTTCAGGGATAGATTTTTTCATGAAGTTTTGTGGTATTGTTCCATTTTTTTCTCGGCAATATCTGGTTAAATAATTGTCTCCGAGTCAGATATTGTATCATCGCCTGGTCAATCCCCACAGGCGCTTTTATCAAAAAAGGAATGTATACTTCTCCATTTGACAAAAGGGAATTGAAACATTGTTAGTGCAGATGGAATACAAGGAAGAGGATATAGAAACCACGGACAAAAGAAGAAAAGAAAAAGAGGCGGGGAAAAGCACTACAAAAAAAGAAAATCGTTAAAATCACCTGAATGTTTTCAGGTAATTTTAACGATCAAAGTTGAGCAAAATTAAATTTTACGGACGTTGGCAGCAGCAGGTCCTTTAGGGCCTTCTGTAATTTCAAACTGAACCCTGTCGCCTTCGTTCAAGGTCTTAAAGCCTTCGGAGGCAATTGCTGAGTAGTGAACGAAAACATCCTTGCCACCATCTTGCTCGATAAAACCAAAACCCTTGGACTCATTAAACCACTTTACTGTGCCTTCTAACATGATACCTTTTAACTCCTAATAGTGTAATCAAACTACTTTTCTGCTGTGCAGCAATTAAAACCAACAAAAAGCACGACCCCAAAAATACAACAACTTTGATATGTCATACCTGTGCTAAGTAAAAACACCACACAATTAATACGCCTTTTTTCTTATAGCAAATTGCATTATGAAAAACCAGAAAAAAAATAAAAATATTTCATCCTTGCAACATGCTAACATCATTACACTTTTATTCATGTTTGCTTCAGAAACGAGTCTAATAAATAAAAAAAAACACACGCTATCCCCTTGGGGGCAGCTGTGACGTTTTTTCCGCATGAATTTTCCTCGGTTTGCAACTGTTTATCACAAACGGACTAAAAGTCCAGTTCACGCTGAACCCGTAAAGATGGGGACAGCCCCCGATAAGGCCGGGGACAGTCCCATCTTTACTCCCTGCGGTTGAAAAAAATGCTTAAACTAGCGCCATTCGGGACAGACAACGTTTTTTTACGCGACACCAAGCATTGAGAAACGTGGGCCATCCCCGATTCTCCTTGGATTTTGAGTCCCCGGCGAGCTGATCATTTTCCTTGAAATCCCTTGATTTTGAAACGCGATAGATATTGTCTTGGTAAACAACCATCTTACAAAAGATAACAACGGGATGCTTCATCATGGCAATGCAAGCAACGATGGATCATAGCCTTGTGGAGCCTCAAATCCCAACAAATTGCAGATTGTCGCGGCAACAGAAGACAATCCCGGTTGCTCAAGAGAAGCAAGATGAAAATGGTTTTGTTGATTAAAATCCTTGATGATCAAGGGCACCGGGTTCCTGGTATGGGCCACCATCGCTGTACGTTTCCCGTTCTTTTCGGTCCACATGCAGTCCGCGTTTCCATGATCGGCAGTGATCAGGGCAATGCCACCGACCTTTTCCAGGGCAGAGAGGATTCTTTTCAGAGAAAGGTCCACGGTTTCCACTGCAATTCTTACTGAAATAGGCACCCCGGTATGCCCGACCATGTCCCCATTGGCGAGATTGAGGCGAATAAAGTTATATTCACCGCTTTCAATGGCTGCTACTACCTGATCAGTGATTTCTGCCGCCTTCATCCAGGGCCGCAGATCAAAGGTCACCTTGTCTGACAAAATCTCCACATAGGTCTCAAGCTTTTCATCAAGGTATCCTGACTTATTGCCATTCCAGAAATAGGTCACATGGCCGAACTTCTGGGTCTCGGAGATGGCATAAGACCTGATTCCGGCCGCACAGAGATATTCCCCGAGTGTACGATCAATGGCGGGCGGCTCTACTATATAATGAGCGGGGATATGGGCATCACCATCATACTCCATGATTCCGGCATAAAAAAGATCAGGTACCCTGCCGCGGTCAAATTCATCCAGATCCGCTTCATCAAAGGCACGAGAGATTTCAATGGCCCGATCCCCCCTGAAATTAAAGAGGATAACCGCATCGCCGTCTTCCATCGCTCCTACCGGATTCCCATTTTCAACGACGACAAAACTCTCCATATACTGATCGGTCATGGCAGGATCTTCATCATAATAGTGCTGAATGGCATCACAGGCAGAAGAAAATGGTCTGCCTTCCCCCAGCACATGCGCCTTCCAGCCCCGCTCAACCACCGACCAGTCAGCGTCATAACGATCCATGGTCGTGATCATCCTGCCGCCGCCGGAGGCAAGCCGGTAGTCACAGCCATCCACAGACAGCTCCCGCAGCCTCTGTTCCAGAGGTGCAAAATAATCCAACGCACTCTTTGGCCCCACATCGCGGCCATCAATCAGACCATGAACCCTGACCCGCTGAACACTGTCCCGGACACATTGGTCCAGCAGGGCATAAAGGTGCTCCACATGGCTGTGTACATTCCCGTCAGAAATCAATCCAATAAGATGCAGGGTTCCTCCTGAGGACGTACGACCAAGAACCTCCTGCCAGGCTTTACTGGTAAAAGCCGCGCCGCTCTTCAAGGCCTCACCCACCAGCTTTGCCCCCTGGGCAAAAACCCGACCCGCTCCCAAGGCATTATGACCGACCTCGGAGTTGCCCATATCGCCATCAGACGGCAGACCCACAGCGGTGCCGTGTGCCTTCAGACGGGTTACAAGCTCACCCTGCAGGAGTTCATCCAACACGGGAGTATAGGCCATATAGACGCCGTTGCTCTCAGTCTCAGGGCCGATCCCTACCCCATCCATAATCACTGTGACCACTGGTCCCGGGAAAGGGCTAAATCCGGCAAGTGGTTTAAGGCTCAATGCAGACATTTTTTCTCCTGTAAGCGACAATTCCTGAAAACTATCTTTTTTCTGAAACCAATACCATTGACGATATTATTACTCAATTGACAACCCCAGTCCACTCAAATATAGTACCGGCAACAGATCAAACTCAACTCAAACCGGCCAGCGACGCTCCATGCAGCAGAACATTCCTCAAGTCCCTCCACAACAGGATCAGGGCAGACCTCAGCACTGGTTTCGCAAGGGAGCGGCGGCTGCCTGGCCCATCTGTCTTGGCTATCTTCCTGTTGGTCTCGCCTGTGGAGCTTTGGCCCAGCAGGCCGGCTTGCCCTTCTGGGCTGTGGGACTCATGTCTATCCTGGTATTTGCCGGCAGCGCCCAGTTCATCGCCATATCCATGCTCGCCGCCGGTGCCTCGCCCGTCTCAATTATCCTCACGACCCTTATTGTCAATCTGCGCCACACCCTGATGAGTTCAACCCTGGCCATTTACCTGCAAGGGGTCAACCGCTGGTTCCTCTCCCTGTTCGCTTACGGCATCACCGATGAGAGCTTTGCGGTCAACATGACCCGCTTCCGCACTGGAGAATGGGATCGCCGGCAGGCCCTCACCGTCAATCAGCTGTCCAACAGCGCCTGGGTTGCCGCCACCACCTGCGGCGCTCTGGTCGGTCAACTGATACCCGCAGGGGCACTCGGTATGGACTATGCCATGACCGGAATGTTTATCAGTCTCCTGACCTTTCAGCTGCAAAACCTGACCTTCATCCTTACCGGACTGCTGGCCGGACTGATCAGTATCAGCTGTTACCTGCTCATCCCTGGAGACTCATATATTATCATTGCCTCAGTAAGCGGAGCGAGCCTTGGTTACATGATCAAACGCCGGGGCAGAAAGAACAGATGAGCTTTTTTGACTATCTTTTACTCTTCTCCGGCATGGGGTTGGTCACTTACCTCCCCCGCTGGCTGCCTCTCTTTTATCTGGCTCATCACCGCCTACCGCAATGGCTGATCGACTGGCTGAGTCTGATTCCTGTGGCAATCCTGAGCGCTCTTCTTGCCCCATCGCTATTTGCCGATGCTCATCCCCGTTGCTTCCACTGGGGTAAACTGGAACTGCTGGTCGCCATTCCCACCCTGCTTTTTTCGCTGAAAAGCAGGAGTATGGGAGCGACCGTACTGGTGGGGATGTTTCTTTACTGGCTGGGTGGATTGTTGTTATAAATTCAGTTGACCGGCACCCTTTCAAAAAAAAAAAGCAGGGATCAGGAAAAACTCTCACTGCGCTCGGACAAGCGTCCGTGGATGGCTACCACTGCCGTATCCACCTTCAAAATCCGCTCTCCCAGAGAAAAAGATACAAAACCGCATTCCGCAAACCTGTCCAGCTCATAATCAATCCAACCGCCCTCCGGACCGACCGCCAGCAGAATTCGTCCCGGTTTTTCATCAATCACGGATTTCAAGGTCGCCGGACTGCCGGGATGGGCAATCAAAAGATGACTGTACTCCCCGATCCTGCCCGGAAGCACATCTTCAATAAAGGGTTTGAACTGCTGATACATAAAAACCTCAGGCACCCTGGTATCAACCGCCTGCTCCAGGCCCTGCAGCAGATGGGGGCGATACTCCTCTTCGTTCAGCAGGGTGGCATTCCAGAAACTCTTTTCCACCCGCTGGGCATGGGTGATAAAGATAGTTCCAACCCCCAAGGCAGCTGCCTGGCTGAAAATACGTCTGAGCATGATGGGCCGGGGAAGGGCCAGGAGCAGGTCAACAGGCGGCTTATCAGGTAATTCATCAGTAAGCTGGACTTCGAGCTCCACCTGAAAGGGGTATTTGTTGCACAGCGCCACAACCCTGGCAGAGCCTTTTGGCCCGTCAATAATCCCGACCCGGACCGTATCACCGGATTGTACCTGCAGCACCTTGATCAGATGTTTGGCCCGTCGGTCAGTGAGCAAAACCCGGTCACCTTGTATCTCCGGTTTTTCTATAAGGATAATGTTCATTTGTTGAATGATGAATTTGAAGTTATCTGCTGTTGTCCATCTTCTCAATATTGCAAAAACAGTTTTAATCCTGACATATTATCTGCATGACCGATTGCCTGGATGCCGTACTCAATCAAATTTTCCCATCATACAAAATAGTGCCGGCCCTTTACATCAGCACACTTCCTGCAATAGACTGATCATATACGTTTTTAGTATCTCCAGACGCTCTTTCGTCAGTGTGATTTCCGGCAGTTGATATTCCCAGGTTATGCAAAGGCGCCCTCTCGATCAACAATGATCTCCGGGGCAGTCAATATCGACAGACAGTATAAAGGAGGTTTATATGAAAATGCAGAATTTTTTTCTCATTATCGGGGTAATTTCTCTTCTCTGTCAAAGCTGCGCCTCATCTTCATCACCAGAGAATAACCAGCAAGGGAATGGTGGACTTGTTAACCTGGGAAACGGCATTTGCCGGCAGGAAAATGGCCTGATGTGGCAGGTAGAGAAATCAAAGACCTTTACCAGCAGCCAGGAAGCCCTTGCCTATACCCAGACGCTAACGCTTGGCAATCATGACGACTGGCGCCTTCCCAGCAAGGAGGAGCTCTATGAACTTTGCCAGCTCTTCGAGATGAACCTTGCCGGAAATTGTCCCATTAAGCTGAAAGGCAGCTACTGGTTGACCAATGGCGATATCCATGCCGGAGAGTGGGAATCCTACCCAATCTGCGGTGGTTCGGAGCTAAAATACCTGAAAAGCAAGATGGGGAGTGTTCTGGCAGTGCGGCCCTGACACAAGCCCTCAAGAATAACAGACAATTCTGCTCAGGCTCTTTCCTCAGTCGACAAGTGTGATACCACTGGAGTCTATGGTAATAAGCCTTTTCTTATAAAGAGCACCGATTGCCTTCTTGAAAGTTTTTTTACTTATGCCAAAAAGAGAATAAATATCTTCAGGCGGACTTTTATCAGTAACATCAATGCTGCCGCCATGTTCTTTGATGGTCTCAAGAATGGACAGGGAAACATCATCAATTCCATGATATCCAGGCTTCTGCAGGATTAAATCAATCTTGAGGTCGTCCCTTATTTTTTTGACATAGCCCTTAAGCTCCTGACCAACGGCAAGCCGCTGAAAGACCTCATTTCCATAGAGCATGCCCTCATGGTCAAGGTTCACAATCGCCCTGTATCCCAGATCTGTTTTCTCATATATAATCAGATCTACCTCTTCGCCCTCTTTATAGTTCGGCGGCTGCCGGCTGAGAAATTTATCGAGCTTTGAAGAGGCGGTGATGCGGTTTGTTTTCTCGTCAAGGAAGACAAAGACAATATATGATCTCCCCTCCTTCATTCTGTTCTGCTGCTCGCTCCCAGGCACAAACAAGTCGAGCTCCAACCCCCAGTCCAGGTAGGTACCGGCCGCTGTATTTGCCACCACCGGCAATTTGGCAAACTGACCGACTGTCACCTTCGGTGTTTGAGTTGTTGCCAAGAGATGATCTTCCCGGTCGACATAGACAAAAACCTCAATCTGATCGCCTGGCCGGCACGACTCGGGAACCTCACTTGTCGGCAGGAGAATATCTCCAGACTCGCCACCATCCAGATGATATACGCCGTAATCCCGTATATTTTTTATTGTAAGTTTATTTATCCTGCCGATTTGTGCCATTTTCTTCCCCGTAAATTGTTGTTCTGCCCTTCATCAAGTTTGCCCCGCCTGTACTCTTTCTTTTCCCCGATAGTAATTCTACTTTGTCACATTGTTTTGCCGTTGTATTCGGCACCATTTTTACCCCCCTGAATCCCCCCTGAATCAGGGGGGAAACTTTGTTCCCCCGACCACCCCTTCCCCTCCTTATCAAGGAGGGGAAGGGGTGGTCGGGGGTTAGCGGTGGCTGAGCGGTGGCATTTCCATAATGTGACAAAGTAGAACTAAACCGTTATCAGAAAATACCACATGGCCAAGCGAATGACAAAAAGGGAAAGAGGGGCCGTATAGAAATTGGTATGAAAAGGCCACGTTATCTCTTAACGTCCCTTGAACTCAGCTTCATAGCCCACCGTGAACTGACTGGTTGTGCTGTTGCGGATGCTTAAGAAATGATCGTTATTTTTATCAAAAGGACAAAGAGGCATGGCGCAAGGTTCAAATCCAAATTTCTTATAAAGGCCGGGAGCCCCTAATACAAAGATTGTGTTTTTCTTGATACTATCCTGCCGCAAGGCAAAACGAAGCAACTCAGAGCCTATCCCCTGCCTCTGAAACTCCGGTTTCACCGCGAAAGGGGCCAGATGCATTCCACAGACAGCAGAACCATGATAGGCATTGGTAAAGGCAATATAGGCAATGACCTTGTTGATATGGATACACACCCACTCATACATCACCTTGTTATTCTGATGCAGATTTTCAACCAATTGCACCTCATAGGTACTGCGTGGAAATACCTGCTGCAACAAGGCAGAAACCTTGACATAGTTTTCAGGGGTAAGCTTGCGTATTTTCATAACGTTGCTGCACAATGTTCAAATATTTGCCGGGTCATCATGGTTGGTTGCAGATCCGGGCGACAAGCTGTTGCAAACGGATACGAGCTGCATCAATATCGGCAAGGCAGGCAAAGGCCTTGACGTCCTCGGGCTTATCCGAGTCAAACCCACCGTGCAAGGGGTGGCGACCGAGCAGCGCGGCAAAAAAGGCCCGCTGCCGGCGATCACCAGGATCATCCGACTGCTTCGACTCCTCCAGATCATACCAGGCACGAAATCCGGAATCACACAGGGCCTGTCGCGCCTCCTGTTGAAGGGCCAACGTTGCGGCAAATCCATGCCGGAAAAGATCGGTTACACACCAGACATCGAGCAGGTCGGATGCTTTAGCTGCTGCGATGGCGCTGTCTCTCAGGATGTTGGAGTCCTGTTGAACCAGCAGCGCTTCCAACCCTAAGGAAATAGTATCGCGCACCCGCTCGGAGATATCAGTGATCTGTCTGATATCCTGCGTTTTTTCACCATAGGCAATAATTGCGCTGTTGATGGTCCAGACGATCTCCTGCTCAAGATGGGACAGACGTTCCTGATCAGAAATCAGAGACAGGGCCTGCAGCAAGAGCGTAGTTTCAGTCAAAGGGCCGGCATAGACGGATGGGAGCCGGGTCAGGGCACTATCATCTATAGGCTTCAGAGACCGGGGCATGGGCGGACGAATAGCAGGCCTGGAGAAGAGAACGGCGGCCTCCTCCGGTGGTGCAAAGCCGATATCCTGCATGCGGCCGTTGCGGAAGCGCAGGGCTTCTTCTTCGATCTGGGTCGGAAGATCGACACGGACATCGCTCAGAAGTCGGTGGGCTACTGCAGGATCATATTGGTACAGGGCATCCAAGACAGTGAAGGGATGGGTCTTCAGCGCCAGATCGGTCTTCAACTCCAGGAGATAGAAGCCGTCCGGAGTCATAGCGCGCGGCGTGTCTTTTTTCTCATCCTCCGGAGGAACCTCATCAGTATCAGGATCATAGACGGTAACGGTCTGGGCCAGGAAGAGCAGCTGCACTACATAGTCCAGGGAGGAAAAAGCCCTGGCCATGGTCTCAGGGTCCTCAAGCGCATAGGCAGACAGCCATTCATCAAGACCTTCGGGGGCAAAGTCGTAGCGCTGCCAGCAATCCAGATCGACGCAGGCCTCCAATTGTTCCGGATTCAGCTCGAGGAGGATGGGCAGGGCCTGATCCAGGCCGATCTCCCTGACGATGTAGTAGGCCTCAAGGGGTTCCAGGGCTGCAACCTCGGAGGCCAGATCAGTGGCGGCCAGAATTCGCTCTCCCCGGCGGGTCAGGGCGCGGGTCAGATCAACACGGAACGGGGTTAATTCGATGATATTATTATCGGTCATGTTTCTCTTGTCAGTCGGAGGTGAACAAAGCTCCTCGCAGCAAGGCACGGGGAATCTTTGTTTGTAACGGTTTTTCGTCCTGTGAGAGGACGGCCGTCAAGGAAAGGTCCGGCGTTCTTTTGACGGTTACCTTGAAGTGCATCGCCGTATACATAGTAAGGCTTTCGTCTGTCATTATACTGTATTCTTCCGCACAAAAGGAAAAAACTGTCAGTAACACCGGAATAATCGCCCAGAGGCGGTTACTGACGACCCGGGTGCAGATTCAATATTTCTGATGACAGAGCTTGACCAGTTCGGTAACCTCATTGATAGAGATCAGCGGTTCGCCGCCAGCAGGGTTTTGCTACCTGTGACCTGTATTGACAGCTTTTTTTAGACTCTTGGGGGATTGATCAGTTATTATGCTGTGCCCAAGGTATGCCCTTCATAATCGAAGGCAACAAAGTTCGCGAGAAATTTCACAATGAAAGTTGTTATTGCTGAAAAGCCTTCAGTGGCCCGTGACATTGCAGAAGTTCTCAATATTACGACCAAAAAGAAAGGGTATATCGAGGGGCGTGGTTGCGCGGTCACCTGGGCCTTCGGCCATCTGGTGACCCTGCAGGAACCGGGCGCATATGATCCGGCGCTCAAGCGCTGGTCGCTGGACACCCTGCCCTTCGTGCCGGACGAATTCAGGCTCACCCTGATCAAAAACAACGGCGTCGAGGAGCAGTTCCAGATTATCAAGACCTTGTGTGAACAGGCCGAGGAAATTGTCTGCGCCACTGATGCCGGCCGGGAAGGCGAGCTGATCTTTCGTTACATCCTGGCCATGTGCAAGTGCGAGGACAAACCGATCCGCCGCCTCTGGCTCAACTCGCTGACGCCCGACGCCATTCAGGCGGCGTTCAAAGACCTCAAGGACGGCCACGACTATGACGCCCTCTATGCCGCCGCCCGCTGCCGCAGTGAATCAGACTGGATTGTCGGCCTCAACGCCACCCGTTACTACACCGTCCGTCACGGTCAGATCGGCGGCGGAGGCGATCGCGTTCTCTGGAGTATCGGCCGGGTGCAGACGCCGGTTCTGGCGATGATCGTCGAACGTGACGACACCATTCTCCAGTTCCGGCCCCAGCCGTTCTGGGAACTCACCACCCGCTATCGCGAGGTGGTGTTCAAGTACACCGGCGAGCGCTTCGAACAACCGGAAAAAGCGCAGGCCCTGCTCGACACAATAAGCGGCCAGCCCTTTGTTATCAGCACCATTACCGCCAAAGAGAACAAGGAACAGCCGCCGCAGCTCTTCGATCTCACCACCCTGCAGCGCGAGGTCAACAAGACGCACGGCCTCTCTGCATCCGATACCCTCGCCGCCACCCAGAATCTCTACGAGGCCAAGCTCGTCACCTATCCGCGAACCGATTCACGCTACCTCAGTAAGGACCTCAAGCCGCGCATCCCCAAGATTCTCGATCAGCTCAAGGCCATCCGGGCCGAACAGATCGCCCCCCTCGACCTCGCCAAGCTGCCCTTCACCACCCGGATCATCGATGACAAGAAAGTAACCGACCATCACGCCATTATCCCCACCGGCGTCAGGCCGCGCAGCATAGGCGCTCATGAGCAGCTCGTCTATGAGGCGATTACCACCCAGTTCATCGCCGCCTTCTATCCGGTCTGCATCAAAAATGTGACCACGGTCAACGGGGTCGCCACCCAGGTGAAATTTCAGGCCAAAGGAACGCAGATTGTCGAGCCCGGCTGGACCATTCTCTTCCCGAAAAAGAAGATGAGCCAGGACGCTGCCGACGACCAGGCCCTGCCTCTCTTTGTCAAAGGCGAAACCGGCCCCCATGAGCCATCCCTGCGTGAAGGCAAGACCAAACCTCCCAGTCACTTCAGCGAAAACTCGCTGCTCGGCGCCATGGAGGCCGCCGGAAAATTTGTCGAAGACGATACCCTGCGCGAGGCCCTTAAAGAAAGGGGTATCGGCACGCCCGCCACCCGAGCCGCCATCATCGAGACCCTTTTGCGCCGCAACTATATCCGGCGCGAAAAAAAGCAGCTGCTCTGCACCGATATGGGGCGCTGCCTCATTGCCCTCATTCAGGATCCCCTGCTCAAATCGCCGGAGATGACCGGTGAATGGGAGGAAAAGCTCAAACAGATCGAGCGCAGCCAACTTGACCCCGACACCTTCATGGCCGGAATCAGTGACTACATCCGCACCCTGATCGAGCACAGCTCCCGCGGACGATTAGACAGCGGGCGCTGGGGCAGCTGTCCGCTCTGCGGCAAAGAGGTTATCAAGGGGAAAAGGGCCTACGGATGCTCCGGCTGGGAAGCCGGCTGCCCCTTTGTCCTGGAACCGGAATGCAGGGGAGCAGCACTCTCTGCCCGGCAGATTCAGGCCCTGCTGCAACTGCATATCCTGCCGCAGCCGGTCCGGATCGACAACGAGCCGCGCTTAATCATTCTTTCCACCCAGGGGCTACCCATTGACCTGCGCCTGCCCTCCGCCGAACGGCAGAAAAAAGTTGAAAAAGTGGAGCGTCCTGCCAAGCTCCCGGCCAGGAAGATCAAATAACTGCCGGCCATCCTATCCATCAAAATTTTCCCTTTCAACTCAACCGGCATCAGAAATCATAGCGAAGCTCCAAAAAGACCCGGTCATTGTCACCGACTGTGGCCATTGCCCCATGGCCGGATTGATAGAAAATTACACCAGCGGTTACACTCCAGTTGTCAGCAAGATCATATGCCGCGGTGAAACGCTGCACGGCGCCATCCTGCCCCCGCTCCCCCATGAGGATCAGCAGGGCGGTAAGGCTCAGTTGCTCATGGAACAACGCCCTGTTGATGCGAAGCGCTGCCTGCGTCTCGTCTCTTTGGGGAAATTCCGGTGACTCCGACAGTTCCTGGCGGAAATGATACAGATGGCGGTTAACCAGGTCGAGACTGATGGTGGTATCGGTAATCCCTCGGTATTCAACGCCGGCCAGCAGATCGGTACGGGCATAATCCCTGGGATAATCAGCCATGAAACGAAGCCCTGTGAGATGGGCGACCTCCAGGATATAAAGAAAATTGCCGCGGGCAGCGTTCATGGCCGCCCCTGCCATGTTGATCCGGCGATGTTCCTGGACTGGCGGGAAAGACGGAACGATGGTGAGCTGGTCGGTATAGAGATTTGCTTCGTAAAAAGAAATGTCCCAGCCGGGAAAGACTGCGCGCGCCTCCAGGGCAAGTCCGGTGTTTCTCAGGCTATTGGCCGGCGTTTCTTCAGGGGGAGGAGGTACTGGTGAGGGATAGAAATCCGAACCGAATGGCGGCAGTTTGCTTGCCCGCTGTTCATGAACGGCGAGAAGGGAAAACTGCCAGCCCCCCTGGTAATAATCCATTTTCGACATGGTAACCGGCAGACGCAGGTCCTCGATGTCGGTCAGGCCCGGCTCCCGGTAGTCAAGGGGGTTGAGGATATCGGTTACCCGGAAGTTGTCTGAGCGCCCCCAGACCACGATCTGGCGGCCGAGTTTCACATCGAGGTTCTCGCTCAAGGCGCCCTGGACATAGGCTTCACGCAGTTCGGCCTCCCATTCATAGCTGTCCAGCACCGGCTGGGTATAGCGGTCGCGGCCGTTCAGGGCATAGGCAAAATCATATGATCCCTTGCCACTGGCAAACAATTTCCACTGGCGCAGCCGGTAATCGGCCTCCAGTTGCAGCTCGGGCCGCAGACGAGAGAGGTCGCGCCAGTCGGTTTCCTGCGCATCCGGGGCCTGGTGCGCGACATTAACGCATGTCCCCAGCTTGCTGTAGCCGCTGAAATGGCTGGAGAGTTCGTTCTCCGAAGTGCTCGTCTCTTCCTTGCCGGAGGCCTGGGCGTTGTCAAATCCGCTGAAGAGGTCGATCTCCTTGGCGACAAGAGGGGATGCCGTCAGCAGAAGCAGCAGGCAGGCGCTTAGCTCACGGATCATTGCCGCTCCTTTACAGGCCTTTTTCAAGGGAGCGGATGGTAAACAGGCTGTCATCCACCGTTTTCTGATTATAGCGGACATCATCCAGGGTGAGGATGGTCTGATGAATGGTATTCCCCCCTTTTTTCCGGGTCATATGGATTTCCAGACTGGTCCAGATATTGTCGATCAAGGCCATCTTTTTTACGTCAAAATATTTCAGTTCCCCGCCTTTATCGACAAAATGTATGGCCCGCACCACCATGAAGTTGTCCTGTCTGACAAAGAGGATCGACCTGGCATAGCCGGTTTCCTCGATCACCTGCGGATTGTGCGGCAGGCTGTCGATAACCCAGGTTTTCTGATCGTACACCGTGGCCACGGCCTGTTCCTTATTAAAGGTATAGGTGTAGTCATCAAGCCGTCTTCTGGTCATGTCGGCATAGGTGAAATCGGAGCCCATGAAACTCCCGCTCTTATCGCTTGCCGCAATGCGTTTGGTTTTTTTCAGGGCCGGCAGGTAGAGCCACTGGTCATCCTCTCTGGCCGCCTCCTTATAGTCGCAGGTAAGAAAGCCGGTTCCCGCGACATCGGCGGGGGTGAGAAAATACATCAGGCTGCAGGTATCATCCCCTTTGTCGAGGGAGAAGGAACGGATCGACCGGCTCCTCTGTCTGCCGTGCCTGTCGATCAGAACCATGGTCATGTCGGCAGTTGAGCGGTCGCCGTCATCCCGGGCATCCACCTTTTCCATGACTGCCCTGGCCGTTATCTCTTCCGCCCCGGCAGTGGCAACAAGCGTCAGCAGCCCTGCCAGAAAGAGCAGAGGAAGGCTTGCCATCGTCATTCGTTTGCTTATTCTGCATATATCCATCTTATTGCTCCGCTGGACATGATTGACTTTTCCGCTTCCCGTAGACAAGACTTAACAGGGCCGGCACCAGATAAAAATCGGCGGCAAGCGCAAAAACTACAGCACAGCCACTCAACAGACCGTAGCGGACGTTACTCTCAAGATAGGCAGCGGTATAAATGAAAAAACCGCCGGCCAAAACGCAGCTGGTGATCACCATGGCCCGCCCGGTGGAAAAGAGGGTCATGCGTACGGCCAGTTCCACATCATTGCACTCCTCAAACGCCCTTCTGAAATGGTGCAGGAAGTGAATAGTATCATCCACGATCAGCCCCAGGACGAGGCTGCCGATGAGCATGGTGCTCAGATCCAGGGGGATGTGTTTGATCCCCATCAGGCCGAGAACGCCAATGATCGGTACCACATTGGCGACCATGCTGAGCAGCCCGATACGCACCCGGCCCACCATGAAGATCATGAGCAGGGTGATGACGAGCAGGGCAAAGACATAGCTTTTGGCCAGACTGGTCACCACGTTTTTGATCAACTGGACAAAAAGCGGAATCTTGCCGGTAAGGGTTATGGTCGCATCCGGGAAGAGATCCTGTAAATACGCCTTGATAGTGTCGACGTAATCCTTGTATAAAATCGCATCGGCAAAGGGCGCCAGCAGAGAAATCCGACCGATTCGATAATTGATGTCGGTGAAATCCTCAAGGTCATCGCTGCCGCTTCCCTCAAAAAGCAACAACTCCTGGGCAATCAACTCCCGGCTGTCCGGCACACGGTAGGCCGTGTCCCGATCTTCATGCAGGGCCCGGTTCGTCTCCTTGAGCACGTCGGCAAGGGACCAGGCCTTGGAAGCCTTGATCTTGTTGAGTGTTATACCGGGCAGTTCGGCAGTCGCCCTGGCGAATTTCCGGAGAGTGTCCGGCTCCTGAAGGCCGTTGTCCCGCCCCGTATCCACAACCGCTTCCAGCATCACCGAACCGCCGTTTACCGAATCGAGCAATTTGGTCGCAATCCTGATTTCCGAATCTTCCGGAAACCAGTTCAGGGCGTTATGGGAGAAGCGTACCGACATCGCCGCGGCCAGGCCACAGGCGACAATGATTGCTGAAATGGATACTATGAACAGAGGTCGTTGAGTCGTGACCCGCGCAATAGCGGTGAATATCCGGTCGCTAAAGGAGATGGTGTTTTCAGGCAGGAGCCGAGGCCGCCTGACCGGAAAAATGGCAATGAGAGCCGGCAACAGGACCACGGTATAGACCAGGGCCAGCATGACGCCGACAGGGGTAATATAGCCAAGCTGGGCAACTGTCGCCACATCCGCCCAGATAAAGGACAACACGCCGCAGGCCGTGGTCACGCTGGTCATCAGGACCGGCAGACCGGCAAAGCGAATCGCCTCGACAATGGCCTGATGTTTATCGCCGGTGTCCCGATATCGTCGATAAAAGATGGTCAGAATATGGACGCTGTCCGCAATGCCGACCACCAGCAGAAAAGAAGGTATCATCTGCGATACCAGGGTAATGGGGATGCCGAAAGCAGCCATCGCCCCAAGGGATGCCAGAAGAGAAAAGGTGACCACGATCAGGGGATAGACAAGACCTGAAACCCGCCTGAAGAGGACAATAAGAAATAGAACGATCAAGGAAAAGGAAAGCGGAATCATGACCGACATATCACGCATAATACTTTTCTGCAGGATGGAGATAACCGCCGGGGTGCCGGAAAAGTGAATGGCAACTCCCCTGCCCTGATAGCGCGCCAATACCGTTTCGATGGCATTGGTAATCTCAATACTCTCCTCGTTGCTGAGATATTTTTCTTTGTTGCTGAGAGGCGGCGAGGCATCGGCCCCAAATCCTGCCGACAGATCGCCACTCTGTTGTTTGACGGCCTGGGCCTTGATCAGAATCGACACCAGCGACCGGTCTTTGGAAACCAGCAGGTTTTCATAAAGCGGGTAGCGCTTGATGAGCTCGATGATACGATCGACCTCCGCCGTTGTCCGGGGAACCTGCGCCATCAACTCTTCGACATAGAGGGTATCATTCGCTGCCCTGACAATACGACCATTGACCAGACTTTTAATCTCATCGATATTGGGTACCTGGGACTCAAGATCTTTATGCAGGGCAAAGAGAGTCCCGAAAAATTCCAGGTCCAGACCGTTTTTGGGCTGCAGGGCAATAATAAAGGTATCATCCTGACCGAATTGATCACGAAAATTATTGTAGGCGATGAGGGCGGGGTCGTCATCATAGAAGAAACCTTCGTCCCTGGTGTCGATGGTGATTCTGGGGATCTGGCTTGCCAGTCCGGCCGTCAGCACCAACATAATAATGAGACTGAGATACTTCCGCCGATAGACGGACTCGGCAAGTTTTCCGAACCAGCTTTCGAAAGTGTTATGGACAGCGGCCATCGTTCATTTCCTCGTGAGTCAGAATTCCGGAGAGATGCTGATTGGCACATAAGGCAAGCCTTTCCAGCGCCATGTTAACGGTCATATTGGAAGTGCGCAGGAATTCCATGAGCACACTGAAGTAGAGAGAAAAAAAGGATGCGGCGGCAATCCGGGCATCGATCTCAGGCCGGACGACTCCCAGCTTCTTCTCCTGTTCGATCATCCCCCCGAAAAAATTCAGATAGTCTTCCAGCTGCCGGGTCAGATACGGGTTTTCACCTTCGGCCTCAAAGGCCGTATCCCGGATAAGGACCCGGTAAAGTTCCCGGTTGCCGTCATAAAAGCTGTACATAACATGGGCGACATGCATGAGCCGGGCAAGCAATGCTGCATCCAGGGGCATAGTGGTAACGGCCCGGACGATGTTGCGTTCGATGTCTTCATAAAGAGCCACCTCCAGCAGCGCGGTTTTGCTTTTGAAATGAACCACCACCGAGGCCGGAGAAACACCTGCCTCGCGGGCAATATCCCGCATGGTGCAGAGCTCTGGCCCCTTTTTCTGAAAAAGCTTGCGGGCAGCATCCAGAATCAGTTGCCTGGTCTCTTGTTTTGTTGTTTCGCGGCGACTCATAATTGACAATCTCGTAAAAACTCAAAAAAATCTGTCATCCTATGCTTGCCGACTGTCATCTCGACTGCAGGGAGAGATCTTTATCCTCATTGTTGAAGATTCCTCGCATACGTTCGGAATGACAAAGGGAAGAGCAAATGTCATTTCGAGCGACAGCGAGAAATCTTACTACTCAACCAGTCGATACTATTAAGATTTCTCCCGATGGCCGAAATGACATTATGGCAATTTGTACTTTTTACGAGACCATCATAATTCACAGGTCACTAAACGTATTTCTTTATTAAACATGTTTAAGCATGATAAAAAGAAAGCCCATTGTCAAGGAATAAAATGATCGGCACTCTGCCTAATTCCATGCTGCTTATGCAACGGAACGAAGTGAGCGCTGGGGGTATGAAAAAAAATATAGGCATCCTCACCCAAAAGACATCCCTAGAATGAGGGGGGAATATCACCTACTGATTATTTAATAGAAATTTCAGGAGAGCTGCATCCATGCAGGTATAATATTCAGGGAAATCCGGGAAAATACGCATTGCAGGGCAATGGTACTGCTTGTGCCAAAGCAAAAATCAAGGGGATTGGCTTCATCACATTTCACATGCTGTCTATTTTGCAGGAGGCTCTATTGGCACGAGTCCATGGCGAGGGGATTTATTCACTTGTCCGGGTGCATGCTCAATGGCTCTTCCTCATTGCAGGGACCTTCACTCAGATCACTTCGCCTTGCCCATGAACTCTTCTATCTGAGCCGGCAGATCCTTCATCACCTGCACATAGCACTCTTGACAGATGCCATGGGTAAGGAGGACATCGGCATGACGGTGCAGGTACTCCTCGATCGGCACCCAGACATCATCAGTATCCCGAACTTTCTTGCAGTAGGAGCAGATGGCCAGAAGCCCGCGCAGGGTCTTCAGCTCATATTTGGTCCGCTCCAGCTCCTCCACCCTGGCCGTCAGGGTCTCATTGGTCTCTGCCAGTTCAGCGGTGCGTTCCGTGACCTTCTCCTCCAGTTCCAGGTTCTTCCGGTTCAATTCCGCCATCAGTTCCTGATTGTGCTGGATGAGCTGGTATCGTTCTACGCCCTGCCGCATGGAGATCCGCAGCTCATCAACGTTCCAGGGTTTAAGGATGTAACGGTAGACATGGCCCTCATTGATGGCGGCGATAATATCCTGGGGATCAGTATAGCCGGTGATAATGATCCTTTCGGCCCTGGGCATGATCTCGCGGATCATGGCCAGCAGATTAGTGCCCTTTATTCCCGGCATCCGTTGATCAGTCACCACCAAGGCCATCTCTCCCTCTTTTTCCAGCAGCTTCAACGCCTCTTCGCCGGAGATGGCGGTGAAGATCTCAAATTCGTCGCAGAGGGATTCACGAAAGTTGATCAGATTGATCTCCTCGTCGTCCACATACAGTACCTTGGCCATCTTATCGCTCATTGCTCGTTCCCCTTGGTTGTTGTTAGATTTACGATATCTTTCTGCCGCCGGAGCGGCAATATAATTTCAAAGTCAGTCCCTTGCCCTGGTTCACTGCGGACCAGGATCTCACCCTGGTGTTTCCTGATAATGCCATAGGAGATGGAAAGTCCCAGTCCCGTACCCTTGCCCACCCCCTTGGTGGTGAAAAAGGGTTCAAAAATCAAATTCATGACCTCCTCTGGAATACCGGGGCCGCTGTCGCGGAACAGGACATGAACCTGATCTGCGGCCAGCCAGCTGCGGATGAGGATAGTCCCCTGTTCGGGCATGGCCTGCACCGCATTGAGCAGCAGGTTCATGAAAACCTGATTGAGCTGCCCCTGGGCGCCCTCCACCAGCGGCAGCTCTTCGGCCAGATCCAGTTCCAGTTTGATGCGATGCTTGTACTGGGGATAGGCCAGCGAGCAGGTGGTGCTCAGACAGCGATTGATATCCACCGGCCCCGGCTCTTCATCGACCGGTCGCGAGAAGCTTTTGAGGTCACCGACAATCTTGTTAGTGCGGCGCGCCCCCTCACTGATGTTGTCCAGAAGCACGTTGACACTGGTGAAGAGGGCTGCACACCGTTCACTCTCCGCTCCTTCCTGGTTAAATCCGTGGGCTATAGTCTCCATTTCCGTAATTTTTTTGCGCAGCGGCGGCAGGGCCCCGCTGACGAAATTGGTGGTATTGTTGATCTCATGGGCAACGCCTGCCACCAGTCGGCCGATGGCCACCATCTTCTCCACCTGGGTCAGTTGAATATGGGTCTCCCTCAGTTCAGTCAGGGCGCAGCTCAGCTCGCTGGTGCGTTCGGCCACGGTCTCCTCCAATCCCTCCTTGAGTCCCTCGATGGTGGAGAAGGCCGCCTCGAGGTCCTGCACCAGCCGGGAAAAGGTGTCACCCAGCAGGCCGACTTCGTCCGGCTGACCCATCTCCTTCCCTCCCCGGCTGCGAATGGAGTTGATGAGCTGTTTGAGCGGGGTCAGGGTGGCCCTGGTCAGCAGGAAACTTGCAGCCAGAGCAATGAGCAGGAAGAGCAAGGTCAGGGCTGCAGTCTGGACCAGGGTCTTGCCTATCATTGCTTCGAGATGGCGCCTGCTCATCGCCAGCTGTCCATAGCCGATCACTGAGAGATGCTGATCGCTGCGGGCGGTATCGAAGTAAAGGGATTCATGGCTTTGCTCGTTGGCCGCGACCGAGACCGGTGCGGTGAAGATCAGCAGCCCCTTGTCCTCCCAGACCGCCGCTTCCTGGGAAGAATGCTGATGAAAGGCGGCCAGGGCGCCGGACATGGCATCTGCCAGTTGAGCATCGAGGACGGTGCCGGAATCAGCCACGCCTTGCCGAAAGACCAGGCCGTCATTGACGTTGTAGACAGCCACCATCTGCAGGTCGTCATTGAGGCGCCGGCTCAGCAGCTGTGTCACCGCCTCAATGATGGTGGCGCGATCCTCAAAAAAAAGGCCGGACTGGAGGGAGCCGGAGAGCATGGTGACCATCAACCTTCCCTGTTCGTAGAGATGGTTCCTGATCGCCTTGCGCTGGATCAGACTGAAAGTCAGTCCCAAAGTCAGGGCAAAGGCGATGAGGATGGCGGCCAGGGTCAGCAGAATCTTGAGATTGAAGCTGACCCTTGGTCTATGAGTTGGGCGGAAAACGTTCATGGCTGTTGTTCTCCTGAATATATCTCATCCACCACGGCCTCGTTGATCACCACCCGCATCTTATGCAGAATCAGGGTATTGGCGATGACCCGCTGACGGCGCGGCGACTCCACCGCGACACTTCCCGGCGAAGCGCCTGCGAGGATACGGGCAGCCATTTCTGCTGCCTGCGCGCCCATATCATCCATGGCAAAGATGATGGCCGCTGCCGCCCCATCTTTGAGATAGCGCTCCGAAAAACTGATGATCGGCACCAGGTTGGTCATGGAGAATTCCTGCAGGGCCTTCAAAGCCGGAGGACTGGTGACCAGCGGGTCCGGCAGCAGCCAGTAACAGTCGATGACATGGCTCAGGCCGGCCAGGGCCCCGGGCACAT
This sequence comes from Pseudomonadota bacterium, assembly GCA_043826415.1. Taxonomy (GTDB): domain Bacteria; phylum Desulfobacterota; class Desulfobulbia; order Desulfobulbales; family Desulfocapsaceae; genus UBA2270. Next base: position 113,955 of record JBDRQE010000020.1, read on the forward strand.
CGGACGGGCCGGCAACCTTCTTGAAGAGCAGGGTCTGGTTTGAGCTGCCCGGACTCAGCAGCGCCTCCTGTACCCAGGAACCGGTGTGGACGGGGTTGTACAGGGCGCCGATGGACTGGAGTCCGGGGGCGAGACGGCTGATCGTCTCCAATTGCCGGGAAGGGACGATGCGCATGTCAATGCCTGTGAAGTTGACAGGCAGCTCCCCGGCCGAAGGGGCGAGAAGATAGAGGACCGGCGTCTGCTCCAGATCGCGGACAAAATTCAGGGCCGGATCGCCGATTACAACCACCAATGACGCATTTTGCAATTGCTTTTTCAGTGCCCTCGTGTTTTCCTCGGGTTGTTCCGAGAGCATGATTTGGGTTAGGGTACCGATGGTGATGGACTTCGGTCCCAAAAGGGGCCGCTGGCTACTCCACGCCTGCTCAAAGCCCTGGCGGGCCTCTTCGTAGGGCTTCAACGGTGAAGACTGGAGCAGAATGCACTGCTGTCCCCAGGCCGTTGTCGCCAGCAGCAGAGCCAGGAGCGGGAGGAAAAGGGCGATACGCAGGGATGCAGGATATCCTGGTAGCATAGAAAAGATTTATTGATGCCGGATGATGGGTATGACACTCGATTTTATTTAAGATACCATTTAGTTAATCGCAAATTTTGTTGTTTAGCAAGATAAAGGTAGTATAAAGAGTATAAATTATCAGGTGAAACCGGAAGTTAGGGCAAGGGGGGGTGAAATGACCACGCAGAACAGCCCCTACCGTAAACGGGATCAGCGCGAGATGGAATCCCGCCGATGCAGCCGACCATGGCGCATATTCTTTCAGCAACCAGTAACGGTGACCACCGGTCAGGCAGGCGGGGAAAAGGCACCACACCCCAAACCCCAAACCCCGGCCACCGACCACCCCTAACCCCTCCTTATCAAGGAGGGGAACAAAGTTTCCCCCCTGATTCAGGGGGGATTAAGGGGGGTTAGAGGTTGCCGGATACAACGCGAACCAATGTGACACAGCAGAACGGCTCAACTACCCCTAACCCCTCCTTATCAAGGAGGGGAATAAATAAGGTTTCCCCCCCTTGATAAGGAGGGGAACAAAGACTGTGACAAAGTACCCAGTAAGATCCAGCCTGCCCACCGCGTAACACCGACAAGGCAGGCTGGGGAACAAGGCGTTTATTATCTACCAAAAGGAGTGTGAGCAATGTTGTCTTCCAGGCGTTTTTCCCCCATCCGGTTTTTTTCCCCACTGGCACTGGGGCTTCTTGTCGCTGCCCCGGCCCAGGCCGCCGAAACCGATCCTCTGGCCATGTACTTCGACGACTCCCAGATGGTGACGGTGGCCACCCGCGCCGCCAAGCCCCTGACCCAGGTGGCCGAGAACGTCGCTGTCATTACCGCCGAGGAGATCGAGGCCATCCACGCCCAGTCCCTGGCCGAGGTCCTGGAGCGGGTGGCCGGGCTTTCGGTGTCGCGCACTCCGGCCGATTTCAACGGCAGCTCTCAAGTCTTCATCCAGGGCAGCCGGGACGAGCACGTCCTGGCGTTGATTGACGGCGTCCGCCTCAACTCGGCCATGTCCGGGAATGCCGATCTCTCCCACATCCCCCTGCGGATCATCAAGCGGATCGAGATCATCAAGGGGCCGGGCTCGGCGGCCTGGGGCTCCTCCCAGGGCGGGGTGATCAATATCATCACCAAGACGCCCACCGGCGGCGACCGGCCCTCCGGCTCGGTGGGGGCCGAGTACGGCGAGCGCGGCGTCGCGGCCTACGAGGCAGATGTCGCCGGCAAGGTCGACCGGGTCGGCTACTTCCTCTACGCCGGGAAACAGGACTCCGACGGCCTCCTCAATAACCGCTTCTACGACTCGGGCCGGGCCTACGGCAAGCTCACCGTCGACCTGCCCCATCAGAGCCTCCTCACCCTCACCGGCATGGCCGTCGATCCCCACTACAAGACCGGCGATTTCGACTACTCCTCCCCCTCTTTCAGCGAGGATCTCCGCGACCGCAGCCACTACGTCACCGCCAACTACGATACCGCCCTCACCGAGTCCCTTCACCTCAACCTCGGGGCCCGCGACTATGAGCGCAACTTCCTTAGCAACCACGATATCCTCGCCTCCAGCCCCGAGGGCGACCCCGGTTCCCTCTACTGGGGGGCCAACTGGCATGAAGAGGGCCAGGGGGCCAACGGCCTCCTCACCTGGCACGACTCCCGGCAGCAGGTGGCCATGGGTGCCGAGATCAACCGCAACACCATGGACACCATCACCAGCTATGGCCCCTGGGCCCAGGAGAATTGGGGCGCGCCGGGTCAGGACGAGTCTCAACCCGGCTATGAAGAGGTCTGGGGCCTCTTTGTCAACGACACCCTGCGCCTGGGGGACTTCACCCTGACCCCCGGCCTCCGCTACGACGAGCACAGCATCAGCGGCTCCCTGGTCAGCCCCTCCCTCGGCGCGACCTGGCTGCTCCGGCCCGACACCCTGCTCCGGGCCACCGCCGCCCGAGGCTTCCAGAACCCCGTCCTCTCGTACATCGCCGGGGGCGGCATCTGGGACAACCCCAACCCCGAGCTGAAGGCGGAAACAGTCTCCTCCTTTCAGGCCGGGGTCGAGAACCGCAGCCTCTCCTTCCTGAGCGTCAAGGTCGATGCCTTCTACCACGACATCGCCGACACCTGGCGCTGGGATGATAACGACTGGAACTACAAGAACGGCGGCGACAGCACCCGCAAGGGGATCGAGGCCGGGATCGAGACCACGCCCTGGCACGACCTGAGTCTGGCCGCCAACACCACCTGGACCCTGTTGAGCCCGGAGGACGACCAGGGTGAGGAGGACTCGTCCACCGCCGCCAACATGATCCTGCGCTACCGCGAGACAAGCGGCTGGAAGGGCGAGCTGGCGGGCCATTATGTCTGGTGGGATCAGGACAATGCGAGTGGTACCGGGCAGGACGCAGATCTGATCTGGAGCCTCAGCCTGGGGCGCACTGTTTACAGCTCCGCCAACCTCTCCTGCGACATCTACGCCAAGGTCTATAACCTCCTGGACGGTAATGCAACCTGGGAAGCTGTGTATTATCCCCTGCCGGGCCGCTGGCTGCTGGCCGGGATGCGGATGAGCTTCTGAGCCGGGAAGACAGCTTCCCCTTTGATTCAGGGGGGATTGAGGGGGGAGGTCGCCGGATACGACGGTGAACCAATCCGACCAGGGAGCATGCAAGGATACGCAGTTTTTACCGAGGGCCATGGGGGCCCCCGGCTGAACAACCCTAACCCAATGAGGTGCAGTATGGATGTGAAAGACAAGGAAGTGGTGATCGTTCTCGATTGCGGGATGGAACTGGCGGAGGTGGCGGTTGAAGGTTCATGCTGCAAGGGCAGGCCCAGCGCGTCTGTAATCGGCGATGGTGGCCAGGCCCAGAACTAAGTCCTCTATCCTCTCCGGGGGGAGTTGCTTGCCCCCCGGAGAACTTCCCAGGGCCTGCCATGCGCTGGACACGCCGCGCTTCGGAGTCTCCACTTCGTTGCGCTTCCCTGCCCACGCTCCCGACTCCCCCCGCCCACCGGGGCCACCACGACCAAGCCCCCCTCCTTGGCCAAGGAGGGGCCGGGGGTGGTTCGCCGGGAGTTGATGGACACGCCGCCGCTTCGGAGTATCTTGATGGGCACGCTCCGCTTTGCCCATCCTACTTTGCATCCATAAAAAACAACCGCGTAGGATGGGCAAAGCGCCAGCGTGCCCATCAATTTTCTTGAAAAACCAGCACGTTGTATGGGCAGGTAAGCGCAACACAGTGAAGACTCCGAAGCGCCAGCGTGCCCGTCAATGTTCCTCCCAAGGCCGACTGGCCGTGCCCATCAACTGAACCTATCATGCCCCTTTCCCACTACCTGAAAATCTTCCCCCTGCCCGGCCAGCCCGACCAACGGCTGCTCTTCTCCACCCGCACCAGCGGTCTGGCCATTGTCCCGGCGGCGGCCCTGGCGGCCCTGGAATCCGGCAATGACGCCCCCGAGCTGACCGCCACCCTTGCCAAACTCTCCATGGTGGTCGACGACCCGGCCCGCGAGCGGGAGGAGATGGGCGGCTATCTCCGGGAACTCAATCGCCTCAACCCCAACCTGCGGGTCTCGGTGATCCTCGGCATGGCCTGCAACTTCGCCTGTCTCTACTGCTACGAGGGCAGCCTCAAAGGGGCGGCGGCCATGGGTGATGAGGTGGCCGACCAACTGGCGGCCCTGCTCTTGGCCCGTTTCGCCGCTGCCGGTAAAAAACGGCTGACCCTCGACTTCTACGGCGGCGAGCCGCTGCTCTATGTCCCGCGTATCCGTTCGCTGGCCGGACGCCTCAAGCCCGCCATCGAGGCCCTGGGCGGCAGGTTTGAGTTCACCCTGGTCTCCAACGGCTCCCTGCTCACCCGAACGCTGGCGGAGGAGCTGGTTGAACTCGGGCTGTCCGGCGTCAAGGTCACCCTCGACGGCGTTGCCGCCAACCACAACCGCTTCCGCCCCTTCAAGGACGGGGGCGGGAGCTGGGAGACGATCGTCGGCAACCTTCTGGCCTGCCGGGGATGCTGCCCCATGACCCTCAGCGGCAACTACACCGCCGAGACCTCCCCGCTTTTCCCGGCCCTGCTCGACGAGCTGGCCGCGCGCGGCCTTGGCCCCGGCGACTTCCGCAGCGTCCAGTTTTATCCGGTGATGCAGATCAACGACCGCTTCGCCAACCCCGAATTCACCGGCGGCTGCTGCTCCAACGACGAGCCCTGGGTCCATTCGGTGTCGCTGGCCCTGCGCGAGGAGATCCTGCGCCGGGGCTACACCTTCCCCAAACTCACCCCCAGCCCGTGCATGGTCGACCTCGACGACGCCTTCACCGTCGACCACGACGGCGCCATCTACAAGTGCGTCACCCTCATCGGCCACCCCGAGCTTGCCTGCGGCGACATCCGCCACGGCATGACCGACGGCTGGCAACAGACCTGGTGTCTGGACCACTGGCGGGATGAGCCCCGGTGCCGCGCCTGCGAATACCTGCCCCTCTGCTTCGGCGGCTGCCGGGCCATGGCCTTCCAGCGTGACGGCCACATGGGCCGGGTGGACTGCCAGCGCGCCTTGTTCGACGCCACCCTGGAGCCCATGCTCGGCCAGGATCTCAGCTACCGCTACGCCTGACCATCCCTTCCTTTGCCACCATGATAAAGATCAGCGGGATAAAGAGCAGGGTCAAAAGGGTGCCGACGATGAGACCCCCGATGGCCACGGCACCCAAGGGGGCCAACCGCTCCAGGCCAATGGCCTCATAACTTGGGAATGCGGATTCGGCTGATCATGAGTGAGCCTGAGAGGGCAAAGGTCAGAACGAGGGGATGGAGATGGAAACCGGCAAGTTTGACGTATCCAAACCAGAGATATTGATGAACTGCTCCGAACCAGGCCGCTACAGCCAGGAGCAAAACGAGAAACAGGGAGGTCGGGATCGGTGTTCCTTCGAAGTACTTCACCTTATCACCGCCCTCAGACAGTGTTTCAGCAGTGACGTTGTAACGGGCCAGACGCGAAACACCGCAGGCAACGAAATAGGCCAGGATGATACGGTCGTACAAGCCCTGCATGCCGCAACCGTAGGCAATTATCGCCGGAGCGACACCGAAGGAAATGACATCAGCAAGGGAATCCAGCTCTCGCCCCATCACTGACGCCACCTGCCTCCACCTGGCAATGCGGCCATCCAGAACATCAAATATCAAGGCAGCCAGCACCAGAGCACAGGCAAAGTAGACATGCCTGATGTCTCCGATCTGCAGGTAGGTCATGGTGGAAAATATCGCCCCAATCCCGCAGACGGCGTTGGCGAGCGTAAACCAGTCGGCCAGATGGAACTCACGAATCATCGACAAGGGCTTTTTGGGGGGTCTGCCAGGTGTCGTCATCGTAACCGGATCTCCCGGCGAGTCACTTCTATCCATATCAATACCGTTGTTAATGTTAAAAGCAATGGTCTCGTTAAAACTCAAAAAAGTCTGTCTTTTCGAGCAACAGCGAGAAATCTTATCCTTCAACAATGAGATACTATTAAGATTTCTCCCGATGGTCGAAATGACATTATAGCAATGTGTACTTTTTACAAGACCATCAAACATAGCCGGTGCCAAATGCCGGAATCAATTGCACGCAGGTATATTTTCCTGAAATTTTCTATCGCAGACTGCCTGATGATACGTTATTATTTCTTTTTTAGTAACTGCTCAGGTGAATAGCCTGAAGTGCGCTTTGCCCATCTTACCTCTACAGACTGACCCCCTTCAGCCTGTTAACCTGAGAGCAGTTACCTCCAAAGTATAAAAGGACCTGATCACATGGCTGAAATAATCCCGGAAGATATCCAGAAAGACCTGGAGAAGGCGTGCACCTTACACCAGCGCGCCTCTGCCGATTATACAAAATGTATGGAATTCAACAAGCTGATGTCCGATCTCCTGGGACGGCTTGAAGATGCCGACTGCTACAGGGCTGCTGACAGGGTGATGGGAATCCTCCTCGATTGCAACCCTCGCGAAGGCGCCCACTGCGACAAGGCTTCCATGGTCGGCGAAAAAGTAAAAAAATTTGAGAAAGGCTAAGCGTACCGAGTCAGTCCGCCTGCAGCTCCTGCAAGCCCCGAATGCTGAAGAGTGGATCACAAATCGCCTCATGGCGACAGACAGGGCATTTGCCGGGAGAGCTCATCCGCTCGCGCTTAACAAAGACAAAGCCACACAGGCGGCATTCGGCCGGCTCCACTTCCAGTACTGCACTGGTGGCATGCAGACTGCGGCGGATATGCTCAAGATGATTGGCGACCTCTTTTTCCGGGAGGCCGACTGCCGCTGAAATCTCTTTTGCCGAGATGGGACCCTCAAGGAGTAGAATTATAATGGCATGACGGATCGTCTCCTGCGCCGTACGGGGAATGAGCGGTTCTCGTGCACTTTTCTTCATAATGCCCTCCAATGGTTACGACGATGAAGGATCTGGAACGGAAAGACTCATTGTTTAGGGCCGCGGCAAGAATAAAACATCCCGTCTTGCTGGTCTTTTCAGTCATCTTCTTCGTCACGAAAAGAGTTTCATAGCCCTGCTATGCGCCTCTTTCCGCTCCTCGAATATGACTGAAAATCCTGCGCAATACGGAACAACTTATTCTTGCCGAGGCCCTTATTCGAGGGAAACAATCTGATCAGTCACTTCTGTAAAAGCCACATCGTGACTGATGAGAAAAAGCTGGTCGTACCAATGTTCGGTCACCTCTTCACGACCGACATCAATGGCCCGAAAGGCATGAGCCAGATTAGCGCGACGGGCCGCATCCAGGTTTGAGGTCGGTTCATCAAAAAAGGCCACCCTGGCGCCGATGGTCTGCAGCAGGGCCAGGCGCAGAGCAACCACGGCGCTCATGATCTGGCCGCCGGAGAGCTGATCATCGCTGCGCTCCCTGAGCTCACCGTTTTCCATATCACGCAGCACGATCTGGTATTTGTCACCCCAGTAAAGCTCTTCATCGGTTTCGGCTATATTGCGGTAGATACGATCCGCCCGTAAACTTATCTCTTCCCGGAAGCGCTCGGAAAGCTGGGTTGAAACATTATTAAAGATCTGGTTGCGTAAGAATCTGACCAACTCTTCCTTATGATGAAGGCCCTTCCTGGCTGCCAGACGGGCCTTCATCTCCTCCTTAAGCTTCTGCATTTTTTTGACCTCTCCTTCAAGGCGAAGTCGCTCACGGCCAAGATCCGCCATCTTCTGCCTGCCGGCGGCAAGCTCACCAACCAACTGTTCCTTGAGCCGGCGCACCTCCACATGTCGCTGGGGATCATAATCGAGGTTCAGCCTGCCAAGCTCCTGCTGTTTGGCAGCCAGTTCCTTGCGCAGCTCCTCCAGAAGCACGACCATCCTGGCCAGGGAATCGCGCCGGTTCTGCAGATCAAGGGCATCTTTCCGGTTGGCAAAGAAGGCATCCCGGGCGGCCTGATGTGCCGTCCGTAATCTTTCAATCTTTACTATTTCGCCATCGAGACTGGAGTACTTTTTAAGAGCTTCCTTGCCTATTCCAGCCTTTTTCTCAGCCTTTACCTGCTGCTCCAGGGCTCCTGCAAGAGCTCCCTGGCGTTTACTATTCTCATGGCGCCGGCCGGCCAGGTTGTTGAGCTGTTTTTCAAGCTCCGTGCTGCGCACATTAAGTGATTCCAGCTCCTGCCGGGCCTTCTCGGCCGCCCCGATCTCCTGAGCAAGTGCGGCCAGGCGCTGCGCCAGAACCAATCCCTCCCTGTCCAGTTCGTCCACTCGGGCACTGAAAACATCACGCGGCGCCTTGCCGGCAATGTTTTGGCACGCTTCCTTGAAAAAAGGGCACACCCCTTCGGCCAGTTTGTCCCTGCCTTCCTCAAGGCCGCTCCGCCGCCCCTCAAGAAGCCCCTTGGTCAGGCGCAGCTTCTCCGCCTCTTCTCTGAGAGCTGGAAGGCGGGATGCAGCTGAGGTTACCCTTTCACTGACAACAAGTTCCTTCCGCTCCGTCATGAGCCGGAGTTCTTCTACATTCTGCTCTGTGGCGATTTTATCAACTTCCCGCCTTTCGTGTTCCAGGGCCTGGGCCAGGCGGGCCGTTTCTTTGTCGAGAACAGTTATCTCCTGCTCAATCGCCCTGCGCTCTTTCTCCTGCTCCCGCAGGGAAGTAAGCTGAGCCTCAGCCCCCGCAAAGGCTTCCTTACCAGCCCGGCTTTTTTCCAGGATCTCCAGGGCCTGCTCGGCCTCTTTCACCCTTTTCCGGCTGTCGATTATCTTGCCTTCCCCGTCTCGAATCCGATTCTCCAGCACCTGGATATCTGCCTTGACGGCCTGACTCATTTTTTCCTGGTCATCGAGTTTGACAAGGTGTGCTTCGGTAGTGGCGACACTCTTTTCCTTGTCCGCCGACAACTTATGCCCAGCCTCTATTTCTGCAAGCAGGCCGGCAAGCTCCTGTTGCCGTTCAGGCAGGGTGACAATCTGTTCCTCCTTGCCTTCAATCTCAACAGTCAATAGATCAATCCTGGCCTTCGCTGCCTTGAGCAGAGTGCTGGTGCCCTTATACGTTTTGCGCCAGGCATCGATACCGAGAATCTCATCAAAGGCCTCCTGACGTCTGGCCGGCTGTTTGAGGACAAAAGGGCCAAGGAATTCGTTTTGAAAGGGGCCGATCACCAGCTTGAACTGGTCGGCCAGCGGGCGACCGCTATCAAGTCCGAGCAATTCCTTGATCCGGGCCTCGGTCTCCGGGGCGCCGGCATGATCCTCAACCTCGAAGGCCCCGCCGATCTCGCGGGCCAGCAGCCATTTGGAACCGGCCCCGACCGTACGGGAGGCTCGATAAGTATCGCCATCACCCGGGGCAAAGGTGACGGTTATTTCGCCCTTCTTGGCGCCAATGGTAATAAAGCGGTCGATATTGCCGACAAAGTCCCGGGCATCGACGCCGAACAGGGCGTAACCTATGGCCTCAAAGATCGTGCTCTTGCCAACCCCGTTGACCCCGGAAAGGACATTGATGCCGCCCACAAAATGCAGCTCCCTGTCCCGGTGGGATTTAATATTTTTGAGCGTAACAGAGAGGATCTGCAAGACTCAGCCCTCCTCACCGAAAAGACCGAGTAATTCGTCATCTTCAACATCACCCTTCATCACCAGATCACGAATTGTCAGCGACAGCTTGGCCAACTCTTCTTCCCTTCCCTGGTACTTGCTGTGGGCGCCGATCAATTCATGCAGTACATCCATTTCGATCTCGGAAAGCGACTTCTTGACCACCTCTTCACCATTGGAGCGCGCTGCCATGGAGAGGTGATTTTTTATTTCGACGTGCAAGGGAGCGACAAACTCATCAATGGCCAGGCGCAACCGTTCCCGACCCAGCTCAAAGGGATGAAAGCCGACCCGTCCAGCAAGTTTCAGCTCCAGCAAGGGCGCCCGTTCATCTGTCAGGCCGGCCATCCTGGCACTTATTTGTTCCCGAAAACGGACCAGGGCGCTGTCCGCATCCCCTGCCCCGTCCAGATTTATGACCTCAACCAGCATCGGCCGGGGATCGGTTGGCCTGAATTCCATGACATATCCGCCGTCATCAACATGCACCAGGTAGTAGCCTTTATCATACTTTTCCTCACCGAAGTTGACCCGTTCCGGAGCACCGGGATTGTAAGCATAGGGTCTTCCCTCCGCAGTCTCAATGACGTAGGGTTTGTGCCCGTGGCCAAGAGCTACGTAACCGAACTTTTCAGCCAGGGGATGGGCCTCTTCAATCTTCATGTTGCCGATCTCAACCGGCGAGTATTTCCAGATACCGACATGGAAAATCAGCAGATTATTGACGGTTGTCACCGCCTCGCAGACGCGCCCCACATGACTGCCGGCCTGGGCGCCGATATAGCCGAGACCATAGATGTGCAGACCGCCGATCTCGACATGGCCGCCCTCCCCGCTCTCTTCATTGAAAGGAGCAAAAGAATAACCGCCATCAGCAGTCCGGGCAGGGCGCAAGAGTCGAATATAGCCCATTTCTGAGAGCGCCTCCATCCAGGAGATATTGTGGCGCCGGTGGATCCAGTCATGGTTGCCCTCGATGGCAATACAGGGGATGCCCGCTTCTTTGAGAGGATGGAGAATTTCAATGGTCCGGGCAAGGGTCCGAGGCAGGATCTGCCCGGTATGGAAGAGATCGCCGCCGATGAGGAAAAAATCAACCGCCTCGCGGATGGCGTCCGCCACAATCCCGGCCAGACAGTGGAAGAAATCCTGATACCGCTCCCTTTCTCCTGGAGAGTTGTGATAGGTCTTGCCCAGATGGATATCAGCGGTATGGATGAATTTCATTTTGCTTCTCAAAATCCAGTAATAAACCTTCAAACACAAGGAATTCCCTCAAGCAGTATTGACCATTCATTATGGTACTCTATGAGCGCAGAGAATGAAATATCCAAGCTCATATTAGGCCATGCACCGACTCATTTTCCTCAGCCTGCTGCTGCAGTTTTTAAAACCGGGCTCATTGTGCCGACAATACCGGTGTTCCGGAAGAATCCGACGGGCCGATGGCCGCCCTTGTGAACAACTGCCACCAGCCAGCTTCAATCCAGCCTCAGTCGGCCTTGCCGATGTTGTACTCGAGGGTCGATTTATTCGTATAAACAAAAATGTTGTGATATAGATGAGGAGGCTCTACGAAAGAGATAATAACACTCTTTCCTGGATGCAAAGAAGAATATCACCCTGCCGGGAATCAGTATTATGGCACCCATGATACCTGTATATTTGTGAAGAATCCCAGAGGGCCGGGAGGATATCCTTTAAAAATATGAACAAATTTTCTAACTGGACAAAGAGAATAGTGGTGTAAGGAGAAAGGCATGTCGAGCATGATGCATATATCTGAAAAATTTTTTTACAGGCTGAGACGTAACGTTATCAGCCTTATCCTCTGCTGGATATGCTGTGTTTTGATCAGCAACCCGCTAAATTCCCGGGCAGACGAAGTCGCAGGGCCGCAAAAAAATGATCGCCCTAAAATTGGTCTGGTGCTAGGCGGTGGAGGGGCAAGGGGGGCGGCCCATATAGGGGTGTTAAAGGTCCTGGAAGAGCTGCAGATTCCGGTGGATTATATTGCCGGCACCAGTATGGGCGCGGTTGTCGGCAGTCTGTATGCTTCAGGCGCATCGGCTGCCGAGTGTGAAAAAGTCCTGACATCTGTTGACTGGAACGATCTTTTCCGGGATGATCCTCCACGTGACGAGATCTCTTTTCGCCGAAAGCAGGAAGATTTCACCTACATGGCCAAGGCCGCTGTTGGGGTCAAAAAAGATGGGATTCATCTGCCAAAGGCCTTTGTTGCCGGTCAAAAAATTGGCGTTTTTTTTGAAACCCTGTTTGCCCCTGTGGCCGGAGTTACTGATTTCGATCATCTGCCCATCCCCTATCGCGCCGTTGCCTCAGACCTTGAAACCGGTGAAATGGTGGTACTGGCAAGCGGCAGACTGGCAGAGGCGGCCCGCGCCAGCATGTCGGTTCCCGGCTTGTTTCCGCCTACCGACGTGGCCGGGCGATATCTTGTGGATGGCGGGATTGTAAGAAACCTGCCGGTGGACATAGTCAGAGCCATGGGCGCTGATATTATTATTGCCGTTGATGTCGGGCAACCCCTTGCCAAACGCGACAAAGTGACCTCATCTCTACAAGTTGTCGGACAGATGCTGGACATTATGATGAAGGCGAATGTGCAGGCACAGATCAATACCCTTGGCAAGCAGGATATTTTTATCAACCCGGAACTGGGCGATCTTGGCTCAGGTGATTTTCATCGGGGTAAGGAGGCGGCGGATTCAGGAGAGGCTGCCGCCCGTAAGCAGCTGGAGAGCCTTCGTCGATATGCAGTGACTGATGAGGAATATGCCGTCTTCATTGCCGGACATACCATGACTCAGGAACAAACCGTACGTATCGCGTCGGTCAAGGTGAAGGCGGATGCACTTACAGATGTGCCCAAAGAGTATATTGAAGGAAAATTGAAGATCAAGGCTGGTGAAGTCTTGAGCATGGATGAATTACAAAAGAAGATTTCACTTATTTACGGCATTGGGGATTTTGAACGTGTCGATTCGCAACTGATTCCCAATGGTAATGGCTTTGATGTTGTGCTCACGCCCATTGAAAAACCCTGGGGGCCTAACTACATGAAGGTTGGCATCAATCTGGAAACCAATTTTGCCGGAGGGAGCGGTTATAATATTCTCATTGATGACACCGAGAGATGGATCAATACCCTGGGCGCCGAATGGAAAAATCTTCTGCAGATCGGTGACCGCATGGGTTTTTATTCTGAATTTTATCAGCCTCTCAGCCTGTCCAGTTTGTGGTTCGTTGCCCCTTCCGTTAAAGCTGAACAACGGTTTATCGATTTTTATGAAGAAGGTGATATCATTGCCGAATATCGAGCCAGGGAACTAGACTGGGCAATCGATTTTGGTATGGAGCTCTCGAGTTACGGTGAAATTCGTTTGGGATATGTGGGCGGCGTTCTCGATCCTGAGGTGCAAAAGGGGATGGTGGGATTTCATTCTGATACGATTCACAAAGGAGGGGTACGCCTGCGATTGATTGCGGATCAGCTTGATAATGTAAATTTTCCCCGGAAAGGAGCCCACAGCCAAATTGAGCTCTATGCGGCACGACCTGAACTGGGGGATGACTTTGAATATAACAAGCTGGATGTGGCACTATCCAAGGTGTTTACCTATAAACAGTATACACTCATGGGCACAGGCCAATTCAAATCCTATCTGGATAAACCCTTACCTGTGTATGACCAGGTTACTCTTGGTGGATTCCTGAATCTCTCCGGCCTGGCAACCGATCAATTACGCGGCCAGCGGGCGGCCCTTGGCAGGTTAATTGCTTATTGGCAGGCTAACACCTCAATCATTGGCGATCTGTACCTTGGTGGATCAATTGAGACGGGCAATGCCTGGGGAGAGGGCGAGGCAATGACGGTTGACACTTTCAAGCCGGCAGGAAGCGTTTTTGTCGGTTTTGACTCTGTGGCCGGGCCGCTGTACATTGGATATGGGCGTGCAGAGGAAAGCATGGACGCAATTTATCTCTACCTTGGCAGGACGTTTTGATGTCTTGAGACTTCCAAAGCATTTTTTTCCTGTTCATTTCGCGCAAAATGAGGGTACAAGTGATGGGTCTATCGAGCTAAGGGCCTCGGGAAGAATAAGTCGTTCCATATTGCGCAGGATTTTCAGTCATGTTCGAGGAGCGGAAAGAGGCGCATAGCAGGGCTATGAAACCCTTTTCGTGACGAAGAAGATGGCTGAAAAGACCAGCAAGATGGGATGATGTATTCTTGCCGAGGCCCTTAACTCTACTTTTCTTATATCCCCTATTTCTTACTCTTTCCTTCTTTCAATATGGCAAGGATGGTCTCAGGTTGAGAGGCCAGCCTGTTGGGAATGCTTGAATTTCTCTCATGATAGGCAGATATAGGGGAGAATGCCAAACGTGAATGTGTCCCGCAATTTGGATGATTTCAATAAATCATTGGAGGGGGATGCTCGTTGGTGTTAAGGTTGTTCCTGATAGAACTGTTTACGGTTCGACAACAACCTCTTGTTCTTCATCACTTAACGGGTTATTCCATTGGCAATTCCGACCAGTTCAAATAGAAAAAAGGCACCAGCAAATGTTACAGCCGGTTTTTCACCGGGCGGCGGGGGCATCCTGCCGCTGCCCGCTTCGCGGGAGGAGTGTGCGGCGCGCGGCTGGGATCAGGTGGATGTGGTGCTGGTTTCCGGCGATGCCTATATCGATCATCCCTCCTTTGGCATCGCCCTGATCGGCAGGCTGCTGGAGAGCCATGGCTATCGGGTGGCTATCCTGGCGCAGCCGCGGTATGACCGGCTTGACGATTTTCTCCAGTTCGGTCTGCCCCGTCTTTTCTGGGGGATCAGCGGCGGCAATCTGGACTCCATTGTCGCCAATTATTCGGGTAACGGCAAGGTGCGCACCGAGGATGCCTATTCGCCGGGCGGCAATCCCTGGCGTGACGGCGAGAAGGGCAGGACCAACCGGCGTCGGCCTGATCGCGCCAGCCTCATCTATGCCAATCTGGCCCGCGCCGCCTGCAAGGGTGTGCCCATTATCCTCGGCGGGGTCGAGGCCTCGCTGCGCCGCTTTGTTCATTATGACTATCAGCAGGGGAAGCTGCGCGCCTCGCTTTTGACCGATGCCAAGGCTGATCTGCTCATTTACGGCATGGGGGAGCGGGCGGTGGTAGAGGCCGCTGCCCGTCTGGCCGCAGGCAAGGGGCTTGAAGGGATTGCCGGCAGCTGCGAGCGTTTGACTGAGGTCGAATTCCGGTCACGTTTCCCTGATCTTCCCGCAAATCATGCACCGACAGGCAATGAGAGCTGCGCCCTCCTGCCTTCCTGGGAGGCAATTCAGCAGGATAAACGGCTGTTCATGGAAGCGGAGCGGATGGTCGACATTCATGCCCGCGGCTGCCTGCCGAACCTGCTTATGCAGCGCCAGCAGAGCGCCTGGCTGATCCAGCATCCTGCGGCGGAACCGCTGACCACCGCCGAGCTGGACCAGATGTATGAGCTGCCCTACAGCCGGAAACCCCATCCGGCTACCCCGGATATCCCGGCCTACCGCATGATCTGCCACTCGCTGACTATTGTTCGCGGCTGTTCCGGCAACTGCTCCTTCTGCGCCATCACCCGCCATCAGGGGCCGATCATCAGCAGCCGCAGTCCGGCATCGATCCTGCGCGAGGTCAAGATCGTCAGCGGTATGGACAACTTTACCGGCGTTATCAGCGATCTGGGTGGCCCCACCGCCAATCTTTATCGCACCAGTTGCAAGGTCGGTTCCTGCCGCAAACACGATTGCCTCTACCCGAAGATCTGTCCCAATCTGCAGGTGGATGAAGAGACCTTCCTGAACCTGCTGCGCGATATCTCGAAGATGGCAGGGGTCAATCATGTCTTCATCTCTTCCGGCCTGCGCATGGAGCTGCTGCTCAAGACCCCGCGCCTCCTCCAGGAGATTATCCGCAGCCACACCCCGGGGGCCATGAAGATCGCCCCGGAGCACACGGAAGAGGAGGTGCTGACCCTCATGCACAAGGAATCGCATCAGCAGCTGATTGATTTTCTGCACCAGTGTCGCCAGGTGGCGGCAGGGATCGGCAAAAAGATCATCTTTACCCCTTATCTGATCTCCTCCCATCCCGGCTGTACCGCCAAAGATACTGAGGCCATGACCGGAAAGCTCCGGGCCCTGGATCTGCAGGTCAAGCAGTTTCAGGATTTCACCCCCACTCCCGGCACCCTGTCCACCGCCATGTTTGTCACCGGCCTGCATCGGGACAGCAATAAACCCATTCCGGTTGCCCGTAACCAGTCGGAGCGAAAAGAGCAACGCGGCCTGCTGGAAAGGCAGATGCAGGGAGCGGGTCAGCGCGGGAAACAGAGGGTTGCGTCTAAGAAAGATTTTCTACCGAAAAGAAAGAAAAAATAGGAATGATTCTCTTTATCTCTTTACAGAGGTGTGAAAATGAACCATAATATGGAGCATATCTTGAGAGTAGCGAAGTAGATAACTTAGTAATTTCCCATAGTATGGAGGAGTAATCATGTGCCAGGAAGTAAACAGAGATTGCAGTTGTGGAAAGGAAAATGTCTCCTTTCATCTGCGTGATAATATTATGAGTCAGGAGGTTATTGATCGTCTCTTCTGTCCAGCCTGTTCAGGGACGATTGCCCTGGAAAAGGAGAGTATGGTTGAGGATAACGGCTGGGTTATTGAATATGATATGGATCTGGCCCGCATGTATGCCATCGCCAAATTAGGTGTGGAACCTGATCAGGTACACCCGGGCTTTGTCTTTGACGAGGGCTATGTCACCTGGCGTGAGATGTATCCGGGAGAGACCAGGGATATTGGTGATGAGCGGAAGCGGATTATTTCCATGAAAGATGAAAATCCTCAAGAGTATTTGACTACCATCAATGCATGGGCGGTTGAACGGATTGCCCGTTTGAAGGCAGAGGGATGGCGGAAGGCGAAACGCGCGTAAAGGCGGTTTCTTGAATCTTATTGTTGCTGGCTGACTGCGGGAAGGCTGGCAACAACCCTGTTCTTTCCTGGCTTCTCGATGATGCCGGCAACGGTTGATGTCTGTTGGAGGAAACCGTATTCTACCAGAGCCTTGAGATCAGCCCACATGGTTCTGCTGCCCATGATTGCGACGATTATTTCGCTGGATCCTCTTTTGAATTTCCCCACATAGGTTTGACCTGCCGCATTGGTAAAGCCGGTTTTACCGCCTTGCGCACCCTCTATCTGCCACAGGGCCTTGTTGTGATTACGGAGCAGTTTGCCCTCTGCGGTATGGGCCTTGACCTGTTTCATCCTCTGTGAAAATTCTGCATCCTGCATGACATGCCTGAAGATAGTGGCCAAGTCTCGGGCTGTTGTGCTTTGTCCTTCCGCAGTTAAGCCGTTGGCGGTCTTGCAGACTGTTTTTTGGGCACCCCAGAGTTTGGCACGCAGAGTCATCATTCGGGCAAAGGATTTTTCTGAGCCGGCAATTTTTTCGGCCAGGGCAACGCTGGCATCATTGGCTGAAGAGAGCAGAACAGCATTGATCAGGTCATCGGCCTTATACTGCTTCCGCCTCTCAAGATAGACCTTGGAACTTGGTTGTTCCGCAGCCTTGGAACTGACCGGGATAGAGTCGTTGGAATCAAGGGATTTGATGGCAATCATGCCGGTCAGGATCTTGATGGTGCTGGCTGGCTGGCGGGGAGTGTCTGGAGACACTGCAAAAATTGTTTCACCATTGGCTGCATCCATGATGAAGGCGCTTTTTGCTGAGATCTTCTTCTCAAGTTTCTTGCTGCTCCGAGAGGTGCACTGGGTCGTTTTGACCTCGGCGACAGAAGCTGCCTGTGCCTTAAGAGCAGCTTCCGGCCTGACCGTGCCAATATTTTTTTTATGCGGAGAGATGTCCTGGTAGTTTCCGAGGACCTTTATTTCCATAGGGATATTTCTGTTGATGCTCCTCTCTGTCCGGTTCGAAGTCACCGATCGTTTGGCCTTGTCCTGCAGCACAGGAACGGCCATTGTCGGTGTGGCAGATAGTCCGATAAAAAAACAGCAGAGCAACAGGCAGGTCAATGGCAAAGAGAGGAAAGGTGATTTTATCATAGGGGGCCGGGTGTGTTCAGAGGGATAGGAGATGTCATAAGAAATTACATGCCTTGAATATTTTTATATAACTGGCTGTTTCTTGTCAAGAAATTAAAGCTCTTTTTTCAAAAGAAACTAGAAAACAAGTATGTTGAGCTTGGGTTACAGTTTCTTCTTAATTGACCGGCAAGGTTGTTTTAGGTAAGATTGGGCACGATGAGACTTTGGTGGCTGGCAGTTGCGATCTCTTTCCTATCCGCATGATTGCCAGGTTGATAATAATAACATAATACAAAAAGGGGCGTTTCGTGCCGGATGACACCAGTGTGCATATGACCTTGAATGATATCATCGATGCAAGTCAGGATAAATTTGCTGACTTGCCGGCGGTAGGAATGGCCCTTGAAACTCCTCTGAGCTATCAGGTCTTTTATGAACGGATTCTCGCCCTAGCGGTACGAATGTCACGGGAAGGGATCAAAAAAGGTGATCATATTGCCATTCTGGCGGAAAATTCCCAGAACTGGGGCGCCGCCTATTTTGCCATTGTCCGACTGGGAGCGGTCGCTGTTCCCATCTTGCCTGATTTGCCGGAGGCGGATGTCCATCATATCCTCACAGAGATGCGGGTACCGACTCTCTTTACCACCGAGCGGCAGATAGAAAAAGTATATGAGTTGAATCAGAAGGGCCTGAAGCGGATTGTTATGCTCGATGACTCTGCTGCCAGTCTTGACTTTCTTGCTGTGGAGACATTCTCAGGGTATCTGGCAGGTGCCCTGGACATGCGGAAAGAGGTCGCTGCAAAAGGGAATATTGTCTTTGAACAGGTGCTTGAAGATGATCTGGCCTCTATCCTCTATACCTCAGGGACCTCAGGATATTCCAAGGCCGTCATGCTCAGTCATAAGAATCTGGTTGCCAATGCCGGATCCGCTTCTGCAATGATTGATGTCGCGCCGGGAGCTGTTTTTCTTTCCATCCTTCCCATGTCACACACCTATGAATTTACAGTGGGATTTGTCCTGCCCCTGTTGCGGGGTGCCAGAATCGCCTATGCAGGGAAGACACCGACACCGGCCGTCCTGCAGAGGATCTGCAGCCAGGAAAAGCCGTACGCCATCTTTGCGGTGCCTCTGGTGCTGGAAAAAATTTATAAAAAACGGGTACTCCCGCAGATCAGCAAGAGTTTCGCCTTGTCGCTGATTTGTAAGTTTGAGGCGGGCAAAAAATTTATCCATAAACGTGTCGGGGCCAAGCTGCTGGAGTTCTTTGGCGGAAATCTGCAACTGATGGGGATAGGCGGGGCGGCCCTTAATCCGGAGGTTGAACAGTTTTTGTATAATGCCGGTTTTCCTTATCTCATCGGCTATGGCCTGACCGAGTGTGCGCCTCTGCTGGCAGGTGGGCCGCCAGGTGATAAAACGATTGTTGTCGGTTCAACCGGCAAGCCTGTTCCCGGTGTTAAGGTGAAAATTGTCGATCCTGATCCCCAGACGGGTATCGGCGAGATTTATGGTTGTGGCCCGAATGTGATGCAGGGCTACTATAATGATCCGGACGCCACCGCAGAAACAATCACCGAAGATGGCTGGTTGGCCACCGGTGATCTGGGGTACATGGATGATCTGGGCAATTTGCATGTCCGGGGTCGATCCAAGAACGTTATTGTCATGTCCAATGGCGAAAATGTCTATCCTGAGGCCATTGAACATAAGATGAATGTGCGTCCCTGGGTTGTGGAGTCGCTGGTGGTTGAAAATAATAACCGTCTGGAGGCCTGGGTCTATCCTGATTATGAGTATGTCGATGCGGCAACTGCTGATCAGTCACGGCTTCAGCGCCATGAATATATAGAAGGGCTGCTGGCAGGGATGCGGGCGGAGATAAATGAACAGGTATCGCCGGCTTCACGATTGACCAGGGTTCTTGAGCGCCGGGAACCCTTTGTCAAGACCGCTACCCATAAGATAAAACGGTATCTTTATGCCGGCGGCAATATGACCTCATGAGATCATGGCTTCTGCAAGTGTGTGTCTATTGGTCAATCGGATGCTCCGGTTGATTGAAAATGAAAATATTATTGAGGAGAAGAAATGAAGAAGTTAATCTCTATGGTTTCTCTGGCAGCTCTCTTGACTGCTGGATCAGCTTGGGCTTCCGGCTACCGGATTCCCGAACAGTCTGTGGATTCAACAGCCACGGCAGGCGCTCATATCGCATCCGCAGATGGTGCTGATGCCAGTTATTACAATCCTGCCAATATGTCATGGAGCAGTGCTGAGACATGGCAGGTTGAGGGTGATCTGACCTATATCCATCTGCCGGCGGTAAGCTATAGCGATGATCGTTCGGTAGCTATGAACGGTGAGTCCGAGAAAGAAAACTTTCTCTTGCCAACGGTGTTCATGGTTTCCCCTGAATATAATAAGTTCAGGGTTGGTTTTTCCGTAACCGCCCCCTATGGCCTGTCCAAACGCTGGCAACAGCCCTTTCCCCGAACTTTTGCCGAAGAGTACAGTCTCAAGGTCTTTGATATCAACCCCACGATTTCTTACAAGCTCTGTGACTACTTCTCCTTTGCCGCAGGTCCGCGCATACTTTACAGTACGGCGAAGGTGAGCAGCAATGGTGTAGTTTCCCGGGCGATGGGCTATACCGCAAGCCGTTTTATGGAAGGAGATACCACTGAGATGGGTTGGAATGCCGCTCTTTCCGCCCGCCCGATGAAGAACATGACCCTGGCAGCGACCTATCGTTCCGAGGTCGATCTTGATCTCGAGGGTGATGCCCTGCTGGGTACGAACACCCAGGCGATGCCCGTGGCCACCGGCGGCGGCGTCAGCATCCCGGCCCCGGCAGTTCTGAGCCTCTCCGCTGCCTATACCTTTGACAAGCTGACTGTTGACCTGACCTGGGATCGTACCTATTGGTCAGACTATGAGAATATTATTTTTCAATACGACACCATCCTCAGAAATCCGGTCCTGATCGGCGCCTTTGGTGCTCCCATTGTCAAAAATTGGGACGACAGCGATGCTTACCGGCTGGGCCTTTCCTATGATCTCAATGAAACCTGGACTCTGATGGCCGGCTTTGCCTATGATCAAACTCCTGTTCCTGACGCCACTCTGGGGTTTGAGCTTCCTGACTCCGATGCCTATCTCTATTCTCTGGGAGCACGCTACCGGGTGAGTAAACAGATAGAGCTTGGTGCCGGCTACCTCTATGATTATAAAAAGAGCCGCTTGGTAACCAATGCCACCGTGGATGGTACGTTTACCGATTCTGCAGCCCATCTTCTGACCGTCGGGCTTACCTATACCTTCTAACGGTTCCATCCGTGTTCAGCTTTCAGTCAGGCAATTGCTTTGTCGGAAAGCTGAGCACGGACAACTTTCTTGTTTTTTTCTTTCCACTTGCGGTCTTGGTATTATAGGTTGCCCCTATGAAAAAAGATTCTTCGATCGCTGCCATATATGGTCTTGAGCAAAAGAGCAAAGTAATCCGTCCGCTCTTCTCCTGTGGAGTCTCTGCCGGTTTTCCCTCGCCTGCCGATGATCATATTGACCGGAAGCTGGATTTGAATGAACTGCTGATTCGTAACCCGCCGGCCACCTTTTTTGTGAGGGTGGCCGGCGATTCCATGACCGACGCCGGGATTAATCATGGCGATATTCTGGTGGTCGACAGGTCGCTGCAGGCTGGCCACGGTAAGATCGTCATTGCCATCATTCATGGTGAGTTGACCGTAAAGCGGCTGATGGGCAGGGAATCCTCCTGGCAGCTGGTGGCGGCCAACGCTGCTTATCCTGCGGTGAAGATCAGTGAAGAGGCCGGGTGTGAGGTGTGGGGCGTGGTCACCAGTGTCATTCATCAATTTTGATGGTGTTATGAAAAAAGTCTTTGCCCTGGTTGATTGCAACAACTTCTATGTCTCCTGCGAGCGTCTGTTTCGTCCTGCGCTCAACGGCCAGCCGGTGGTTGTGCTTTCCAATAATGACGGCTGCGTCATTGCCCGGTCCAATGAGGCCAAGGCGCTGGGGGTTCCCATGGGTGAGCCTTATTTCAAGATCAAGGCCTTTGCCCGCAGGCAGAATATCCATGTCTTCTCTTCCAATTATGCCTTGTATGGAGAGCTCTCTGCCAGGGTGATGACTGTCCTGCACCAGATGGAGGCGGAGATGGAGGTTTATTCCATTGATGAGGCCTTTTTGTCCCTGCCGGTCACCAGGAATTGGAATCGGCTCAGTTATGCCGCAGAGCTCAGGGAACGAATCAGGAAATATGTGGGGATTCCTGTCTCCATTGGTATTGGGCCAAGCAAAACCCTGGCCAAGATTGCCGGTCGGGTTGCCAAAAAAGAAGGCAGCTATCATGGTGTCTTTGATCTGGCCGACAGCAGCCAGATGGATGAGGTCCTCCGGCAGACAGAAGTCAATGATGTCTGGGGGATTGGCCGGCGTTTTACGGAAAAACTGGTCAGGCAGGGGATCCATAACGCCCTTGAGCTGAAGCAGGCCAATGAGGCATGGATTCGCAAACATCTGACTGTGGTTGGGGCGCGGATTGTCATGGAATTGAATGGTATCTCCTGCCTGCCTCTGGAGAAGGCCCCCTCCGCCAAAAAATCCATCGTCACCTCCCGATCTTTTGGCCAACCGGTAACTACCTTGAGCGATCTCCGGGAGGCGGTTATAAGTTTTGCCTCCAGGGCGGCGGTAAAGCTGAGGGAACAGAATCTTGAGGCTGGAGCGCTGCATCTTTTTGTGGCCACGAATCGTTTCGGTGATCCGGCAGCCTCGTATTTTAATGGCCAAACCGTGCCTTTGCCCCACCCCACATCAGGCACCCCCATGTTGATAAGCACGGCCTTGCGTTGTCTTCAGTCCCTTTATAAAGAGGGATATAGATATCAGAAGGCAGGGGTTCTCCTGTCAGCCCTATCCCCTCAGGGGTATAAGCAGCAGAGCCTTTTTGTTCCGACGACCGAGGAAAATAAGCCTCTGATGACGGCACTTGACAGGATCAATGACAAGTGGGGACAGGATACCATCCGCTATGGCTTGACCGGGACCCGCAAATTATGGGGGATGCGCCAGTCGTACAAATCACCGGCCTATACAAGCAGTTGGCAGGAGCTGCCGCTGGTCAAGGCATCTCTGGTATAAGCTGCAAGGCGTTTGCCATTATCAACAGGGAGGAGAAGATGAAATCCTTTGAAGAGGTTGTGCAATTTCATGGACACGTCTGTCCAGGGCTGGCTTTTGGCTTCCGGGTGGCGCAAGCGGCCCTTGAGGCCATGGGCGAGCGTTCCAGGGATGAAGAACTGGTGGCGGTGGTGGAAAATTGTTCCTGTGCCGTTGATGCCATTCAGGTGCTGAGTGGTTGCACTTTTGGAAAAGGAAACCTGGTGCTTCGCGATTATGGAAAACAGGTCTATACCTTTCTCAAACGACCGGAAGGGGAGGGGGTACGCATCAGTGTCATCTGGATTGCCCCGCCGGAAGATGAGGAGATGACCGCCTGCTGGCAGCGTTTTTCCCGGGGCGATCGGTCAACCGAGGTCATGCGGGCGATCAAGGCGCATAAGGGCAGGAAGATTCAGGCAATTCTCCAGGCTGATACTGATGATCTTTTTGAGATTCGCAGGGTCAAAGAACAACTGCCGGAGCAGGCCCATGTCTATCCCAGTATTCGTTGTGCCAGGTGTGGGGAGAAGGTGATGGAGCCCAGGGTTATAATGATTGATAAACGCTCACTTTGTCTTCCTTGTGTTGAGATCGAAAGAATGAACCGGGAAATCGTGCAAAGGTGAGAGCTTGTCGTGATAGGTAAAAGATAATTTTCAATTCATGAAAGAGGAGGTCCGTCGTGTTCAGGGTATCTTACAGGTTGTTTTTTCTTGTCTTCATGCTGCTTGGCATGCCAGGTGCCGCAATGGCCATGGATGCCGGCAGTGTAAATCATCTTGACCTCACGGCGAACTGGGGCGGCTATGTCTCCCTTCTTCTTTTCGTTATTGCTTATGGTCTGGTAATGGCCGAAGAGTACACCCACATGCGTAAATCCAAGCCGGTCCTGCTGGCTGCCGGTCTGATATGGGGTGTCATTTCCTGGATTTACGCCAGCCACGGCTTCACCCATGCTGCTGAGCAAGCGGTACGCCATAACATCCTTGAGTATGCCGAACTCCTTCTCTTCCTGCTCGTGGCCATGACCTATATCAATGCCATGGAGGAACGGCAGATCTTTGAGGCCTTGCGGATCAAACTGGTCTGCGCCGGTTATTCTTTCCGCCAACTCTTCTGGATTACCGGTCTCCTTGCCTTCTTCATCTCACCGGTGGCCGATAATCTGACCACCGCCTTGCTCATGTGTGCCGTGGTTATGGCCCTAGGGAAGGACAATGTTAAATTTATCAGCCTGTCCTGTATTAATATTGTTGTCGCCGCCAATGCGGGCGGTGCCTTCAGTCCCTTTGGCGACATCACGACCCTCATGGTCTGGCAGAAAGGTATTGTGGACTTCTGGACGTTTTTCAACCTCTTTGTTCCTGCTGTCGTAAACTGGCTGGTACCGGCCGTGATCATGTGTTTTGCCGTACCCAAAGTTCATCCGCTCGCCGGTGAGAGCGATATAAAGATGAAACGCGGTGCAGTTGTGGTCTTGATCCTCTTTCTTATGACCATTGCCACCGCAGTCAGTTTTCATAATTTTCTCTACCTGCCGCCGATGATGGGGATGATGACAGGTCTTGCCTATCTGAAACTCTATGGTTTTTACCTGAAAAAAACGCATAAAAACGGCCGCGGCAGCCAAGGTTATGACCCGGACAAGGCTGAGGAGGAGGTCGGTGACACTGTAGCCTTTGATGTGTTCAGGCATGTTGCCAGGGCTGAGTGGGACACCCTGATGTTTTTCTACGGGGTAATTCTCTGTGTCGGCGGTCTTGGTTTTATCGGGTACCTGACTATGGCCTCGCAAGTGATGTATGGTGAATGGGGTCCGACAGCTGCCAATGTCATGGTTGGTGTCCTTTCCGCCATCGTCGATAATATTCCTGTGATGTTTGCCGTGCTTACCATGAATCCGGAAATGTCGACAGGGCATTGGCTGCTGGTCACCCTGACCGCAGGTGTCGGCGGCAGTATGCTTTCCATCGGTTCAGCTGCCGGTGTGGCGCTCATGGGTCAGGCCCGGGGAATGTATACCTTTGGAGGGCATTTGAAATGGCTGCCGGTAATAGCGTTGGGGTATGCGGCCAGCATCGGGGTGCATTTTTTGATTAACGGTCGGTTCTTCGACGGAATACCGATGTAAGATGGTTGCAACTCATTGGTGTCGCTATGTTATACTGCATTAATCGATTATCACTTGCGTACAGTATGGCGAAGATGACACCTCAGATACCCGGCTGTTTGTGAAGTGAATCATTCGTGCTGCAATTTTTAATTTCCAAAAGTAAAGATAGCCGTATATCCTTTTTTCAGAGAGTCCAGACTCGACCATGACTGATTATACAGAAAAAAAGTGCCCGAAATGTGGGCAACAGTTGCGATTTCCTGACAATGTCGGTGGGATGCTGATGGCTTGTCCTTCCTGCGGAAACAAGTTCCATTCTGATTTTAAGCTGGGGAGTGCTCGAAGAACGGTACCTCAAGGAATAGTAACAAATGTCTTCGAGATGCCTTGTAAAATTTTGCGGCGAATTGGTCGATTATTTATTCCCTAGGCGGAGTCATCAAGTCTTTGCTCTTCGGAGCCTCCCCGTTAATACAAATGAGAAAGCCGCAATAAGGGCAACAGGTTTGCAGTTGGTGTACCTTCAGGCAACATGAGAAGGGGTTACCTGATATGGAAATCAAATTAGCTCTTGTCGTACTGAGGATGCCGCTCGGCGCGCTAATGGCTGCAGCGCAAGGGCCAGTGAAGAGGGATGTTATTAAAATATCGGCCGACGATCTGGAACTTCCCTTCATCGGGCATGGATCGCTGATGATGGGCTTCGGCGGGAAAATTATCCATGTCGATTCCTGCCGTCGGGTGGTCGATTATACAAAATTCCCCAAGGCCGAGCTGATTCACTTTATTCGCGATCATCCCGACCATTTCGACCAGCCGGCCCTGGAGGCTCAGGAGGTAAGACTCGGATTGGTTTGGACCGTATGAAGGGGTAGGGGGGCCAGCACTTGATGAAAGAGGAAAACTGACTTGCCAGTTCGTGAGGGGGAATTTGATACTATTGAAGGGTCGTAAGAATGAGGGTATTGCCATTAACTCGATTATTTTCTGGTAATACCCTCATCGTTGTTTGTCAGGATTAGGAATTTTTGTTTTGCAGGTCTTGAGAGGTTACTCCCCCCCTGTGTTAGGAAAGATGTCGATGATCTGGTAGGGACCATGCACCACATAGCGCAAGCGCCCGTTTGGTTTCAGCAGAATCAGCCGCAAGGTTCCCTGCCCTGCATCGCCTATTTCAGCATGGAATTTATGTTGAGTGAAGTCTTGCCCATTTACTCGGGCGGGATTGGCAATGTAGCTGGCGATCAGCTCAAGGCCGCCAGCGATCTGGGCGTGCCGGTAATCGGCGTGGAATTGTTGTACCAGTTAAGGTTTTTTTCCGCCAGGTGATCTACAAGGACGGGATGCAAAAAGGCCCTCTTCCAGTATAACGATCCTGGGCAGTTCTCAACCTCTCTGAATTGGACGGCTGGTGGGCGGAAACCTACACACCGGAAGTCGGGTGGGCGTTGGGGGATGGTCAGGAGCATGACGAAGATCTGGCCTGGGACGCTGTTGAAGCCGAGGCGCTTTACTCCCTGCTTGAACAAGAAGTAATACTGGAGTTTTACGCCCGTGACGAGCGCGGTATTCCCACGGACCGGGTGGCGCGGATGCGTGGAAGCATAGCGCAGTTTACGCCACAATTCTCTGCCGATCGAGCGGTGCGCGAATACACGGAGCACATTACTTCCCGGCTGTATATCGCAAGCGCGCTGCCGATAAGGGTGCAAACGGCAAGCAAATAGTAGATTGGCAGCGGGCGATTGACAAAAACTGGCCGAATCTGCGCTTTGGTGAAGTAAAAGTGGAGACCATGGGCGATCAGCACCTCTTTGAGGTCCAGGTCTATCTCAACGAGCTTGCTCCTCAGGCAGTACGGGTGGATTTATGCCGATTGGCATCCGGATCAGGAAGTCTGTACTTCAGCGTTGTTTGACGATGTGGCGGCAACAGGCAGGAAAAGGGATTGACAGCCTTGATATTGATACTGTGTGATCAGGGAAAGGGCCGGGGTGAGGGTAACAGTCCGGCCATACAAGGAATCATGTGGCAAAATCGTTCTGTCAAGCTGTTGCGCTGAGGATAAAAAAGTGGTCCGGACAGACTGGCCCGGATCACTAAGCGGAGAAACTGCACGATGATGAAACAAACCGAGCCCGATCCTCTGTACCTTATTCATGAATTGGAGGTCCATCAGATCGAGCTGGAGATGCAGAATGAGGAACTGCGTCGCGCCCAGGATGCCCTTCTTGCCGAGAAGAAACGTTTTCAGGATCTGTATGATCAGGTCCCGGTTGGTTATCTCTCTCTCAGCGACCGGGATCTGGTCGTGGATGCCAATAAGAGGGTACATACGCTGCTGGGCATGGACCGAGGGGAGCTGCTTCAGCAACCCTTTACCCGTTTTATCCTTCCCGAAGATCAGGATCTGTTTTACCTCTTCCGAAGACGATTCATGCAGACGAACACACAGACGGACGTGGATCTGCGGATGCTGCATGCAGACGGATCCCCAGTCTGGGCACGTTTGTCCATAGCCCTTATCCAGTCGTCCGATCATGATACAACCCAATCTTTTGGAATCACAATAACGGATATCAGCGAAAAAAAGCAGCTCGAGGAGGCACTTTTTTTTCTCGCGAATCAGATCCCCGGTGAATCTTTTTTCCCATCGCTGACGCGATACCTGGCGCAGGCCTTGGGTATTGATTTTGTCTGTATCAATTTGCTCGAGGGTGATGGTTTGCATGCCCGCCCCCTGGCAGTCTATCATAATGGCAAGTTCAGCGATGACGTGTGCTATGCCTTGCAGGATACCCCCTGCTGTCAGGTGGTGGACAAGGACATCTGCTCTTTTCCCGCTGATGTCTGCCGATCGTTCCCGGAGAATAAGGCGCTCAAGGAGGTGCTGGCAGAGAGCTATGTCGGCATTACCCTCCGGGGCAGCTCCGGTCAACCGATCGGTCTGATCGCAGTCATTGGCTGCCGGCCCCTGACAAATCAGGCCCAGGTAGAGGCCGTTCTGAAGCTGGTAGCGGTTCGTGCGGCAGGTGAACTCGAGCACCTGGAAATGATCAAAGAACTGACGGCAAACGAGGCCCGTTACCAGCGGGCGGTGAACGGAGCCAATGACGGTCTCTGGGAGTTTATCCCGGCGACCAGTGAAACGTACCTGTCACCGCGCTTGAAACATCTGCTCGGCTATGAAGATCAGGAGCTGCCCAGTCTTCAGGCAAGTGTGTTTGATCGAATCCATCCCGAGGACAAGTCGCGGGTCATGGAGGCGCTTTGTGGACATCTCGAAAAGGGTACACCGTATAATATCGAGTATCGCCTGCGCTGTAAAAATGGCGAGTATCACTGGTTTGTCTCACGTGGCCGGGCCGAGCGGGATGAATACGGGCAGCCCACACGGATGACAGGATTCATCTCTGACATTACCAACCGTAAAGAAGTGGAACAGGTGCTGCAGAGACAGCACGAAACCTATCAGGATATCCTGGCGACCATACCCGATGGCTTCTGGCTCACTGATCTGCAGGGAAGGATTATCGATGTCAATGACAGCTACTGCCGTCAGTCTGGATACACGCGGCAGGAGCTGCTTACCATGTATCCCTTTGACCTTGATGTGAAGGAGAGCGCAGCCGAGACTGCGGATCACATTCAACGGATGCTTACCGGCGGCTCACTGTCGACGTTTGAAGCAACGCATCGTCGCAAGGACGGATCGACCTGGGACGTTGAGATCAGTGTCGGCGTGAGCAATAAAGCGGGCGGTCAGTTAGTCGCCTTCCTGCGCGATATCACCGAGCGCAAACATGCTGAGGAGATGAAGGCCTTTGCGCTGCAGGAGAAGAATGTGTTGGTGCAGGAACTTCGCGAGCGGATCAAGATCAACGTACGGGTAATCGAGGACGTGATCGCTCTTCAGGCCCGTCTGGCCCATTCGCTGCTGGAGAAAGAGGTGTTGCTGAAGGAGGTCCACCATCGGGTGAAAAATAACCTGCAGGTGATCCACAGCATGCTCTCCCTCCAGGCCAGACGAATTGTCGATTCCGAGACCCATCTTCTGTTTGCTGCGAGCATGAACCGGGTGTACACCATGTCCCTGATTCATGAAAAACTCTGTCATGTAAAAAATCTGGCCAGTATCAACTTCAATGATTACTTGAAATCGCTTGTTGACGCTATTGTGACGACTTATCCCTGTCCCCATATCCGTTGTGTTGTGGAGACGGAACCAGTTTTTCTTGATCTGAGTATCGGCACCCCCTGCGGCCTGATTGCCCATGAGCTGATCACCAACAGCATTATTCATGCCTTTCCGGATGGAAGGCAGGGGACGATCAGGGTCGGGATCCGTAAACAGAGCCCGGGATTGATGGTCTTGACGGTAACAGATAATGGCGTTGGGTATCAATCGGAGCTTGAAGACGGCAGCAGTTCGTCGCTGGGGATCCAGATCGTCAGGGGGCTCACGGCCCAAATTCATGGGACGATAGAGTCCTTCACGACTGATGGCGCCAGAGTGTGCATAACCTTTCCTGAAAAATCCTTACGAAATGAGGAAGTGAGCCTATGAGCAGGCAGCCAACAGATACTGATTCCAGCCAGGCAAAGGGCTGTCCTTCGCTCAGCGCCAATGCCAACAAAAAATGTGCCCCCAGAGTATTGGTGGTGGAAGATGAATTCCTGACGGCCTTGAATATCAAGGAAGATTTGATCCTTTCCGGTTACGAAGTCCCTGCCCTGGCCAAAAGCGGGGAGGAGGCGGTCCGTCTGGCAGCTGAGTTGCAGCCGGACCTGATTTTGATGGACATCCTGCTCGATGGTCCCATGAACGGGATAGAGGCGGCAACCGAGATCCTCAAGAATCGCCGCATCCCCCTGATCTACCTGACCGCCCATAGCAGCTCCGATATGCTCAATCAGGCAAAGACCACCGAGCCCTTTGGTTATCTCTCCAAACCCTGTTCCCAGTCCACCCTGAAGAGTATGATAGAGATGGCGCTTCATAAAAATGCGATGGATTCAGAGAAACAGGAAAGGGAGAGGCGACAGTTTGAGGTGGAACAATCAAGGTCTGCCATTAAATTACAGGAAACGAATATTGCCTTGAAGGTTGTGTTGGCGCAAAGCAATCAGGAACTCCATGAACTCGAGCAGACTATTCAGACCAATACCGTGAAGCTGATCCTGCCCGTTCTCGAAGCATTAGAGAACAGTGATCTGACAGAAGATCAGCAAATAATGGCTGAATCCATGCGAATAAATCTGCAGCAGCTTACCAAAAGTCATACGTCTGCAACTGATCAGGGTATCGTCCGGCTCAGCAGCACAGAGATGCAGGTTGCACATTTTGTGAAGGCGGGAAAATCCACCAAAGAGATCTGCCGATTTCTTGATATCTTTCCGAGCACGGTCAATACCCATCGGGATAATATCAGAAAAAAACTGGGGATAAAAAATACCAGAATCAATCTTAAAAAAACACTTCAACAACTGCTTTAATAGTGAGAGGATAGCCAACTCTTTTTCCCCTTATTTTTTTCTGTTTCTCCCTTCTATTCCCTTGAAAATACTCTTTTAAAGGGAAGGCTTCTTCGCGTTTACGGTGCCGGTCTTGTTGTCCGTAAATGGCCTGAATCTCTTCCCCCGTGCAACATTTCCGACAGAATGATCGGCATGGCCAAGGAAACAATTCTGATTTTTATGGAGCCATGTATCCCCCTTCCATCCATAAAATTAAATTTGCATTTTCATACCCATTGCCCGCACTATAATAATAGGGACTCACGTCGGCATTTCACTGATCTTGCCAAATATCTTCTCCTGCTCACGATAGAGGTCATTGTTCTGAATTTCATGACAGGTGCAAAAATGAATCAGCAACCTGTAATCCTTTGCGTCGATGACGAACCCATCAACCTCTCACTGCTGGAGGCGGTGTTGACGCCTCAAGGCTACCAGACTGTCCTGGCCTGTGATGGCGAAACGGCCCTGGCCAGATTGCACAGCGAGCGGGTTGATCTGGTGCTGCTGGACGTGATGATGCCGGGGATGGACGGTTTTGAGGTCTGCCGTCGGATCAAGGAGGATGAGGTCCTCCGCAATATCCCGGTGGTGATGATTACCGCCTACGCCGCCAGGGAGAACCGGATCCAGGGGATCGAGGCCGGGGCCGAGGATTTCCTCGCCAAACCCTTTGACCGTGTGGAGGTACTGGCCCGTGTGGCCATGCTGCTGAAGGTCAAGAACCTGAATGACCAGCTCGCTACCTCCTATCGGCACATCAACAACCTGATCTGTCATGGCCAGCAGCTTACCGCCAATTTTGACCCGTTCCATTATGATGTCATGGTCGGGATTACCTCTGTTATTAAACACCTGCTCTCGGCCGCTCCCCATGCCGTTGATAACCCGCAGGCGGTATTGCTCCGGCTGGAAGGAGAAAGCCATGACTGGCTGTTTTCCTGTCATGAGAGTACGAACGTTCTACTGTTGAGTCGCCCGGTTCCGGGTCAGGTCTGCCAGGCCTTGAAGGCGCTGATCGGTGATCTGCAGATAGCCTGGTTGAACCAGACCGAACTGACCACCGGCAAAGGGGCGCTGCTGGCTGCCGGCCTGGCCGAACAGGGACTGGATCTCATCAACCTGGTCTGTCATCAGAGTAAGACCCTTACCCTCTGCTCCGTCAATTATGGCCGGGATACTTGCCACTATGACGCCGAGGTCCTGAACAGTGTGGCAACCCAAAGCATCTTCCTTACCTCGCAGGCAAAACAGGTCAGAGATACCGAAGATGCCTTTGCCTACACGATCTCTGCCCTGGCCAGGGCCGCCGAGTATAACGATGAAGATACCGGCGATCATATCCTGCGGGTTGGTGAGTACAGCGGACTGCTGGCTAAGCGGTTGGGGTTGTCTGAACAGTTTGTCTCCCTGATTCGTCTGCATGGGGTCATGCATGATGTCGGCAAGATCCATGTCCCGCCGGCTCTCCTTAAGAAGCCGGGACGGCTGGAACCGGAAGAGTTCAAGATCATGCAGGAGCATACCGTGGCCGGGGCGGAGATCATCGGTGAACATGTCCGGCTGACCATGGCCAGGCATATCGCCCACTGTCATCATGAACGCTTCGACGGAAGCGGCTATCCACGCGGCCTGCGGGGTGAACAGATCCCCTATGAGGCCCGCATCCTCAACCTGGCCGACCAGTATGATGCCCTGCGCAATAAACGGTGCTACAAGCCGGCCTTTGACCACGACACCACCTTCCGGATTATCACGGATGGGGATGGCCGCACCCTTCCCCATCACTTTGATCCCCAGGTGCTCTGGGCCTTCAGGGAGACCCATGAGATGTTCGCGGAGGTCTTTGCGAAGAGTGTGCAGAAACGAATTGACCATCTTTCTCCCTGAGGGAGAAGATGGCCGCAGGCCGGAATGAGCGGAGTGAGGGGCAGCGGAAGTTTAAAATCTAACTTTTTTCCTTCACATTCAGGGAGAGGGAACTACTCAATATTTTTTGAGATTTCTTGTTTTTTGCTCACTGAATTCAAAATGGAGAACATCTGTTCATGGAAGGGAGAGCCAGTGAAATACGCCAGGAGCTTCGGAAACGGGCCGAAAAAAAATTCCTGGAAATGACCAGCGCATCCCGGAAGGTTCCGTGTCGCGAGGGTGCAGGTCAACAGATCCAGGAACTTCAGGTATGGAAGAAGATCGAGCTGGAGAATGAGGCATTGCACCACAGGAGGCAATGGGAAAAAGCGTTTGATGCCATGCATGACATGATCACCATTCAGGATCAGGGGATGCATATTGTTCGCGCCAATAAAGCGGCGCATACGTTTTTTCAGACAAGGCACGGAGAGCTTGACGGCAGAAAATGTTATGAACTTTTCACCGGTGCCGCAACCCCCTGCCCTGGTTGTCCTCTGGTGACGACACTTCAGGACAGAGAGGGACATTCAGCGATCATCCACCATCAGAATCTGGGCAAGATTTTCGAGGTTTTCGTGACCGTCGTCACTGCCGAGGATGGAGGGATAGAGTATATCCTCCATCAGGTCAGGGATATCACCGGGCAGAAAAAAATAGAGGAAAAACTTCTTCAGGGCCACAAGATGGAGGCAATGGGGACACTGGCCGGGGGCATTGCCCATAACTTCAACAACATTTTCCAGATGATCATCGGGTATGCTGATCTTGCCCGTCGTGACCTGCCTGCGGACAGCATGTCACTAGCTCATATCGATCAAGTCATCAAATCAACCACGCGGGCGGCAGGCCTTGTTCAGCAGATTCGCACCATCAATTGCAAGGCAGATCAGCAACGGCATCCTATTAAACCCCATTTGATTATCAAAGAGGCATTAAATCTGCTGCGGATAACCCTGCCGGCCTCGATTGTCCTTGAGGAACACATTGCCCCGGACTGTGGTTCCCTTCTCGCGGACCCTATGAGTGTCCATCAGACTGTGATGAACCTCTGCACCAATGGGTGGCAGGCCATGGGTGATGAGACGGGTATCTTGACCGTCACCTTGTCCCGTGCTGAGATCAGCCGGGAAAAGATTGGGGAAGATGATGTCTCCCCAGGCCCTTTTATTCAACTGTCCGTCCAGGATACAGGCTGCGGCATGGACCGGAAAACAATGTCCCGTATCTTTGAACCCTATTTTACGACCAGAAAAGTGGCCAAGGGGAGCGGGCTCGGGCTGGCGGTTGTGTACGGAATGGTTAAGGCCCTGCATGGCTTTATTGAGGTGGAGAGTAAACCCGGCGCCGGCTCAACCTTCCATGTTTTTCTCCCGACCGAGCCTGTTGTCACTCCTGTTGTCAGAGAGGCG
Source organism: Pseudomonadota bacterium (assembly GCA_043826415.1). Classification (GTDB taxonomy): domain Bacteria; phylum Desulfobacterota; class Desulfobulbia; order Desulfobulbales; family Desulfocapsaceae; genus UBA2270. The sequence continues at coordinate 147,873 of JBDRQE010000020.1, forward strand.
CTGGATGAAGGGTGAGTGTCATTGCAAGGGGGAAGAGAAGACGGAACAGACACTGCTTACAGCAGTTGCCGTCAATGATCCGGACGATTTGTGTTTTTTGCTCAGAGGCCTTATTTCGATTGCCGGAGAAGGGATAACCCTGAGTAATGAGAAGGGAGAATTCAGAATCTACAACGCGGCAATGGAAAAGCTTACCGGCTACACCATGGAAGAGGTCAACAGTTGTATTGACCCCCTGCTGCTTCTCTATCCGGACCCTGTTGAATACTTGCGTCTTCTTCGGCAATCGAGAGAGTGCCATCATGGAGAGGCGGTGATGATCCGCGCCAAGGACGGAACCCTGAAAACAGTGCGTATAACCATGGCCATTATGCAGAAAGATGGCGTGGATTATGTTCTGAGTATCTATCATGACATCAGCACCCGCACGAAGGTGGAGACGGAGTTACATTTGTCCGAGAAGAAATACCGTACCCTGTTTGAAAGCTCCCGGGATGCGATCATGGTACTTGGCCACCAGGGCTTTGTCGATTGTAATGAGGCCACCTGCAAACTGTTCGGCTGTGCCGGCAAAGAGGAGTTTGTCGGCAGACATCCAAGCGAGCTGTCGCCTTCAACTCAACAGGATGGTGTCGATTCGTTTATAGCTGCCATGCATCACATGGAAACAGCGCATACGACCGGCAGCCATTTTTTTGAATGGCTGCACAAGAAAATGGACGGTACGGTCTTTCCCGCGGAGGTACTGCTCAGTCGCTATAATTTCTCCGGGGAGGTGATGTTGCAGGCGGTGGTCCGCGACATCAGCGCACGCAAGCAGGCGGAGGCGCAGCTGTTGGATTATTTCATGGAGCTGAGAATTGCCAACCGGGCAAAGTCAGCGTTTCTTGACAACATGAGCCACGAGATGACAACACCGCTTAATGGCATCATTGGCTTTTCAGAGCTGCTTTTGGACGAGTTGTACGGAACCTTGAATGAACATCAGAAACAGTATGTGAGCAATATCCATCAATGCGGCAAGCATCTGCATGGTCTTATTTCCGATATCTTCGCCTTGATAGATGCGGAGTCAAGCTTGATGCAGCTGGTTGTGAGCACCTTTACGCTCAAGGACCTTCTGCAGCGAGCCATGATGCGTGTCCGTCAAAAGGCCTTGGACAGGAATTTGACCCTGCGGCTTGAAATAGAGCCCGCTGCCGATAGGGAGATTGAGGCGGATGCGGCAAAGCTCTGGGAGATCATCCGCAATCTCGTGGACAATGGGATGAAATTTACTGACGATGGCGGTTTTATTACCGTGCTTGCCCGCTTTTACAGAGCAGGTGAGTCCTGTGGTGATGGGCAGACCGGACTGCCGGGGGAGAGGGGGGATGTTGTTGAAATCTCCGTCATCGACACGGGCATCGGGATAAGAGCTGAGACGATGCCAAGTCTCTTTTCCGTGTTTCATCAGGTCGATTCTCCCTACACCAAAGAGTACGACGGTATCGGTGTCGGTCTGGCCTTGACGAAAAAACTGATTGAGTTGCTTCATGGCAGAATCTGGATCAAAAGTGAACCGGGCAAAGGGACCACGTTCAGTTTTATCATCCCGGTGCGGCAAAGCGAAAAACAAGATTCTCTTAAGTGCCTTACGGAATAATTTCTTGTTTTTTTTTCAAGAAAATATTCCGCGAAAGGTATTTGGCCCGGCGGACTTCCCGTTTGCCGGGGTTAGCTGACCCCGGAGGGTCGAAATTATGAGCAAAAAGATACTTGTCATTGAGGACAATCCGATGAACCGCCAGCTGATAGCCGACATCCTGACCTATCACAATTTTACGGTTATCACGGCGGATAATGGTGAGAGCGGGATAGCGATGACCAGGGAGCAGAGGCCTGATCTGATATTGCTTGACCTCCAGATGCCGGGGATGAACGGTTTCGAGACCCTGCGGCAGATCAGGGATGACCCGCGAATACAAGGCATGAAGGTTGTTGCCGTCACCTCCTATGCCATGGCCGGCGACAGAAAGCAGGTATTGGCAGCGGGATTTGACGGCTATATCGCAAAACCGCTGGATACGAAGAAATTCCCCAAGACCGTGAAGATGATGGCTGGTGAACCATGATGGCCATGCAAGAAAGAGATATGGGAGAAGGCTCCATGCTGAACATCCGGAAATTCCTTGTTTTTGTTCTTGACGAAAAACGGTATGCAATCCCTCTGCAGGCGGTGGAACGGGTTATTCCGGCCGTCGCGGTCACTCCCCTGCCCGAGGAGACGGATATAGTTGCCGGGGTGATCAATGTCCAGGGGCAGGTCATCCCGGTACTCAACATCCGGAGAAAATTCAGGCTGCCTGAACGCGCCATCGATCTGGACGACAATATTATCATAGTCAAAGGGATAAAAGGGGCGGTGGCGTTTGTTGTTGACGCGGTACAGGGGGTTATTCAACGAAGTGAGGAGGAAATCACCCCCGCCGGAGGCATCCTGCCGGAGATGCAATACACCGAGGGGGCGATCAAGGTAGATGACGATATCGTCTTTGTGCATGACATCGACAAGGCGCTTTCCAGTGAAGAAAAACGCCGGCTTGAAACCGTCCTTAAAAAAGAAGCGGAGGATATTCTCTTGCGGACACAAGAGAATGACGAAAACCGGATGGAGACCTGATCTCAGTGCACACAGGATGAGTGTGGAGTATGGGCAAAATGATAACGGACAATCTGCTCGCCCAGTTCAGCGGCTTTGTTGAATCGCATATGGGGCTGAGCTTTCCCCGGGAGAAGTGGCCCGATCTTGAAAAAGGGTTGTGTGCGGCCTGCGAGCAATTCGGCGGCGATCAAGAAGAGACCTTTACCCGGGAGTTAATGGCTGCCAGCCTGTCCAAGAGGCAGATCGAAATACTCGCCGCCTGCCTGACCGTGGGCGAGACCTATTTTTTCAGGGAAAACAAGACCCTTGAGGCCGTTAAATATCTTGCCATGGCCGAGATGATCCAAAAACGCCGGGGTGTGGATCAATCCTTAAGGATATGGAGCGCCGGCTGTGCCGGCGGCGAAGAGCCGTATACAATTGCCATGATGCTGCAGATGCTGGTGCCGGACCTGAAGGAGTGGAACATCACCATTCTGGCCACAGATATCAATCCTCTCTTTCTGGAAAAGGCCGTGAAAGGTGTCTATACACCATGGTCTTTCCGGGAGGTGCCCGAGCAGATCATCAGCAGATTTTTTATAAAGCAAGGGGATTGTTTCGAGATCCTGCCCGAGATAAAGAAAATGGTCACGTTTTCCTATCATAACCTGATGCAGGACGACTATCCTTCGCTGCTAAACAATACCAACGCCATGGATCTGATCTTCTGCCGCAATGTCCTCATGTACTTTGCCCCGGAGACCATAAAAAGCGTGGCGCGGAGATTCCACCGCTGCCTGACCGTGGGCGGAGGGCTTATCGTCAGCCAGACAGAGATCAATGATGTCTACTTTCCGGGGTTTGAGAAGGGGAGTCAGGCTGGCGCCATGTTTTTTATCAAACCATCTGTCATGCGGCAAACCGACCGGGTGCAGAGGGGTAGCCCGCAAACAATTTCCCTCCCCTTCTTGTTAAGGGCGGGGGTTAATCAACCCCCTTCCCACGACGTTACCCCCTTATCGGTGGGAGGGGACAAGGATGAGGGGAAACTTCGTAACGGAGTGACGGAGGAGTCCCTGTATGAGCAGGCAGACACCTTCTTTGCCCAGGGGGAATACCACAGGGCGGAAAAGCTGCTGGAAAGATTGATCGAATCCAGTCCCGGCCATGCAGAGGCCTTATCGCTTCTGGGCCGGGTCTGTGCCAATCAGGGCCGGCTTGATGATGCCCTTCGTTGTATTGAAGAGGCAATCTCGGTGGATACCATGAATCCGGGTCGCCATTATCTGCACGCCTCGATTTTGATAGAAATGGGGCGGAGACCGGAGGCAATGACTGCCCTCAAGAAGGCGATCTATATCGATACTGATTTTGTCCTTGCATACTTTGCCATGGGAAATCTGGCCCTCGGCTCCGGCAACAGGGTTGAGGCCGAGCGGGATTTCAAGACTGCGCTGCTGCTGCTCGGAAAACACAGCCACGATGACATCCTGCCGGAGTCTGAAGGCATGACCGCGGGCAGACTGATGGAGCTTGTCGAGTCGATGCAATGGCGAAAGACGGAACGACGATGGACGAGAGACGATAGACGAGAGACGATAGATGCGGGCCGATAGGACGAGAGTTTTTTTTGCTTTTGCGTCCCTCGTCCCTCATTCCTTGGTTGTGGGTCATGACTGACATAAAGGAAAAACATGGAAGGTTCTAAAAAACAGCAGCTACTCAGGGAACGGGCCAAGATGCTGGCAATCGAGGCCACGACGGAAGATGCTGGGGAAGAGACGATCGAGGTCGTTGAATTCATGCTGTCCGGTGAACGATACGGCATTGAATCGCCGTATATCCGCGAGGTCTATCCCCTGAAGGAGTTTACACCCGTCCCCTGTACCCCAGCCTTTGTGCTGGGTCTCATCAATATCAGGGGGCAGGTCTTGTCCGTTGTTGATATCGGCCGGTTTTTCGAGCTCCCCCGCCAGGGGGGAACCGACCTGAACAGGGTCATCATCCTCAACTCGGGAGCCCTGGAGTTCGGTATCCTGGCGGACGATATTCTCGGTATGCGCAGGGTGTCGATGCTGGACGTTCAGGAGTCCCTGCCGACCCTGACCGGCATCAGGGCCGAATACCTGAAAGGGGTGACCTCTGACAGGCTGACCGTGCTTGATGCCGGCAGGATCCTGGCGGACAAGAAGCTGATTGTCCATGAGGAGGTGGGGGGGTGAGGGACGAGGAGACGAAGGACGAGAGCGCGTCCCTCGTCTTTCGTATCTCGTCCCTCGTTTCTTTAAAAGGGTGTTCCAATGACAACGGATGAAGCATTTATCAAAAAGCTGCTTGCCACGTTCAGGATAGAGGCGGAAGAACATATTGCTGCCATATCCGGGGGACTGCTGGAACTCGAAAAGCAACCGCTGCCGGAGAGGCAGAAGGAGATAGTCGAGGTTATCTTCAGAGAGGCGCACAGCCTGAAGGGTGCGGCGCGATCGGTCAATCTCGTCGATATTGAACTGGTCTGTCAGGCCATGGAGGGCCTGTTCGCTGCGCTCAAGCGCGAGGAAATGGTCTTGTCCCCGCCCCTTTTTGATCTGCTGAACGATGCCGCAGATATTGTCGGCAGGCTGCTCTCGCTTGCGGATACGGCCTTGACAGCAGCGGACCGGGCCGGGGTTCAGGCCATAAAAGAGAAACTTGCGGATGCGGCCAAAGGGAAACTGCCTTCTTCCGTGGCCCTCCTGCAGGGGACCGGGCCGCTTGCCCCCCCCCCCTTTTCTCCGGCAACAGGGGATGAAGGGCAGGACTCCGGTTTGTCCGGGGCGGCGCATGAAAACGTTGGGCCGACACAACCAGAACCGCCGCCTACCCTTGGCGCTGAAAAGGGTGATGCCGGTTCCGAGACGATCAGGATATCGGCAGCAAAACTGGAATCCCTTCTTCTTAAGGCGGAAGAGTTTGTCTCGGCAAAACTGGCAGCGCGTCGGCAGGCAACTCTGACCAGAGAGTTGAAGACCCTGTTTGACGCCTGGAAAAAGCAATGGGCAAAGTTGAGCTCCGAAGTCCGCTCAAGCAGTGAGACGACGGCCGAAAAGCCCCTGGCCTTTTCAATGTCGAGGTTTTCGGCCTCAGCAACAATAGACGAATTCATTGAATGGAATCAGCACTTCAGCCGCAATATGGAAACCAGGCTTCTCGGGCTCAGGACAAATGCCGATGAGGACTCCCGCTTTATCGGCGCCATGGTCGACAATCTGCTTGACGACATGAAGCACGTGATGATGCTGCCGTTTTCTTCAGTGCTTGCCACCTTTCCCCGGCTTATCCGTGACATCTCCCGTGAACAGGGAAAAGAGATAGAGTTTTCCTTGGAGGGCGGCGATATCGAGATCGACAAAAGGATTCTGCAGGAGATCAGGGACCCGCTCAACCATCTGGTGAGAAACAGCATTGATCACGGCATCGAAACGCAGGAGGTCAGAAGACAGAAGGCGAAGCCTGCACAAGGCAGCCTGAAGATCATAGTCGCCCAAAGAGACAGCGGCAAGGTTGAGATCCTCATTGTTGATGACGGGGCAGGCATCAGTATTGACCGGATAAAGGGGAGCGCACTGAAACAGGGGCTTATCACGGAAGAGCAGGCCGCTGCCATGAACCGGGAAGAGGCGCTGGCCCAGATCTTCGAGTCGGGTGTCACCACCAGCGCCCTCATCACGACCGTCTCCGGGAGAGGACTGGGCATGGCCATCGTCCGGGAAAAGATCGGAAAGTTGGGAGGAACGGTATCCATCCAGACCACCCCTGACCAGGGGACGACCATCAGCATCCTGCTGCCGTTTTCCCTGGCGACCTTCCGGGGTATCCTGGTGCAGACGGGCGGCCAGCTCTTTGCGGTCCCCTCCATGCATGTTGAAGGGGTCCGGAATATCCCGTGGCACGAGGTGCAGACGGTTGAAAACCGGGAAACGATCCCGTTGGATGGCAAGGCGGTCTCGCTGGTGCGGCTGGATCAGGTCCTTGAACTTCCGCCAAAGACTTCCGCCGATGAGGAGGCCTTCCTCTGTGTGATGGTGCTCTCCGCCGGCGACAAAGAGCTGGCTTTTGCCATTGACGAGATGCTCTATGAGGATGAGATCCTTCTGAAAAGCCTCGGCAACCAGCTTACCCGGGTCCGCAACATTGCCGGAGCGACAGTGCTCGGCACGGGCCGGGTGGTCCCGATCCTGAATGTTGCGGACCTGATAAAGTCCGCCCTGCGGATATCAGCAGGCAGTATCAGGGCTATGGCGGCTGAAGAAAGCAAGAGGGAGAAGAGGGCCCGGTCGATCCTGGTGGTGGAAGATTCCATTACAGCCAGAACGCTCTTTGTCAATATCCTCGAAACCGCCGGCTACCTGGTAACCTCCGCCGTGGACGGCATTGACGGATTCATCAAGCTGGGCGAAGGTGATTTTGATCTCGTGGTCTCGGACATAGAGATGCCAAGGATGAACGGCTTTGAGCTCACGGCAAAGATCCGGACGGACAAGAGATGGGGAGCGATCCCGGTCGTGATTGTCACCAGCCGTGAATCCCCCGAGGACAAGAAACGCGGAATCGAGGTAGGCGCCAATGCCTACCTCGTCAAGAGCAGTTTTGATCAGAGCAATCTGATTGAGGTGATCCAGAGGCTGATTTGAGGGACGAGAGGATGAAAGGACGAAGGTGGCATACGGGATGAAATCGTTCCTCGTCCTTTCGTCCATCGTCCATCATAAAAAACAGGAGGGGATATGTTCAGAAATATGAAGATCGGCCTGCGTATGGGCTTGGGGTTTGCTGTCCTGCTGGCACTCATGGTTGTCTTGATCGGGGTGAGTTTGCATCAGATGACGGTCAGCCGCGATAAGCTCCGGCATATAGTCGAAATCAACAATGTCCGAGAGAATCAGGCCTATGATATGGCTGCTGACGCGCGGGATTCGGCCCTGTCTGTCAGGGCGATCGTCCTGGAAAAATACAGAAACCAGGCCGATGAGAGCCTGCAAAAGATCAAAGACGATCTTGACGTAGTCAGGCAATCCTACCAAAGGACCAGCGCCGGATTAAAAGAACTGATCCCCGAGGAGGACAGCAAGGGGCTTGATCTGTTCACCAAGATGGAGGCCTTGGGAGACGCGGGACAACAGCTTCAGGACCAGGTCATTGAACTGGCCTTGGCCGGCAAGACCGAGCAGGCACACGATATAATGGACAGAAAGGCCTATCCCACCTTAAGGCAATGGATTAAGGCCATTGACGATCTTATTGGTTACAATGAAGAGCGGAATGCCCTGCGCTACCAGCAGGCCAATGAGGCCCAGGTGGCGGCGCGCAAGTTTATGTTTACGCTTGGCGCTTTTGCCCTGGCCCTGGCCGCAGGAACAGGCATTTTTCTGACCGCGGCGATTGTCCGGCCGCTGCGGCAGATGGCCGAGATAGCCGTCAAGGTCGGCAACGGTGACTTGGGCAATAAGCTCGGATACTCCTTTACCGACGAGATAGGCGATCTTGCCAACTCCATCGACCTGATGATTGATAACCTGAGAGCGGCACAAGAGAAGATTCGGCAGAGACAACAGGAGATGGAAGAGGTGCAGGGGGAAATCAGCGCCGCGGTTAATGTCCTGGCCGCCTCTTCCAACCAGATACTGGCCCTGACCAGTCAGCTTGCCACAAGCTCCAGTGAGACCGCCACCGCAATTGCCGAGACAACGACAACTATGGAGGAGGTCAAGCAGACCTCCCGGCAGATGAGCGAGCGGGCGGCTTCCGTCTCAGAGGCGGCGCAGGGCACGGCCCAGACCTCCGAGGTCGGCAGAAGATCGGTGGAAGAGACCATTGTTGGTATGGGCAGGATCAAGGGGCAGATGGATGTGGTCGCCGGTAACATCGTCAGGCTGAGCGAGCAGAGTCAGACGATCGGCACGATCATCGATTCGGTCAATGATCTGGCCAACCAGTCGAATCTGTTGGCGGTCAACGCCTCGATAGAAGCGGCTAAGGCCGGGGAAGAGGGCAAGGGTTTTGCGGTGGTGGCGCAGGAGGTGCGGCGCCTGGCGGAACAGTCCAAGGATGCGACCGCTCAGGTCAGGGCTATCTTGGGTGATATCCAGAAGGCGATCAGCGGCGCGGTGATGGCAACCGACCAGGGTACCAAGGCAGTCGAGGCCGGGCTGGAACAATCACAGGCCTCCGGGGAATCAATAGGCAGGATAGCGGAAGAGATTATCAAGGCGGCCCAGGCAGCGCTGCAGATCTCGGTGGCCACCAACGAACAGGTGGTAGGGATCGACCAGGTATCCTCGGCCATGGAAAACATCAAGAAGGCCACCGAGCAGATAGTGGCCAGCACCAGGCAGTCCGAGGAGTCGAGCCGGGGCCTCCATGAACTGGGGCTGAAGCTGAAGCAGATGGTGGAGAGGTATAAATGACGAGGGGCGAGGGACGAGGGGGGCGGGGTAAAATCGCCTCTCGTCATAGTGAGCAACGCGAACGCTCGTCCCTCGTCTCTTCTCCTTGTCCCTTGTAAAGAAGGAGGCTGCATGATTCGAGTACTGATCGTCGATGATTCGCCGGTGGCTTCGCAGATGCTGACCTATATCCTCTCTTCGGACCCCGCAATCAAGGTGATAGGAGTTGCGGCAGACGGTGAGGAGGCAGTGGCGATGGTAGCCCGTCTGAAGCCGGATATCGTTACCATGGACATCTATATGCCGGGCATGGACGGTTTTGAGGCGACCCGCAGGATAATGGAACACACCCCTGTCCCCATTATAATTGTCAGTTCCGTCTATGACCTGAAGGAGGTTGCCATGTCTTTCCGGACCATAGAGGCGGGTGCGCTCATTATCAGGTCAAAACCGGTGGGACTTGGTCATCCCTTGTATGATAAACAGGCCAGCGAGCTCATCAATACGGTCAAGGTGCTGTCCGACGTGAAGGTGGTCACCCGCAAGCCCAGGATTGCCCCGGTCAGAGAGGTCGCCGCCGAGATAAAAAAGGAGACGGCAGGGCAGGAAATCCGGATGATCGCCATCGGCGCCTCAACCGGCGGCCCGCCCGTCATCCAGACCATCCTGACCGGCTTGCCGCAGGATCTTCCCGTGCCGGTAATGATTGTCCAGCACATTACCCAGGGCTTTACCGGCGGCTTTGCCTCCTGGCTTGCCGACACCACCGGATTTAAGGTGCGCGTGCCGGAAAACGGTGAACGCTGTCTGCCGGCAACGGCCTACGTGGCCCCGGATAACGTCCACATGGGGATTGATCACGGAGGCAGCGTCCTGTTGAACAGTGATCTCCCGGGCAACGGGTTGAGGCCTTCGGTCGCCTACCTCTTTACGTCAGTGGCGAGGGTGTTTCGGGAAAAGGCTGCGGGTGTCCTCCTCTCGGGCATGGGCAGAGACGGGGCCGACGGCCTGAAGATGATGTATGATATGGGCGCGGTAACCATTGCCCAGGACCGGGAAAGCTCCGTGGTCTTCGGCATGAACGGGGAGGCGGTGAAACTTGGGGCGGCACGATATGTCCTGTCGCCGGAAAAGATAGCGGGAGTGCTGGCGGGTTTGGTGCTGATGGGACGAAGGGACGAAAGACGAGGGACGCGGGGTGAAGGATGAGATTGTCCTTTCTCCATAACCCGGCGCTGGCCTTACTATGTACGCCCTGTTGTCGGGTTGAAAACCCGGCCTACTCAACCGGGAGGTTTTTATGAATGAGGAGAACAGAGAGATAGAGATCCTGATAATTGAGGACAGCCCGACCCAGCTTCTGCAGTTGCAGTATGTCCTTGAAAAGGCGGGTTTTCATGTCTCAACCGCAGCCAACGGCAGAGAGGCATTACGCCTACTGGAGGATGGAAGCAGGCCAACCATTGTTATCAGTGACATTGTGATGCCGGAGATGGACGGCTATGAGTTCTGCAAACAGCTGCGGGCTGACGAGCGGTTCAAGCATGTCCCTGTTATCCTCCTGACCTCGCTTTCTGATCCGAAAGACGTTATCAGGGGCCTGGAGTGCGGGGCCGATAACTTCATTGCCAAGCCCTATGAAGAGAAGGTGCTCCTCAACCGCATTCGCTATCTGTTGTCGAATTTTGAGATGCGCAAGAACAACAAGGCCGAGATGGGGATCAATGTCTTCTTCTCCGGGGAGAACTTCTTCATCACCTCCGAGCGCCTCCAGATCCTCGACCTCCTGCTTTCCACTTATGAAAACGCCTATCACCAGAACCTTGAGTTGATCGAGACTCAGAATCAACTCAAGGCCCTGAATGAACAGCTCGAAGAAGAGGTGAGTCAAAGGACGGAGCAGCTTGTTGAGGCCAATAAGCTGCTCCAAAAGGAGCTTGCGGAACGCAGCCAGGTGGAACAGGTTCTTGAAAGGGTCAAAAACCAGTATGCATTGATCCTGCAGGCGGCAGGCGAAGGGATTATCGGCCAGGACCATGAGGGGAGGATCACCTTTGTCAATCCGGCCGCCGAGAAGATGCTCGGTTATGCAGCCGATGAACTGATTGGGCTGGATGGTCATACAGTATGGCATCATTCAAAACCGGGAGGAGCTCCCTATCCTACAGAAGAGTGCCCCATTCGTTTTGCCGGCAGAGAAGTCAAGGAGTACAGGGGGATTGATGATGTTTTCTGGAAGAAAGACGGCAGCAGTTTTCCGGTGGAATATGTGGTAACTCCGGTAACAGTCAATGATCAATTTGCCGGTATGGTTGTTCTCTTCGGTAATATTTCTGAGAAAAAAAGGTTGAGGGATGCCGAAATCGCCAGGATTACTGCTGACACTGCCAACAAGGCCAAATCTGATTTTCTTGCCAACATGAGCCATGAACTACGGACCCCTCTCAACTCCATCATTGGTTTTTCGGACGTCTTACAGGAACAGATGGCCGGCGATCTCAACGGGAAACAACAGGAATATATCAACTATATCCTCACCAGCGGCAGGCACCTGTTGTCCCTGATCAATGACATCCTCGATCTGTCTAAGGTTGAAGCAGGTAAGATGGAGCTTGAGTTGTCAATGTTTCCACTGAACGAAGCGCTTAATGGCGCCTTGTCCATGTTCAAGGAAAAGGCTCTGAAACACGGACTGGCGTTGAGTATTGATATAGAGCCTGATGCCGACACTTTGATTGAGGCGGACGCAAGAAAGCTCAAGCAGATCCTCTTCAACCTCTTGAGTAATGCGGTTAAGTTTACCCCGGATGGCGGAGCGGTGAGCGTTCGCGCGCGTTTGACGAGGGACGACGAGGGACGTGAGGGGATGGGGAAAGATTCGTCCCTCGTCACTCCTCCCTCGTCCTTCGAAATAACGGTGACGGATACGGGAATCGGTATCATCCGGAAGGATATCGACAGGCTCTTTCATGCCTTTGCCCAGCTTGAAAACCCCTTTACTAAAAACTTTGAAGGCACCGGTCTCGGTCTGGCCCTGAGCAAAAGGCTGATTGAGCTGCACGGCGGCAGGGTCTGGGTGGAAAGCGAGGTGGGCAAGGGCAGCAGCTTCAGCTTCACCATCCCGGCCAGGCCATCCATACATCCACCAGTGGTTCAGGGGTAAACGGAAATTGATCAGGGGGGTCAGGGAGGAATTGCTTCTCATGGTGGGGAAGGTGTCGGGTTGGTCGACAATGGAAGGGGGGATAAAATGGTTCAAAAGATATTGATTGTCGAAGATTATGAGCAGAACATGATTCTCATGCGGGATGTCCTGAAATACCAAGGCTACGCGGTGATTACGGCCCATAATGGCGAGGAGGGTATCCGTCAGGCCCGGGAACAGCGGCCGGATCTGGTCTTCATGGACGTCCAGATGCCGGTGATGGATGGCTATGCCGCCATCAAGATAGTGCGCGGCGATCCGGAACTGCGGGAGATGAAGGTTGTTGCCTGCACATCCTATGCCATGAGTGGTGACAAGGAAAGTCTGTTACAGGCGGGGTTTGATGATTATCTCGCCAAACCGGTGAATATCCGGCAGTTGCCGGGGATAATCAGCAGACATTTGGGCAAAAAGGAATAATCCCCACCCTCGCAAGTAAGTTCAGGGGCTGAGGGAAGAGCGGCGTCAGGATACTCTGGCTCAGGCCGGTAGGCCAATCATTTGAAGGGGTGAGTATATGCATCAGCAACCGGTAATTCTCTGTGTGGATGACGAAGCGCACAACCTGACTCTCCTCGAGGCACTGCTGGTGCCTCGAGGCTACCGGATCCTGTCGGCGCAGGATGGGGAGACGGCCCTGGCCAAATTGCACAGCGAGCGGATTGATCTGGTGCTGCTGGATGTGATGATGCCGGGGATGGATGGTTTTGAGGTCTGCCGCCGGATTAAGGCCGACAGCGCCACTCGTGCCATCCCTGTACTCTTTGTGACAGCTCTGGGGGACTCAGCCGTTGAGATCAAGGGGCTGGAGCTGGGGGCGGCTGATTATCTGGTGAAACCCTTTGTTCCTGCCGTACTGCAGGCACGGGTCAAGACCCACCTGGACCTCAAGGCGCACCGTGACCGCATGGAGGAACTGGCCGAGGAACGTGCCCGGCAACTGGTTCACGCCGAACGGCTTTCCACCCTCGGCACCCTGGCCGCAGGTATTGCTCACGAGATCAATAGCCCGCTTTCCTACATCATCTGCTATGCCCAGGTATTGCTTACTGATATGCAGAAACTGGTGAGCCGGATGACTTCTCCGGAGGTCTCTGAAACTGCGTTACGGAATGCCTGGCAACATTTTTTGGAGCAGGATACGGAGGCCCCTGTCAACATAGCCGAGGGTGCCAATCGTATCCGTGTCATCATGGAATCCATGCGCAAATTTTCCTGCCGGGGCCAGATAGAAAAATCCCCTGTCTTTCTGGATAATTGTATCAACAACGCCCTTACCCTTTGTCACAATGTCCTGAAATACCATGTGACTGTCCACAAGGAGGTGGATGCGGATCTTCCACCGGTCATGGCCAATGGCCAGCAACTGGAGCAGGTTTTCGTCAATCTCTTTAAAAACGCAGCCGATTCCATGAGCACAAAGGAAGAAGGAACGCTGGCCATTACCCTGATCCGGGCCAACGGCGTTATCCGCTGCACAGTGGAGGACAACGGGCCGGGGATTGATCTGCAGCAGTTGGAGACGATCTGGCAACCATTTTTTACCACCAAGGATGCAGAGACGGGCACCGGCCTGGGACTTTCCGTCAGCCGGGGGATTATCGAGGAGCATAAGGGCCGCATCTGGGCTGAGAACCGGGAGCAGGGGCAAGGAGCGCGCTTTGTGGTGGAACTGCCGGTGAGATCGACGGAACAGCAATGAGTCAGTCCCCTGGAGGAAGTGACACGGGCAGGAGATATAAACGGGATGACAGCAATGATGATAATGCTATTTTTGAAAAAACTCGATGCGCCAAAACGCTCCTATACGCGCCTCGAATAAAAAAAGGGGGTTAAGCAAAACTTGCTTAACCCCCTTGATTTTGTTGGTGCACCAGGAGAGATTCGAACTCCCGACCTACGGATTCGTAGTTTGCTGTGTGGCACTATTTGCACTATTCCCCTTGTTCTACCATCTTCTTTAATCGCTTGACTTTCTTCAATTTATCCCTTATTCTTCCTCTATGCTGTTTTGTAGAACACTACCTGTAGTGTTACCCATGTGTGACCCACTTGTGACCCACCAAAATGATTGACCGAGCTACGGACTTTTTACGAATATGTTCAGTCGCAGGCGTTCAAGTGGGTCACAAGTGGGTCACAAACCACCTGAAGGGAGGGGAGAAATGCCGGTTATCCACATCACTAAAATGAGTGTCGAAAAGTTGCCTGTTCCCGAAAGTGGCAGGGTTGATTACCTCGACGACAAGCTGAAAGGTTATGGTGTTCGTGTCTCATCTGCCAGCAAGACCTATTTTACTTTGCGGCGCGTTAATGGGAAGCAGGTACGAACCAAGATTGATACGGCTGATAAGATCACGGCAGAACAGGCACGAAAAAGGGCTGAGGGTCTTCTTGCTGATATGGGGAGGGGGATTGATCCGAACCAGATAAAGCGGGAAAGGATAGAGCAGGCTGAAGCGGCCCGGCAGGAAGAAGAACAATGTGGTATTACCCTACAGGCATGTCTTGATAATTATCTCCAGAAGGGCAGGTTGAAGGCCCGCACCATTACAAGTTATAGCGACCTCTTCCGGTTATATCTGGCCGACTGGTTAGAGCGACCGGCGGAAGAGATCACCCGTGACATGGTGAAAACCAGGCACCTTGAGATTGCCAGTGGCGAAAGGCAACGGAAAAAGCTGACCAAGAAGACCACCCCCACCGGAAGCAAGGAGGCGGCTCCACCAGTACGAAGGGAAGCGGCGGCCAATAACTGCATGCGTACCTTGCGGGCTGTCCTGAATCATGCCTTTGAGGATGACGAAGGCGGCACCCTGTACAGGAACCCAGTGAATGTACTTTCCAGCAAGAAGAGAAAGGCATGGTTTGACATTCCCCGCAGGGAAAGCCTTGTTAAGAATAGCGACCTACCGGCGTGGCATAAGGCCATCATGAGTTTGAAGAACTATGACTTGCGCGACTATCTGCTCTTCCTGCTCTTCACCGGATCACGACGATCTGAAACCGAGAAGCTCACCTGGGCAATGGTGGACTTTCCAGAAGACACCTTGACTTTCGTGAGCAACGACACCAAGAACGGGCAGACGCATACTATTCCGATGAGTGACTACCTGAGAGACCTCTTGTGGCGGCGGAAGGAAAGATTGCAAACAGAGTTGACCGAGGCAAAGGCGGCCCTTGCTGGTAAGATGACATTGAAACAGCAACAAAGAGCGCATGGCCGTGTTGCCCTGGCAGAGTCCAGGTTTGCTTCAAAGTATGTCTTTCCAGGAGAAGGCAAGACCGGACACCTAACCGAACCACGAAGGGGCGTTGATGCGGTTACAGCGGCCACAGGGATTAAATTCACTTGTCACGATCTGAGAAGAACCTTTGAGACCACAGCGGAAAGTCTGGAGCTATCGGCCTACGCATTGAAGGCACTGGTAAACCATAAGCGGGCTGCGAACGATGTGACCGGCGGATATATCATCATGAGTGTTGACCGACTGCGGGAACCAGTGCAGCGGATAGCAGATGCCATTCAAGACCGAATCAAGAGACAGTATGGGCAAGTATTGCAGGTGCAGGCACAAATGAATGGTAGGCCATAGACAGGAGGCCGTCAATGACGTATAGTAAAGAAGCAGTGATATTTATTGAGGCCCCGATATTCTCTAAGGTGGTTTACGACTACCTGACTGAAGATGAACTTGCGGCCCTGCAATGGACATTGATATTGAACCCTGATACCGGCGAGGTTATTCCAGGGAGCGGCGGCCTGAGAAAAATACGATGGAGCGGCGGCGGCAAAGGTAAACGAGGCGGAAACCGGATCATCTATTACCGGCAGACCGCTAAGGGCGAAATCTGGTTGTTGACCATCTACGCAAAGAACGAAGCGGAAAATATTCCGGCGCACATCTTGTGCAAGATCAAGGAGGCTATGGAGCCATGAAGAGAAATATCGGGCAGGAATTACTTGATGGCATAGAGGCAATCAAGGGCGGCGGCGGTGTCCGTCATGCGGTGGAATTGCCGGATGATGCTAAGACGATCAGAGAGAAAACCGGCTTGAGTCAATCCGCCTTCGCTGGCGTTCTGGGTGTCAGTGTGCGAACACTCCAGGAATGGGAACAGGGGCGGCGGAAACCACAAGGGCCTGCACGGGCATTGCTGGCGATTGCTTCAAGGTGTCCGTCCGTGTTGTTGCCAGAGGTAAAGGCATAGCAAAACTTTTCAAGCTGGATAGGTTGATCCCCGAAAAGCCGTTACCTTGACGGCCTGCCAGTTTGATTTTTTTTGTCAAGGATAACCGTAAGGGGGTTATGGCGGCATTATGACGGAATTGGAACCATTCTTGTTCGAAAACGACTTGAAAAAAGCAATTGAAAATGGAGATCAGAAACATATCTTCATGGCTATGCGGGCTCTGGCGAGAATAGGTCAACCACTTTCACCAGAGTTGACCCTCCAGCTTAGCTCATTTTGTGACCCTAACAGGAAGCCGGTAAAGGGAGGCCCTAAAAGAGGGCTATGTTACAACTGCGATGATGATCCCTCGCCGATGCTTTGGTTTGCAGTATGGAGTGATTACGATTTTCTTTGCAGAAAAGAGAATCAGGAACTTGCACGATTCGTTGTTAATTGCGAGGAACCATTCAGTGTGCCTATTTTTGCGCAGGATGTATCATCCTGGAAATTGGCGATATTCCGGAGTAAAGTTTTTCCCCAACATGTGGATATAAAGGTAAAACTATGTCAATTGTACAATATCTCTGACGGTACATTTAATAAATATACTTCGAAAACTTCAAAAGGAAAGTGGGTTGAGGGATTTGAGGATTTAGTGCGTACAGTAGCGCGTCCGGAAGAACTTCGTGCTTTAGAGCAAATATCTTCCGAGATGGTGTATTTTAATGAGGAACAGTTTCAACAAACCATGAGGGAGAATAGAAAAAAAATACTTTCTGGAGAGTTCTGGCGTTAGAGATTTTCAACACATTGCAATAATCTTTTGAGTTAGTTGCAATGAATACTCCCATAGAGCCCCGTATCCTTTGCACCATAAGGAACGGGGTTTTCCTGTTTCTATCCAACACAAAAGGAGAAGAATCATGGGTGAAAATTTGAAGACAGAAGAAGCGGCGGAATTTTTACAGGTAAAGCCTGCAACTTTAGAACAATGGAGGTGGAATGGCAAAGGCCCGAAATTCATCAAGTTGAATCGGGCGGTGAGATATCGGAGAGAAGACTTGGTTGCATTCGTTGAGGCGCGGGTTTTCGGCAGCACCACAGAAGCACAGGCGGGTGTTTGATGATGACCGCCAATGACAAAGCCACCTTATCCGTTCAGGCCGATCACCTGGATAAAGTGGCTTTAAGACTTCAGGATCAGATTACCACAATAACGACATTTTTCCAAGAAAGGTATGGCTGCCAATCCTTGACCATCACCAGGCTGTATTTGCCGATGATTCCGCCCGCACTGGATGCGGCTCCTTCTATCGGTTTTTTATGGGAGGTGAAGCATGATTGATCTGGAAAGTCTTGTAACCACTGCTTACGAAATTGCCATTACAAAATTACAAACCAAGAAAAACGAGCTTAACGTACCGATATGTAACGATCTTATTTGTAATTATTTTGTAATTTCTGCCCATTACAAACCAATTACAAAAGTGCAAACAGGAGGTCGATCTTATGTTTATTGATGACCTGAGAGAACACCTCCTGAAAAGTGAATTCGCTACGAACAAGACTACTGTCCACGGGGGCTTTATAAACAATCTCATTTGTCCTGAGTGCGGAAAGTCAGACGCCTATGCTTACGAGAAATCGCCATGGTCTATCAATTGTAATAGGCAAAACAAGTGCGGAGCCAGAACGAAGACCGCCACATTATTTAACCTGGGCACACAAGTTGAAACCAAATATCCAGCCACAAAAGAGGACAAGCATCGACCGGCAATGGCATTCCTTGAAAGTCGTGGAATTCCCGCTGAGATCATAGACAAGTGCGGGTGTGAATACCACTCCAGCACAAGAAAAGGATGCGGCGGCGGGGTTATGTTTCCAGTGGGCAAGGATGACACGGGCAACATTCTTTATAATGGGCGTCTGTTTAATCAGCCTACTGGCGAAGGAAAAACGCATAATGTCGGAGCGGTAGCCGGTCACCCTTGGCAGATGCCGGGCATGATCTACGATCCAGAAAAACCAACCTATGTTACTGAGGGAATCATTGATGCCTTGTCTTTGATTGCCATGGGCTTTCAGGCTATAGCGGTTCTTGGTGCTGGCTATGACCCTGCAAAGTTTAATCTGGCAGCATTTGGGAATCTTGTCTTTGCCTTTGATAGCGATACGGCTGGCGGCAGTTTTACCAAAAAATGGCTGAAACATTACCAGGGTGTGCCGGAGGAAGAGGGGTTACCCGTGGTCAAGGTTTCAGCAATCATGCCGGTTGATGGTGACTGGAACGACCTTCTTCTTCGTTCTGCCAGTCCCGAAAAGGCTGCTGAGCAATTCAATAAAAACCTTGAACGCTATCGTCTTCAGGCGCGGCTGGCCTTGGCAGAAACGGCAGGGATTTATGCTTCAATTTATGTTGAAGGCAATAATGGCTTTGCACCGGGGCTTTTTGCCTTCCAGGGACAATACTTCTGGAGTTGGGTTAAACAAGCTCCAGTGGAAGGTGCACCACCTCTTGTCTTTACTGAGCGAGCGAGCAACTTCACGGTGTCGGTTGAACACTATCAGCGGTCAGACGCAGACGAGGAATTGCCGGTCTTCCTGTATCGCTTGAAGGTCATACCCCAGCGAGGAAAGCCGGTTTATATCACGGCCAGTGGCAACGATCTTAAATCACCAGATGGTCTTACGGGCCTTTTTTTGCGTCATGGAAAAACGCACTGGTGCGGTAAGCAGGATGCGGCAAAGGCCTTTGCGAAGATGATTGTTGAGAGCAAGGCCCCTGTAGTCCGACAAGCAGAGTTCACTGGTTATGACCACAAAACCGGCTTTTATATCCTGAAAGATTTTGCCATTGATAAAAAAGGTGGGAAAGTGCCACCCGGAAAGAATGGTTTTTTCTCTGTCGGCCATGGTGAATATCTCAGGCCTGCATTGATTGAAACGATTAACCCCGGCGCATGTGATGTACCCATGCTTTATTCTTTATTGCTGGCGGCATGGGGTGAAAATGCGGCTGTGGCAGTGGCGTTTCTGGCCGCTTCACTGTTTGTCAATCAGGTTAAAAAGATCACTAAGTTTTTCCCCTTTTTGAGCATGTGGGGAGACCCGCAAGTGGGGAAAACCCGGCTGATGATGATCTTGAACGCCATGCAATGTTTGGATGAAGAAGGGCTTCCCATGAGTGGTTCAAATACCAAAAAAGGCGAACTGCGAACCCTGGCGCAAGTATCGGGGCACATGAAGGCACTTATCGAGGGCAACGACAGGGATAAAGCTAAGTTTGATTTTGAGTCAATCCTTCCTCTGTATAATTATGGGAATGCACTGCAAACCAGAGCGCAGACAACCAACGATAACAGAATTCATAAACTGCCTTTTCATGCGACCCTGGCCTTTGTTCAGAACAGGGAACCATTCACAAGCAGGGCGGCAAAGGAGCGGGTTATCAGCCTGAAATTTTCACTTGAAGGCCTGAGTGAATCAACCAAGGCCGCCTTTGACGCACTGGTGGCAATTCCTATACAGGAGCTGGCGGGATTCTATCCGGCAATAATGGCTGGCCGGTCTTTCTTTGGTGCTAACTGGAAAGAGCTTTTTGAGAAATCAAAAGATGATCTGAAGACAGATATATCTGACAACCGGATCAATGAGAATCACGCCTTGATTCTGGCTTTTCACCGATTGCTTTGCCAGCATTTTAAGATAGAGCATGACTTGTTGCCTTTTGTTGCCAGTATCGGAAAGGCCAAGATGGTATCAGCACAGAAGCGACTGGAAACAGTTGCAGACCATTTTTTCAACATACTTCAGAATCTCCCTGATGAGATTGCGGGGCTTGATGGTTTAGATAATACGACCAAGAACAGCTTTTGGGAGATAAAAGGAAAACAACTCTTTATCAATCGTGCTATGGCCGAGAAGGCCATCAGAGAGGCAGGTTTCATGCTTGATTACCCTGAAAGGTTGGGAAATTCCTTGCAGGAACATCCGGCATTTGTTGAGAGCAAGACGCATAGATTCCCTGGGTTAAAAGACAAGCCGGTTAATGGCATGATCTTTAACCTTGATCGGTTGTTTGAATAGTAGCTGTTACAAAAATTACAACTCATTACAGCATTTATTACAGAGTAAGTATAATAATATTATATAGTTATATTGTATTTATATAAGTTGTAATTTTGTAACAGTCTTTTGAGAGGAACCTTATGAATTTCATTGAAGCAGCGAGAAAAGCCCGTGCCGGATCAAATGGTACTCCAGCCTTTACAAAACCGGCTTTGATACAAGCACGAATGTCCCCGGCATCCGAGACTGAGAAAGAAAACAGAGATTCACCTGTTCCCAAAAATGGGGGCTGCTTCTCATGCGGCCACTACGACGGGCAAGGCACTGCATGGCCGGGCATGTGCCGATACTTTGAAACCATAGGCGAATCCGCCAAGGAAATTGATTTCAATGTGGTTGATGTGGTGCATGGCTGCCATTGCTACACGCTCCGGCAAAACACGCCGGAACTTGTTTCAAACACTGACCGCCAGAAGTTGCGCGGTGATGATCCCGACTGGATCACTCCGGCCATGTACCAAAGACAGACAACCAGAGCCAGAGACAAGCGGCGAATCTCGCCCGTTGCCCTGCAATGGCTGCGCGAGCATCGGCAGGAGTTGAAAGCGGCTGGATGGACGGCCAAGGAGCTTTACCGGCGCAACAAGGCCGAGGGTATTTGCTGGTCTGGTATTTGGGATAAGCCTTTCTTCAAGGCATATCTGCTTGAAAAGGGAGTGATTGAATTTGAGTTTGTTGATGGTGGCCGGGTTGTGATCCAGACGGCACGGCCAATGCCGCAACGATCAACAACAAAAAAATAGGAGCCTGCAAAACATGATAACCGGAGAATTCAAACGTGATGAACTTTATTTCTGCCAAATATGCGGGGAGATATGCGTTAATTCAGAAGAAGGGCCTCAGTGTCGGAGCTGTGCCGATTTTGACTTTCGAGAACGTCAGACTGTCGCACTGGAGCAAATTGCAAACTCACTATCCGTTTTTACCATGTTGGTTGAGGAAGGTTTTTTTAGACAGAGATTATAAAAATACAGGAAAATACGGAGGGCCTTTTTAATGGAACGAATATTATTTGGTAGTGAGACAAAATTCATAAACCTGTCGGCTTCGTGTCCTGTCTGCGACACGGAACGCGGCCAGTATCACGCCTATGGCTGTTTTGCTGAAGAGTGCCCACGGTGTCATGGCGTCTTGATGATGTGCCATTGTCGAGCGATTAAACCCCATGAGGGGCAGCGGCACATCCGCGCAATCGCTGAGTCTTTCAATAACCAGGATGAGGTGGAAGCCATCCTTTCGGCACCAATCACTCACACTGTACCATCGATGCTCTTCGTTTCGGTCTGGCTATCAGTGATGGAACATATGGGGATGGAACCTGAAAAGTACGATGCGCTTGGCGATCCGATGTATTCAGCCCAAGCGGTCAAATCACTATCCGGGAAAATAGCCTCAAATCAATGAATCTTTATTTTGAGATATGCAAGGAGCGTATAGGGGATATGGCCTTGGCGCGGCCAATGCACCAGTCCCGGAAAATAATAAGAAGGAAACAGAATGAATCAGAAAAATTATAAAAAACTTATCCCCGTGATTGTCGGCCAATGGCGAACAGGCGCATACTCCATTCGAGACCTTGCGAAAAAGCATGATGTCAGTGTTGGCTTTATCGCCAAGCATACGGCTAAGATTGAGAAGGATGGTCTTGCCGTCGTGAACGCTGGAATACAATACAAGCAAGGGTTAGCGGAGAACGACGAACACTTTGTGAGCGCAGTTAACGATGTGGTTAACAAGAGAACCGAGCACATTTTGTTCTTTAACCATGCGGCCATTCAGAATGTCTCTGAGGCGATGGCGACCAAGTGTGAAAACCAGAGCGACTACCGGGTAAGGGCAGAAACGATCTGCAAGGGGCGGGAAACTGTTTTGGGCAAATCCCCTGATACCGCTGTTCAGGTCAACACTGGCGGGAGCTTGGCGGATGCTTTGCGGAAACACGACCGGTTGATGAGTAGCGAGTTAGTGGAAATGATAAACCCGAATTACAAGTGATTTAATCATCACTGAGCGCAAGGTTCCGTCTTGGAAAGTCTATTGGTGGGTGGCGTACGCTTGATTGCTCGTCTTGGCGGGAGGGAATAAAGCCCAAGCGGTCAGTTTGTTATTTGGGGGAATCCGCACGGGTCAAAAAAACGACACCCATTGGCATGAAGACCTGACGAAAAAAGGTAAAACAGCTTAATTATTTCGTAAAAAATAGAGGGCGATATGGGCGGACGTGGAAGTGGTGTAAGCCGTGGATATTCCGCGACGGATGGCCGTTTAAGGCTTAGTATTCGTGATCTGCGTAAAACTGGCAACCTGGTTGCTGGCAATACCTGGTGGTGGCAATGGTCGCGCGGCAGAGATCAGTCGTGGAGCATTCAGGGAAGCACTGAGGCCGAGAAGATTGTTCTGTCATATCGTCAATGCATTGATGGCGGCGAGTGGCAGGACATTAGTTTTCCAGTGTGGCTTGAGTGGACGGATTGCAACTATGGCGGAAAACGGGCATGGTTTCGTTGTCCGCTCTGTGGGCAAAGGGCTGGCGTTCTTTACAGCGGCGGCAGTCGCTTTGCTTGTCGGAAATGTTTGCAGCTGAATTACACATGCCAGAGGGTGGGCAAAAGACACCGGATGTACCGGCGATCATACAAGCTGAGGGTGAAACTTGGTTGCAGCGATAGTTACACGTCTAAATGGTGCATAAAACCAAAGGGGATGCGGTGGGCTACTTATGAGCGTTTATGTGAGGAAGAAACCTATTACGGTAGTATAGGTTGTCAGATTGCTATGACGGCGTTTATGAAACGTACTCTGACATGATTCTATCCCGTCACCCTGACCCCGGATGAAACAGACGGCGGTTTTACTGTGACCTTTGTTGATATTCCCGAGGCCATCACCCAGGGCGACACCGAGGCCGAGGCCCTGACCGCCGCCAGGGATGCGCTGGACTCTGCCCTTGATTTCTATTTTGAGGATAAGCGCATGGTGCCCACTCCCTCCCCGGCCAAGAAGGGTCAGCATGTTGTCGAGCTTCCGGCCAGTTTATCGGCCAAGGTGCTGTTGCTTAACGAAATGATCAATCAGAGTGTGCGGCCCGCCGAGCTTGCCCGCCGCCTCAACACCACCCCGCAAGAGGTGAACCGTCTGACCAATGTACGGCACACCACCCGCATTGATGGTATTGCCGCCGCCTTGCAGGCTATGGGGAAGCGGCTGGATATGCGGGTGGTGTGAGGGGGAAAGAGCACCCTTCTTTTCTTAAAATTGAGTCTGCCCTCTATATTCCGCCACTTCTTAAAGGACTTAGTAAACTCGAATCAAGCATTATACCCTGTTCCGCCGGCCAGTTATTGAATCAACGGTGTAAGCAAGTCCTGAATCCCTTCCCGCCAGGCAAGTTGTTCTTGCAGATCCCTTCTTTCCTTGGCAAGCCAGGCCAAGGACTGGCTCACATCGTAGAGATTTCTGCATTCATCCGGTGCGCCTGGAACCTCTCCTACGGAAGAGACCGGAATCGTGACCGGCGTAAACCCCTTATACTGGCCGACGATCTCCGCGTCATGTCCGGTGCGGCAGATATGATATAACCGGGCCGCCGCCTTGAAGCCCCATTTGCTTTTCAGATCCTCATTGATCCAGGGGACAAAAGTTTTCTGGCTGATCTCTTTCTTGCGCCACTGCTCAAAAGTCTTCCGTTCCTGTATTGCTTCCTGGACTCCACAGCTCAGCACCCTTTCCACATCGTCAAGCCCAAGATCGCCCACATGCCGCCTTCGGACATCGGAATCGGTGACGCCGACAACCATGCCGTTGCTGCAAACAAGACGGTACCAGCCCATGAGCGCCCGGAACCGGGTACTGCCATCCACGGAGTTGAAACATTCAAGGCGCATGGACATGGAATGGCTATCGCCGGGGTCAAAGGAAAATTCCTTCGGCAAGTACAGGCTCAAGGCCATGCGCTCACCGTATTCGGTAATTGCCAGCTTGGCATTCACTTCTGCCAGAGGAATACCTGCCTTTTCAAGCGCCTTTTCAGCCCTGTCCAGCACGGCCATGTGCGGAACCAGGGCATATTCTTTGGAAACCACCCCCACCGGGATATAGCTTTGATCATCCCCGAATGGTCTGCGGACAATTGTGTCAAGCCGCTTGTTCATCAGGGTGCGTTCATTGCCTGGCTGGGTAAGGGCAAAGGGCCGTCGCTCAAAATCAGGAACGAATGCACGAATCTCCTTCAAGGTGCCTTCATGGAAAATCAGCGGCGAGTTGAACCACTTCGGGTCATTATTTCCGGTTGGAGCTACGCCCCGTCTCTGTGTCTGCATTGTGTTGTTTCCTTGGCTATTCCTACCAACTGTGAAGATTCTGTCAGTAGAGTTCTTGGTTGTTGTCCGCTCACTCGCTGTATGGTGAAGCCACATCTATACTGTTCACAAATCCTTGAATAAGCCACCAACAAAGCGAATTTTTTGTAAGCTGGCTACAACCTTGCCCAATTTTGCATCAAGAGCTTGAATGTTTTCCTGTAAATTGACTGTTGCAGCCTCCTGCGCAGGGATTTTGTTTAGCGCCTCTTCCTGGGTGCTGATTTTCTTACTCAACAGTTGTTGTTCCGTGGCCAATGCCTGAACTGCCCGCTGAAAGCCGTCAATCTGTTGCGTCAAATTTTGGATCAACATGTTCTGTTTGCCCAAAAATTCTGTTATTTGACGCTCAACACCTTGCTGATGTACGGCAAGGTCTTTTTTGACCTCCTGCCTGAATGAGATTATTTTTTCCTCCACCCCCAGCTTCAAACTGTTGACCTGGCATTTCTGCTCATTCTCAATCTTATTAAACCGCGCGTCTATCAACACATCAAGTTGAGTCAGTTTTTCCTGTATGGTCACATGCAGTTCTTCTTGAATACGAGAAAGGAGTTGCTTGGTTTGGGAAACCAGGCTTTCAACTCTATGGCTGTTTGCGGCAGCCTCTTCTGCATGATTGCGGGATTCTTCGGCCAGATGATAATGTTCTACTTGATATTGAATATTCTCTTTTTCAATCTCCAGTCTGATTTCATCGAAACGCTTCTCTATCGCTGCGCATGCTTGTTCAAAGTCCCCACGCAAAGTTTTTCTTGCCTCTTCAGTGTGCTCTTGAGCCTCGGCAAGAGCTTCTTTTAACTCCTGCCATTCCTTCTGAATCAGGGAAAGCTCCCGTCTGAATGCAGCAATTTCCTCTTGATCTGCGTCAATTACCATTCGCTGATTGTCGGCATGTTTTCTCAACTCAAGGATGGATTCACTCGCTGAAATGGCATCTGAAAGCCGATCATCAAACTGCTTTAATTTTGCATGTACTCTTTCACGACTAACAATTTCAGGCATTGAGAAGTTCCTTTATACGAATAGATTTTTCTTTAATTGATTGTGTCTCTGCGGGAAGATTTTCAACAAGCAGGAAAAATTGAAGACAGTCTCGCAATACCGCAACATTTTCATTATCACCGAGTTGGCATGAATTTGCTTCTTCGGCCAAAAACTCCCATCCTTCGAGGCAATCGCAGGCGGTGTGCTGCTCATTTAAGATCAACAGGAGTTCTGGCTTAAGTTCGGGGGCTGATGTGGTATAAAGTTCCCGCACCTGTGAGACAGAGACATTATACTCGTTCGCGGTACCAAGAAGCCGTTCTGTGTTCGCAGCCAGTTCGGCTGGCGGTGAAAAATGCCGGGTCAGATACAGGGCTGGCAGGTTATGAGAATTGCCCTCCAGCGCAGCACGTCCCCTCCTGTAAATATCGGTACGATAATCCCGGAAAACTTCGCATAAATGACGCAGCTTTGGAATGTCAAGCTGGTTGTTGCGTAACAGTTCATATAGTTCTTCACGATTTGTCTCATCACTTTGGCTCTGCGGTCTTTTATTGACTTTTTCAAGAAAATCCAATGTCGGAGAGCAGACATTGCAACAACCGCACTGATAATCTTCAGCAACACTGTCGATACCCTCAAAGTAAGGCAATATATTGACTCTCTGGCATTTTTTATCATGCGCACTGTTGACAACCCCGTAGAGATTCCACAGCATGTCGTAACGCATGGTAACTACTTCATCGTAGACATAATCGAGAATGAGGAGAAGATATTTGTAGACTGTTTTGAAAAATGCATATTCCGCGGAGTCTGTTCTCAACGAGGGAAGAAGATTGAATTTGTTCAATTTCAGGGCTGACAATGGCGTTTTGTCTTGAATTCTATCGAGCCTTTTCTCATAACTTATTCTGGTGTCGCTCTTTTGGCTCAGGTAGGACTCAAATCGTTTATGCATTATGTTCTCGTGATGCTTCAGAGTATTAACATTCTCTGGGAAGGCATCAATGGCAACCTCCACCTCAAAATGCGGGGATTGTCCATAAACAACTGTGTAGTCTTTAATCAAGCCCAGCGTGAGCAACCGGTACAGGGCAAGTTCAGGCCGACTGATTTCATCTTTATAACTAAAATGAACTGGAATCAGATGATCTCCCGTTTGCGCATAGGTGTGAAAGATGTTATCCAATTTTCTGAGCGCATAAATGGCATCATTTTCGATACCAGGATAGCTCTTGGTGATAAAAATATGCTGTTTCCCATAATCACAGAGAGATTGCCTTCCATGGCGACACCCCCCCTGGTAACTGCACTGTGGTCGCCCCATGGGTTTCGAGTCAATCATTGCTTTCTGGCATTGAGTATTGGGTACATCAGCCAGTAACACAACATGAGCTCTCTCGTTATCCCTCCCGGCTCTGCCCACCTCCTGATACCATGATTCGAGCCCCGACGAGAGTGAAGTATGAATAACGAAGCGCACACTGCTTTTATCGATTCCCATGCCGAACCCTTTGGTAGCAACAAGAATATCGAAATCGCTTTTCTTAAAGTCGAGTTGATTCTGGTTGATCAGTTCTTCCCATTTTTTTCCGGGATGTAGGGTTAGCGCTGAGTTTCCAGAAAAAACATGCCCGCAGCGCTGACATATTTTCTGACCAGCAGGCTGACGAGTAGTAACCAGATTGTCTGGTTCGTCGAGATCGTCTTCTGTTACTGCATTTCTGCTGAGACTGGTGTGAGCGTATGAGTAGCATTGCGGGCAAAGTTTTGGCGGTTTGCTGGAGAAGGCGCGGACTCTGCCGGTGGCAAAGGCTTCCGGGTTGTATTGGGGGTGTTGTCGTCTTTGACGGGGTTGAAAGACATTGTTTGGTTCCAGGATTTTCATGGTCTCAAACAGATAATGGCATGTTCCATCCTTGACCGTATCTTTCCCATGGGGATCGGCGTAAATGCAGAAGGTAATGCCAACCGTTTTTTCCTGCCGTGAATTACGATGGTTAAGAAGAGCAGGTAGCGATGGCTGTTGCAATGCCCGTGCAAGATCCTCTAGAACAATTTTCTTAAACGCCGCAGTCTTGCTTTCCCCATCATTCAAGGTGACAGTTTGATAACTGAAATACTCCCGATCGGCCATTGATGTCCGGATAACATCGCTATCTTCCAGTTTCAGGACATTCAGTATATCTTTTTCAACTAAAGTGCCAGCAGTAGCCGTCAGAGCAACAAAACGAAGGCTGGGGTTTGTGGCAGCCAGGTGTGCCTTTTTGATCGGAATTTTCAGATAGGATGGCCGGAAATCATGCCCCCATTCCGACAGGCAGTGCGCTTCGTCAATGGCCAAAAGGTTGATGGGGACAAATTTCTGGAGTTCTTCAATTTCATTGACGAACTTTTTAATCCGTAATCGTTCCGGTGAAATGTACAGGAGGCGCAGGTAGCCGAGTTTGGCCTCTTCCATAAATCGTCGCTGTTCGTGACCATCTACATCGGAATTGATGAACTCCATTGAGGAGATTCCGTAATTCAAAAGGGTCAACCGCTGATCACGCATCAAAGAACGTAACGGGGCAATGATGATGGACAGCCCTGGCCTCAACAGGGCAGGAAGCCAGAAACAGAAAGACTTACCGCTTCCTGTTGTCGATATACCAAGGGTCTTCTGCCCGTTAAAGATGCGCTGTAATACCTGATCCTGAAACGGATTTGTCTTGTCATAGCCAAATACTTGACGGGTAATATAACCAAGGCCCTGGTGTATCTCGTCAATCTCCAGCCCGGTTCTGAATGTCAGGTGTTCATCGCTCTGCAATGGCGTGGGAAGGGAGAAAGTCCGTTGCTGCAAAGAAGAAGGCGTAACGGGTTCAGCCTTTTTCAGGATACGACGAATCAATTTCACAGATGAATGCCCTATATCCTGGTTCCGCAGACGCTCTTCCCAGTTACTGGATAAGTCCGGGGTGCTTACCTTGACCATAGGGAGGTTAAAATCTACATTTACCACACACGCTATGGCATCAAGAAAATGATAAAGGGAACTGATGGCAAGAGCGACCAGTGGAAGAGGAAAGCTCAATTCATCCCGCAAAATTATTTCTTCAGCTTCCGGGTTTTCAAGAGCGTACTGAGCAAACCAATCCTGACAACGGTAAAAACCGTTCACAAGATCAAGAACATTCGGCTTTGATTGTTTCTGTGGGCGAAAAAAATCAAACAGAGTGATGGGATGTGGTTGTGTGGCAATGGCGGCGTTTTTCAGCAACAATGGACTCAGTTCTGGATCGGCAGCCAGGATATCATGCAGCACCCGCCTTGCAAGCCCCGCTTTATCCATAATCTGCCCATAGGTGAATCGAAGCATCCTCCACCCGTCGCTGACGATATAGTTTTGTCTCGCAATGAACTTATCAAGATCGTCGCGGCTTTGGAATTTCCCAAAACCGTCAATCTCCAGAACCAGTTTAGAGTGACTCTGGAAAGCAAAGTCAACCCGATAAGGGCCAATCTGCTTTTGCGGTTGAACAGCCGCAAGCCCGACTGTGTTCAGTAGTGGAGCAAGAATTTTTTTTACAAAATGAACTTCAAGATAATTTTCAGCGCCGTTAATGGCATTTTCACCTTGAAGTGCATTTTGAAAATAGTCGTGTTGTTCAAAAAAGAATTTTGCCCGTTGCGAAGCTGCGTTACGAGGAGCTGGGGGCAGCGTAACTTGCTGATTGACGACGGCTGTCTCTTGTTGCAGATCAACGCAATGGCGTATTGGTTCTATCAGTGAACAAGGCAGGAAGCGCAGTTTACTTGTTATGAACTGTTTGAGGGCGGCATCATCATCAACCTGGCTAAAAGTCTCGTCAAAGCGATATACTCCGCGAACTTGAGAAGGCAGGAAATGACGAATGGTGCGATTTATTGGCATGGATTCAGTTTGCTACGATGGGTTATTTCCCATGAAATCCGAGGCGCTCATGATACCCGCGCGGTAGCCACAGATTTTTCAAAACCATTTATTTGGGCGCGATGAACTTTCTGTAAAACTCTTCGGCGGTTGTAGGGGCAAGGACTTTAAGGCGTTTATATACATCCATGACTTGGCTGGTCTGGCCGTTCATTTTGTAGGCAATACCAAGGTTATGCCACACCTCAGCATTTTCTGGGCTGGTACGAATAGCTTGCTGATAGAACTTAATCGCTTCGCTGAGTTGATCAGAATCCTGATAAGCAACTCCAAGGTTATTCCATGCATCAGCATATTCAGAATTAATACCAAGAGTCCTTTGGTAGGCCTCAATCGCTTTGTCGAGTTGATCAGAATCTTGATAAGCAATCCCCAGATAAAACCACGCATCAGCATCTTCAAAATCAGCTTTCGACCAGCAAAGCGCATGATTTAGAAGACCTGCCGTGTCTCCGTGATCATAGTATTTATCGGCAAGTAGACGCCAATCCGTGGCCGTTCTTTCCACTTCTCGCCTGCTCTGTTTCCTTGCATGGACAAAGGTTGTGATACCCGCGATTGCCAGATCATGCTGCTTTCCCTCTATCTGCGTGACAATCCTGTGGACTTCCTCACATTCATTGCAGCCAGAAAGAAGTTTTTTCAGCTTGGCAAGCTGAAGCACAATGTCTTCATCATCGTCCAATTCAATAACATGGCGTAACACCTCAAGCCGGGCCATAATCTTTCTGAAGTCAACCCCACTTCCACCCTTGCTGGAATGAAGCCCAACAAGGGATTCAAACTCTTCAAGAAACTGTCGCGCAAATTCTGGATGCTCGGAAATGACGGTGATGTTTTCGTTGTTCTGTTGGGCTTTTCGGCTCCAGTTGTAGGAGCCGGTGATGACGGTTGTGCCGTCAATTACGCAAAACTTGTTGTGCATGAGGGTGGAGTTTTTCTTGTTGTCGCCAACCATCATGAACATGCCGCCAAAGTCGCGCAATCTGTCATACTGGAGTTCTGACTTGCGGTTGATAGAGTCATTGGCAATAAGGAGTTCCACGCGCACCCCGGAACCGGCTTTCCGGCAAAGATGTTCAAATATGTCGGGATCGGTGAACCAGGCCACTGCAATATGGATTGACGATGTGGCTTTGCCGAGTTCGTGGAGGATGTGAAGCTGGATGTCGTCGAAATAGGCCTGGGTTTGCATAGTGAGATTTTTTTTGCAGAGGGATTGCGTAAATGGGGTGACAGGTGATGATTGCTTTCTTTTGGCTACAGCAATATGTTATCCTGCCGACCAGTTTTTTACTGGCCAACCAGTCTTGATATTGAACATGCGCCAACTTGGATGGAGTCTTATCTCTTGGCATCCTATCAGCTTCACCAATAAACATTCAAGAAAATAAATAGGGGAATTTTTGATGTGGCCTTTTTCTCGCAAGCTTAAACAGGCGGAGAGCGTTCCTGCGATGAGTGATATTCTTGGGGACAGGAATCTACAGGATTTGTCACAGAACAGGGCAGAGCTGCGTGTCTGGCTGCCGGAAGAAATAAAAACGGCCCTTGATGAAGTTATCGAGCAACAGAATGAGGTGGCGGCAAAGTTCGTTCGAGAATTCTTCGTCATCTATCTGTATGGCATGCACGAACTTCTCAGGATGCAGCAGACACAGACGGGATTATACTATGAGCCGCCGCCACCACCGCCAAGGCCTGTGCAACCGGAGGCTGTGCGGCAAGAGCAACCGATTCTGTATTCAAGGGCTCCAAGTGTTGAGTGCCTTCCCGGTCTTGGAAAGAATATCGTCCCCCTCAAGATATTTATCCCGGAGCGAATAAAGGATGATCTGCAACTACTGGCCGACCGGGCAGGGATTCCCCTTTCCCGATTCACACGGGAGGTCTTGGCATCCCATTTCTTTGGGCACACATTCTTTTCAGGGAAGCTGAAAACATGGTCGGATGGGCAAGAGCGTATCGGGGTGGAATGGGAAGAGGGAATTCGGGAAAGTGAAAGGGTCTATTACTATGATGATGAACCTCAAGATGAAGAAAACGGAGTGGTGAGCGAATTGAGGGAGTTTTGAATTTTACACGCAAAGATTGTTACGTGAAAGGCTGACAACTGCACCCGAGAGAAGCGGCGGTTTTTTTAAGTGTGACCCATTTGTGACCCACATGGCTAAAAAGCAAAAAAGCACCTAGCTTGTTAAGAGCTAAGTGCTTGTATTTACTGGTGCACCAGGAGAGATTCGAACTCCCGACCTACGGATTCGTAGTCCGTTGCTCTATCCAGCTGAGCTACTGGTGCAGAAATGATGTGTCTATATACCCTAGTTTATTTGTTTCCTCAAGCCTGTTTATTCCCGGTGGTTATTTTTTCTGACATGGTTCTTCGTGTTGCATCATTGGCTTTGGGCTGCAGATCGTGTCCATGACTCAAGTTGGACTCATCACAAAGGGGTGGCGTGGGAGGTTCGATGTGTCTGCCCAAGAGGGTGCCATTTTGTCTTTAGTCACGTTGCGTATTGACCTTCCCGCTCTACTCCAAGAGAGCTACACCGCTCGATGTGGTTGCGTCTTTATGTAATCATGCTTATTATCAAAGTCCGTTGTTGTATGAATAACTGGCCTGGATTGTCAGTGATATGGTTTTCTTTGGATGTTTTTTATGAATGATACAATCGTGCAGTTTATTATCCTGGCCCCGCCTCTACTGCTGGCGCTGACGGTCCACGAATTTGCCCATGGCTATGTGGCGTTCCGCCTCGGAGACCCAACGGCAAGCGCATTGGGGCGTTTGACATTGAATCCGCTCAAACATCTGGATCCATTAGGAACGATTGCTTTTTTTATCTTCCATATCGGGTGGGCCAAACCGGTGCCGGTGAATCCCTCTTATTTTAAAAATCCTCAAAAAGACATGCTCTGGGTGGCCTTTGCCGGTCCAGCTACCAATTTCATCCTGGCTATAATCAGTGCTTTGATGACCAAGGCCCTCTGGCTGCTTGCCCAGATTATTCCTTATTCTGCAATGGCAGAAGCAGTTCTGATTCCGCTGAACAGCACTTTGATTGCCAGTGTCTGGATCAATCTTGTGCTCTGCATTTTTAACTTTCTTCCAGTTCCTCCACTCGATGGCAGCCGGATCCTTGCTGGAATGTTACCCCCTGATCTAGCCCGTTCGTATGCATCCATTGAACGATATGGTTTTATCCTTCTCATTATCTTGGCTGCCACTGGCGTTCTGTCCAAGTTGATCATACCACTGATTAATTTTGCTAATAGTCTGTTACTTTCCTGATGTTACCGTTTTGATTTTTCCACAGCCTGTTTGACAGATAGAGGGTAGGGATTATATCTTTGCAATGATTGCGGCAGGTTGTTTCGGGCATTTCTGGCGGCATCCAGACTAGAATATTCACCATAAAAAAGTATGAATGTTGCAGGTGAAGTCGATTTTTTAAGAACGATAAATTTTTCTGATCCTTTCTGCTTTTCTTCCTCGCGTAATATCCCTCGTAACTTCTCTTTGGCCTGATCCGCAGCAAGGACCATGAGTTGTAAGGTAAAGTAATTATTTTTTTCTCCAGTTAACCATCTTTGGCCGGCGTCAATACTTTTGCGAGGGAGCTGTCGGGCGATGGTTGCTTTCAGCTCGTTGTTTTTTGTAAGAGGTTCAGCGGTTAACAATGGGATGATGGTGTTTTTTTTAGGCTGTTTGTTGACAGCAATCACTTCAATATCATCAGATTTTTTTTCAACCAGAGGTGCAATCTCAACAGAGATTGGTTGTGTGATTGTCTCTTCTGCTGTCGCTGGAGCTGCCGCCTTAATAGCCGGCACTTCTGCTGTTGTTTGGGGCGCTGGTGTGGATTGAACAACTGGCATTGCTGCCGTCACAGGAGCCGGTTGGGTCGACTCTACGACTGGTTGCTGTGCTTCTGCAGGAGCTGGCCGCGCCGATTTGTTACTTGGTTCTTCTGCTGTTTCAGGAACTGGATGTATCGATTGTACAACTGGGGCTTCCGCTATCACTGGGGGGGGTGGGGCAGGCTTGGCGATTGGTTCTGTCGCTATCTCTGGAGCTGGAGGGACTAACTCTGTGATCGTATTTTTTTGATCTGTTATGATTTGTTCTTTTTTGGCCTGAGATACAACCTGTGGACCTGCAGGGGTGGAAGAAGATGTGGCAGGTTTTTGTTCTTCTCTGTTGATCAATAAAAAAAGAAGCAGGGCGATGAGAAGAGCGCCAGCCCCAAAGGTTATTTTTTTCTGCGCAAACAAGTCCGGCAGCCGAGCAGGGGGCTCTCCCTTTACCAGATCGTCTGAATCCCGGACATGTTCGAGCAGTACCATGAAAGAAGTATCATCGGCACTATAGGATGATGAGCGCAGAGAATCTCCGGCCAGACTGTTGATTTTTCTAAAATTGCCATGGGACATGGCAAGAATTTTCGCAGCTACTTCCCGGCTGAAGATATTCTTTTTTTCTGAGCCCGGGCGTTGCTGCATGCAAAAATTAAGATATTGGAATGTATCTTCTTCTGTTAATGGCGGCAGAGAGAGATGAATCTCTTGCGCATCTTTAAAGGTGCATAAGGCCAGTTGCTCAATGTGTGCCTGTAGTCCAATCCTTCCAAACAGGGCAATCTGGAGTAACACCCCGTTTTCGTTTATCAGATCAATCATCTTGCGAACACGTTCCAGTGTTGCCAGATAAAGTTTTTCCCCCTCATCAAAAAGGATCAGAAGCCGTTTCCCTCGTTTCTGCAGGACTTGAGCGATTTCCGTAAGGATATGATCACTTCCCAGGGCGTTATCTTCCATTGAAAAATCAAGATCAAGTTTTAGGGCAATGATCTGGAGGACATAATCAAAAGATTCAACTGAATAGGGGAAGGAGATTACAAGGTAGGGTTCCGGGAGATCTTTTTCCAGTATTCTGCAGAGCATGGTCTTGCCATGTCCCTCTTCTCCAATACAGGTGATCAGGCTGGCAGATCCTGCTATAGCATTTCTTAATGCGTCAAGGGTAGAGCTTCGGCCGCTGTCAGGAAAAAACAACCCATGGTCAAAAGGAGACTGGTGGCTGCTGTATTGTTCCTCTTGCATCTGTCCTGTTTCCAATATTGTAGTATCATTCCGCTCCCCAATTATTACTGGAGGGCACGTGGATTCGTTGAAGGTTTATTTAAGCCGGTCAACTGAATGCATAGTTAAATTTTTTCAATGTGCCCGGATAGTGGGGTAACATATAAAAAAGATATACCATAACAAATGATCGGCGCATACTTGATTTTCCCGGCATCTTTTTATTCTACAAAAGAAACTTCAGGGGGGATGCTCAATTATGTTACGAGCTTGGGGAAATCTGGTATGATCTTGTGGTGAAAATGGGTGTAAGCTGTGCGCACCTATTGCAGATTTCTTTTCTTTAAAATTTAAACAGAACCGCTTTTCTGTTCAAGAAAATAATATAAAATGCTGCTCCAATTCTGTATAAGCCTTATTTTTTTGCTGGCCGGTTTTGTTCAAGGCATGACCGGATTTGGTTCGGCCCTTGTGGCCATGCCGTTGTTGAGTCTGTGTATTGACGTTAAAAGTGCGGTTCCGCTCTGTACCCTGAATAGTGTTGTGATTACCACATTCCTGGCATTGAAGCTTAAAAAACATCTTGATAGGAAGAAAATTTTTCCCCTGTGTGTTGCTGCTATTCCAGGAATGTTTGTAGGTGTTACCTTGTTAAAGAAGGTGAGTTCAGAGAATCTCAGTATAGGGCTTGGAATTCTTCTCGTCACGTATGCCTGCTATAACCTTTTGATTAAAGTCAGGCAGAGGAAACTGCACCCTGTCTGGTCCTGTCTGGCCGGATTTTCTTCCGGTGCCATTGGGGCCGCTTTCAGCGCCGGTGGGCCTCCGACAATTATTTATGCGACACTTAATGATTGGGATAAGGATGAGATCAAGGCCACTCTCAGTGGTTTTTTTCTCTTTAATTCCTATCTCAATGCGACCGCTCATGCCGTGAGCGGTCTGACCACTGTTTCTGTCCTGTCTTCTTTTATCTATTCCGCCCCTTTTGTGCTTCTGGGAACGATTTTGGGCTCTTTCTGCTATGGCCGCATAGATAAATCGGTTTATCTTAAAGTGATATTTGCCTTTTTGATACTGATGGGTACAATGATGATTGCCACTGTGTGGTGATCCGGATTTTTTTTAAAAAAAGCATAAAAGATGCGAGGAAGAGTCATGAACGGAGCGGAACTATTTGTGCGGTGCCTTGAGAATGAAGGAGTTGATACCATATTTGGTATTCCCGGTGAAGAGAATTTGGTCTTTCTTGAGGCTCTGAGGAAATCTTCGATACGTTTGATCCTGACCCGTCATGAGCAGGCCGCTGGATTTATGGCGGCCATTTATGGCAGGCTTACCGGTAGACCCGGGGTCTGTCTCGCAACTCTAGGGCCTGGAGCGACGAACTTCGTCACTGCTGTTTCATACGCACTGCTTGGCGGCATGCCTGCTCTTTTTATTACTGGTCAGAAACCGATAAAAAAGAGTAAACAAGGGCGATTTCAGATCCTTAATGTGGTGAGGATGATGGGGCCTTTGACGAAATTCACCAAACAGATCGTTACTGCTGGAACTATACCGCCGCTGATCCGCGACGCATTTCGTATTGCCACAGCAGAAAAGCCCGGTCCGGTGCATCTGGAACTGCCTGAGGATATCGCGGCCGAGGAAACAGATAAGCAGCCTTTGCCGCTGACTCGGCTTTATCCTCCCCTTGCCCATCCTGCCTCCATAGCCATTGCGGCTGGACTTATCAAACAGGCACGCTATCCGCTTTTTCTCTTTGGGGCCGAGGCCAAGCGACCAGATGTGTGTCGGGTTGCAAGAGAGCTTATTGAAAAAGCAGGTATTTACTTTTGTACCACCCAGATGGGCAAAGGAATTATTGATGAATACTCTCCTTATTCACTGGGTACGGCAGCTCTTTCAGACCATGATTACCTGCATTGCGCCATTGAACGTGCCGATGTTATTATTAATGTCGGTCATGATGTTGTTGAAAAACCGCCATTTTTCATGAGTCAAAGGGATGTCCATGTTATTCATGTCAACTATTCTCCAGCAGACATTGATGAAGTTTATTTCCCCCAGCATGAAGTTATTGGTGATATTGGAACCACTCTGGGTCAGTTGTTGCAGCTTATTTATGACCCGACCGTTTCTGATAACGATTATTTCCAGCGTATTCATGAAGAAATCAATACTCATGTTTATTGCGTGCCAAGTCAGGATCAATTTCCTGACAGCCCGCAGCGGATAGTCGGGGAAATTCGCAATACGGTAGCTGACAACAGTATTCTTTCTCTTGATAATGGTATGTACAAGATATGGTTTGCCCGTAATTTCAAAGCGACACAGCCTGATTCGCTGCTCCTGGATAATGCATTGGCCACCATGGGCGCCGGCCTTCCAGTAGCGATTGCCTCTAAGCTTTTGTATCCGGAGAGGCAGGTCGTTGCGGTGTGCGGCGATGGCGGTTTTATGATGAATTCCCAGGAGATGGAAACTGCTGTTCGGCTCAAATTAGATCTGGTGGTCATCGTCCTGCGCGACGATGGGTATGGAATGATCAAATGGAAGCAGGGCGGTATGAACCTTCCTGAGTTTGGCCTTGACTTTTTGAATCCTGATTTCATACAATATGCAAAGAGTTATGGGGCAAACGGCTATCGTGTTACCCGTGCCGGAGAGCTTGTAGAACTGTTGTCCAGATGTCTCCAGCAACCGGGCCTGCATCTTATCGAAGTGCCTGTAGATTACTCGCAGAATGAAAAAGTTTTTTTCCAGGAACTTCGTGACAAGACCTGTCTTCTGTGATGATAGATTGATATGTATTGGGAGTGTTGTTAGCCATATGCCCACCGTAACGCTTTGCCTTCTCCGGTTTTCATGATGAATCCGATTAAAAAATATCGGGCCATTGCCAGTGCGATCTGGCTCTTCACCGTTTTTCTTTCACTTGTCTGGAATCAGGCTGATGATATCCGGGAAAGAAATGCCATTGCTCTTGAAACAGCCAGAGCTTTTTTGACTCATATTGTTGCTGTTCGTTCCTGGAATGCCGAGCACGGTGGGGTTTTTGTCTTCACCGATGAGAAGGATCCTCTCAATCCTTATCTGCCCGAAGATCAGCAAGGTATTGTGAGCAGTGATGGTCGCAGTCTTACCAGAGTTAATCCAGCCTATATGACCCGTCAAATTGCCGAAATCTCCGATCGACAGAGTAAAGTTCGATTTCATCTGACCAGTCTTGACCCAATCCGCCCCGAGAATAAGCCCCTGCTTTGGGAGGAGGAGTGGTTGAAAGATTTTGAGAAAGGGGCTCAGGAACGGAGTGTTTTTGTCAGCAGCGATCAAGGGGAAGTGTTTCGTTATATGGCGCCGTTGCGTGTTACAGGGGCGTGCCTCCCCTGCCATGACAGCTATAACTCAGGTGAGATACGGGGAGGGATTTCTGTCTCCATGCCTCTGCGTTTTCGTAAATCCCCATGGCCGATGCTGATCAGCCATGTCGGAGTGGCAATTGTGGGGCTTCTGGGGATACAATTTTTTGCCATCCGCCTGCAGGCTCGCAGTGAACAATTGCGGGTGATGAATCAGCGGCTTCTGTGGGAAATTGAAGAGCACAAAAAAAGCGAGCAGGAACTGGTCAAGGTCAAGGAAGATCTTGAGTCGAGGGTGGCCAGTCGCACAGCGGAGCTGAGCAGAACCAATACCCTCCTTGATGCTAAGATTAAGGAACAGCAGCAGATTGAACGAGCTCTGGTCGAGATTAATGATGAGTTTATTCAGATTTTTAACAGTGCGCCGGATGGTATGCGTATCATCGACAGGAATTTTACAGTTCTTCGTGTCAACAAGGCGTTCATGGCTCTTACTGATCATAGTAGTGCTGAAGCGATTACCGGACGTAAATGTTTTGAGGTCTTTGCCGGGCCGATCTGTCATACACCTGAGTGCCCTCTGGCCAAGGTTCTTGAAGGGGTTGAGCGGGTGGAGGTAGAGGCCAAAAAAGTACGAGGAGA
This sequence comes from Pseudomonadota bacterium, assembly GCA_043826415.1. Classification (GTDB taxonomy): domain Bacteria; phylum Desulfobacterota; class Desulfobulbia; order Desulfobulbales; family Desulfocapsaceae; genus UBA2270. The sequence continues at coordinate 186,819 of JBDRQE010000020.1, forward strand.
TGGCAGTAGTTTTCCCTGTCTGGTCACTGCCACCCCGTTTCGCGCTCCCGGCGGAAAACTGATTGGGATTATAGAGGTGTCAAAGGATATCAGCAGTTGGAAGGATGTGGAAAAAAACCTGTCACAGGCGGCGCAGGATCTTCTTTTGCGCAATCAGGAACTGCAGGACTTTTCTCATGTAATCTCTCATGATCTGCAGGAGCCATTGATGTTGATCCAGGCGTTCAGTCAGCGCCTTCAGACCAATTTTCGTACGAGTCTCTCGGAGAAAGGAAAGGCCTATCTCGAGCGTATTCTCAGCTCGGCTGATCGTATGCAGATGCTGATTAGCGGTCTGCTCTACTACTCAAGGGTAGAAAAGGAATCGCAGCCTTTTACTCAGATTCATTTGAATAAGATCATTGAGGCAGTGCTTGAAGATCTGACCATTAAGATAGAGGAGAGTGACGCCTCTATCTCGGTTGATGATCTGGGCACTATTATGGCGGATCCTTTGCAGATGCGGCAACTGTTTCAGAATATTATCGGTAACAGTCTCAAATACCATCACCCTGATCGTATCCCTGAAATCCGGATTACTCGTATTTCTGTGCCGGCGGGATTTGATCCTGATACTGCTGTGTCCATTTCCATTAAGGATAACGGTATAGGGTTTCAGGAGGAATATCAGGAGAAGATTTTTGATATTTTCCAGCGACTGCATACCCGTCAACAATTTCAAGGAACAGGGATTGGGCTCTCTATCTGTAAAAAAATTGTTGAACGACATCATGGTGTTATCTGCGCCACAGCTGTTTTGGGTCAGGGCGCAGAGTTTAAGATTACTTTGCCCTTGAATCCGAGTGAGTGTTGATAGTATCACAGGCAGACAAAGACGTTGCTCTCGCTTCCCCCGCGATGGCCAAGCTGATTTCTTCAGAGTTATCTCGTCACATGATATATGAGAGCTTACCATTGAACCCCCCTTCAGGTGTGGCCGGACTGATGTGACCGGATTGATTGACTTCCTGTCATGAGATAGGTACTATGTTGCACCATGTCTGTTTTTCAATTAACCAAAGAAATAACCTTTCCGCCTCCATCTCTGGCCGATAAAAACGGGCTGTTGGCTGTTGGCGGTGATCTGCAGCCGGACAGACTTGTGGCGGCCTACAAGTCAGGGATATTTCCCTGGTTTTCGTCTGGAGACCCTCTGCTTTGGTGGTTTATTGACCCCAGGCTGGTTATCATTCTTAATGAGTTCAAAATCAGTAGAAGGCTGTCCAGAGATATTAGAAAGGGGCAATTCAGGATCACTTTTGACCGGGCCTTTACACAGGTCATAGCGTCCTGTGCTCAGATTCATCAAGAAGAGGAGGGAGGTACCTGGATCAGTGGGCAGATGCAGGATGCCTATTGTCGCTTGCATGAGTTGGGCTATGCCCATTCAGTAGAATGCTGGCAGGGTGATATCTTGGCAGGTGGCCTGTATGGTATTGCCCTTGATCGGATCTTTTTTGGTGAGTCCATGTTTACCCGGGTCAGCAATGCTTCCAAGGTTGCCCTTGCCGCTTTGGTGTCCAGGTTGAAAGGGGCGGATTTTCACCTGATTGATTGCCAGATGACGACACGCCATCTTTTAAGTTTTGGGGCGCGAGAAATTTCAGGGACAGAATTTCTTGATCAGCTCAAAGGCTCTATTCAAACAACTGTTCCCTGTGGTAAATGGTGCGATGATGTCTTCTGAAAATAAAGAAATTTGTGATGCATGCGGCATGAGTGCTTTTTTGCAGGATATGGAGGGGAATGAGTTTTGTGATTCGTGTGGGCATCTTGCTCAGATCATAAAAACAGATCCTCAATTATTGCGGAAGATCTGCACCTTGATCCGCTCAGACCTCCATGGAGCTGACAATGGTGATCAGGTATGTCCCGCCAGTCCCTCAATGGAACTGCCCGAGGTTCTGGATGCTGTTCGTTATCGTACTCGAGACCGGGAGCTCAACACCTGGTATGTGTCCATAAGTGAGCTTAAGGGGAATCCTGTTGAAATTTTTGCTTCCACTGCCTTTGATCGTGATCATCATCTTCAGTCACGTATCTCTAATCTTACCACAATCACCCGTCTGGTCTCTCTGGTGTTAAGGCATATCTTCCTAGGCGAAGTGCTGACGCTGGAAAAGACAATCAAACAATTACACCGCAGTTCCAGACAAAAAAATGACCTTCCTGACATGTTAACTCGGGTGCTGAGCCGTTATAGTAAAAATCCCAAAAAAATAGCTGAGGATCTGGAGGAGAAAGAGCCTTCTCTATAGAAGGCGGCGGCCTCTCGTAATAGTAAGCTGAGCTGTTTGCATGTGTGAAAGTCTGTGCTGCCTAAAATTCCAGAACAAACTCATAGGGCAATTTTGATTTATCAAAATGTTTGAGAACCTGTCGCAGGTCAAAGAGGCTGGGGACCTCGAAGATTAATTCCCACGCAGGGGTGCGGGTAGGGGTTTTAGAGAGTGCTATCAGGTCAAGAACTTTCATTTCCTCCGGGGCCACACTGAGGTACATCATCATTTTCTGGCGGGATGCTGCCATGATGATTATAGTTTGTTTTTTTGCTACAAATGTCTCTTTTTGTTTCCATCGTACATAGACAATATCCTCCCGCTGTAACGCTATCGTCTCGAGCTTCGGACAATTCATGCTGTGCACTGACAGCCCTCGTTCGCTGAGCAGGCCATAGAGCCTGGAATCGGTAGGGCTTGGTTTGCAGCAGGCTGAGATCTTGACAAATGCAGGATCCAGGGTGGTTAATTCAATGGTGTTAAAGGCCCCGGTCGGCCGGATAAGAGATATCCCGGCATAGAACATCGTCTTGATACGGTCAATGAGTGTGGGCAATTTTAACTTACCTTCACCGATCTGCAGATAGAGTTCTTCAAGGTTTTTCAGGTCGAAATATGCGAGGATCTCTTTGAAGTCCGGTCGGGCCAGGAGGTCGGAAGGCAGGTTGTAACGTCGGAGTTCCTGACTGATTACGGAAAGGCCAATCTCCTGGGCAACCTGCTGACTTCGGAGTTTAAAGGTCTTTGCCAGTTCCGCCCGGGCTCGAGGTGTCTTGCAGATATCAAGCATTCTCAGGTCAAAGTGGATAGGGTTTTCAGCCCGGATAATACGCACCACGTCTCCGTCATGCAAGATTGTATCAATTGCTCCCCGTTTACTGCCAATCATAGCGCCAAGGCAGGTGTTTCCAATGTCTGTGTGGACGTGGAAGGCAAAGTCAAGGACAGTGGAGTTGACAGGAAGATACGTCAAATCACCCTGCGGGGTGTAGGTGTAAATCTCTTTTTTTCCCCTGGCTGCAATAACATCACGGTAGGAGACAGAAGAGTCTGAGCCAAGGACATTGAACAACTCCTGGATCTCGCGAATAAAACGGCGCTGATTTGAACTCTGAGAGCTCCACCCTTTAAACAGACCACGTTGTGCTCTGCGGGTCATATCCTCGGTGCGGATTTTGAAGAGAAACTCTCTACCCTTAATGTTGGCCCGGGCATGGAGAGACTGATAGCCGGTTGTTTTGGGATTAGCGATAAGATCCCGGATTGTTCGAGGGATGGGGGGGAATGTCTGATTCAGGATTCCCAGAGCCTGGTAACAGGCTGGAGCACTCTCAACCACAATAAGGATTTCAACTGGATTATCTATCTGTCTGCGAAGAATACGGTTGTTGGCATCATAATAGGCCCAGAGCCCCTTGGTGCGAATGATGACATTGCAGGTAAACCAGACATCTTCTGCTTTCTTCTTGAGTTGTTGGACAATTTCCAGAACGACTGGGTCCTGTTCGAACTGTTTGATATGAGTGATAAGTTTGGCACTTTGTTTCGGGAATTTATAAGAAAGAGCCAGGTTGAACATCTCGCGTTTCAGGCTGAACAGACCCAGTACTGTGGCAAGAGGGGCATAAATATCAATGGTTTCATCGGCAATTTTCTGTCTTTTATGTTGAGGCATGGCGCTGAGAGTCCGCAGATTGTGCAGTCTGTCGGCCAGTTTGACCAGCATGACCTCGGGGCGCAGGGCTGCCCCTGAGAAAATCTTGCGATGGATCATCTTGTACTGTGTCTGTTTGTCCCCTTTAAATTGCGTGATTTTGGTACAACCTTCCACGATGGCCTCAACATAATGGCCAAATTTTTCTCCGATAAAATCTGTGGTAATTTCTTCAACATCCTCAACTGTATCATGGAGCAGGGCGGCGGCCAAGATCTCCGGATGGGTTATATCCATCTCGTCAGCCAGGATCTTGGCGACAGAACAGGGATGCATGATATATGCCTCACCGGAGCGCCGCCATTGATCGTCGTGGGCCTCAATGGCAAAATCCAGGGCCCGCCAGAAGACATCGGCTGCAGGGGTATTCCCCAGTAAGTGTTGCATGTGAGAACGATATATTTCCAGGTCAAAAGGTATTTTATACTGCATATCGTCCAGTTTATTATGGTTCATTTGTTGAGAGTGGACTTGAGAGGCAAAGGGGGGCGGATGCTGTTAATTCCTTTGCCCGCTGTCAGGACTGTGCTACTATTAAAAATACAAGGAACCGTTACGAAATAGCATAGCCATATTATATCAATTTCCTTACGGTTCCTTATGCTGCTCCGGTTATTTCAATGTTGCATTTCTTTTATTCCACCGGCCGACAGTTCAGGCCATTTTCCCTTCCATCTCGGCATTTTTGAAACTGCCTGAGAAGAAGAATATTTTATTAGTCTACCAAAAAATAACGATCAGAGGAAAAATAAAAATCAGTTATGAGAAAAAAAAGAAAACATTTTCCCAGGAAACCATCGGACAGGCACTCTGCCAGTAAAATGGACAGGAAATCAATACGAATGGAAAAAACACTTGAACGGGACGTGCTGACGTATGTCTATCGGTGTGAGCGTCCTGTTTCTCAAGATGAGATTGGAGCCGAGCTCAAGCTGGATCGAGGTGGGCAGAAAGAATTGACGATCCTCCTTGCGAATCTGGTGGAACAGAAAATTTTGAACCATACAAGTAAGCACCGGTTTTCTCTAGGTAAACAAAATAATCTGGCTACTGGTGTGCTTGACCAAAACCCGCGCGGTTTTGGTTTTGTTACCGGACTCTCTGTTCGTGAGGGAAGCGTGGCCTATAGCAGAGACCCTTCTGTTGAGGCGTTTCATATGGGAGCTGCCAGGCATGGAGATACCGTTCTTATTCGGGTGTACAAGGTCCGTCAGGATGGGCGTCCTGAGGCGGAAGTGATCAGTGTCCTTGAGCGAGGTTCTGATCGTTTGGCTGGATTTATCTCCTTTGAACAAGGCAAGGTTCGGGTAACCCCGGAGGATCCGCATTTTCCTTTTTCTGTGGTGATTGATGGCAAGGTTCCAGAGGATGTAAGCGAGGGAGATGCCGTTATCGTGCAGCTTGCTGCTGTTGCTGAAGATACGGCCAGGCTTCGGGGCAAGATCATTGAAGTCCTTGGCGATCCGGATTCCATAGACGTGCAGATGCGTTTGGTTATTGAGAAATTCAAACTGCCCCACGCCTTCAGTGAGGAGGCCAAGCAGGAATCAGCGCAACTGCCTGAGGAGATTACGGAGATCAAAGGCCGGGAAGATCTGCGGGAGATTCTCCATGTCACGATCGATGGAGAAACAGCCAAAGATTTTGACGATGCAGTAGCCGTTGTAAAGACCAAAAGAGGATTCCGGCTCTATGTCTCCATTGCTGACGTCAGCCACTTTGTGAGACCTGGAACCGCACTCGATAAAGATGCCTATGAGCGCGGTACCTCGATCTACTTCCCCGGCAGGGTAATCCCCATGCTGCCGGAGAAGATTTCCAATAATCTGTGCAGTCTTATTCCCGATCAGGACCGTCTGGCCTTTACCGCCATTCTTGATTTTGACCGACAAGGAAACACAACCGGGAAACGTTTTGTCAAGTCCATTATCCGCAGCCATAAGCGCTTTACCTATACCACGGTCCGTCAGATTCTCATCGACAACAACAAGGAGGTGAGAAGCGAGCATAAGCCTTTTCTCACTCCGCTCAAGTGGGCAGGGGAACTTGCAATCATCCTTCAAAAGCTGCGTAAAGAGCGGGGGGCCATCGGATTTACCCTGCCGGAGCCGGAAATCGGCCTGGATGAGAGTGGCAGAATAAATTCCATTGGCAGGGCAGAGCGGAACTTTGCCCATCAACTCATTGAGCAGTTTATGCTTTCTGCCAACGAGGCGGTGGCTGAGACCTTTACCGAGCATTCGGTGAATGCGCTCTATCGGATTCATGAACGACCTGACCCCATCAAGGTGCAGGAGTTTACCGGTTTTGCCAAGACCCTGGGGCTCCAGCTTCCCGAGCATCGCCAGGATCCTGACTGGTTTGGCCAGGTCCTGGATATGGTGAAACAGAGTCCCAAGGAATATGTGGTCAACAATCTGCTCCTTCGCACCATGCAGCAGGCGCGTTATGACATGCGTAATGTCGGTCATTTTGGTTTGGCGGCAACAGACTATACCCATTTCACCTCGCCGATCCGCCGCTATCCAGATCTCCTCGTTCACCGGGCGCTTTATGATTTTATCAGCAAGTCCAGGGCAAATAAAAAGAATCTCAGCGTGGAAGATTTAAAAAATAGCGGCCCCTTTCTCTCCACTCGAGAACGCCTTGCCGTCAGCGCTGAGAGGGAGATGAACGACCGGTTGAAGGTCCGTTATATGCAGGACAAGGTGGGAGAGAGTTTTGATGCTGTTATCTCAGGCGTGAGTGGTTTTGCCCTTTTTGTGGAATTGCTTGAACTGTTTATCAGTGGGGCAGTGGTTATTAGTGAATTACGTGATGATTATTACAACTATGACCAAAAACATCACCGCCTTGTGGGGGAAAGAAGCTCAAAGGTGTATCGGATGGGTGATCTGGTCAGGGTGACTCTGCTCGATGTAGATCTACGGAAAAACAGGATTAATTTTACTTTAGCCAAGGAATAGTGGGCCGGTTGTCAGAAGGTCAGGGCTTGTTTGAAGACGTGACGAGGCTTGACGGGAAACCATATTTCGCATAAAGATATGGAAGAATCATGTTTCAACGTAACAGCATGAAAGGGTGTTGTTCCTTTATAGTGGTCTTGGAGGATTGAAGAATATGGAAAATTCGAGCTGGTTTATGGGGCTTCTTGCCACCCCTTTTGTCCAGGGTCTGCTCCTTGGCCTCTTTTTCTGCTGTGTTGTGTATGTTCGTGGTTGGATGCGGCGCCGTGAATTTTCACGGGAAATAAACAGGTTGAAATCGCACTTGCATACGAAGATGGAGATTGATTCAGCAGACAATGAAAAAAGAAAGCAGGAGCTCATTACCCTCAGGCAGGAACGGGATAATCTGCGTATTACTGTCCAGTCATTGAATCAGAAGCCTGGTCGTAAGGAGATCAGGCAGTACTATATTTATCAGACCGCCCTTGATATCATGTTTGAAAAAGCGCCAGGCTTTGCCCCTGCCTGGCAGATCACACTCAAGGAGGCCGAGCGGCTTTTTGAAAAATCAGAACAGGGCGTTGTTCCCTTGCTGAAACGCTTGATGCCCACCAGTACGAACCAGCAGGTGGAAGAATATGAAAAGATCAGCAGGATCACGCATGATGATGTTGTTGCTTAAACCGTTTTCCAAGAATCACCCCAGTACTATTGGAATAATGTGAAGGCATAAGGACCCGTAATACATTTGTCAGTTGTGCATGAGCTCTTTTGTGTCGGTTTCAGAACAGAAATGTGCAGCTTATCAAATTGCAAGTTTCTGTTCTGTTGTCGCTGTTTTCTCCCATCCCCATTTCTTTTACTTTGTTACTTCCCCTGTTTGCCATGATCCTTGATACTGCCCCCCTTGATCACATTGCCATCGTTCTCATGGAGCCAAAATTCCCGGAAAATATCGGCTCGGCGGCCAGAGCAGCCTGGAATATGGGTATCAGTCGTCTGATTGTTGTGGGTAATATGTCTCCTGATCCTGAACGTATGGCTATGATGGCTACACATAAGGCTGCGCATCTCCTCGAGAAAATGGAATTGCATCATAGCCTTGAAACGGCCCTTGCTCCTTTTTCCAGGGTTGTGGGTACTACTGCCAGACGAGGCCGGCAACGTATCCAGAGAAAAAGTCCTCGAGATGTTGTAAGTGAACTTTTACCTTTGCTGCCCGATAACGAGATAGCTTTTCTCTTTGGCCCGGAAGATCGGGGGCTCACCAATGATGACCTGAAGTACTGTCAAATGATCTCCTCCATTCCAACGGCTGATTTTTCTTCGCTCAATCTGGCCCAGTCCGTGGCTATTCACTGCTACGAGATTTATCATGGTCTTGTGTATTCTCAGAAGAGCATGTCCTCGTCACCGCGCCTTGCTACGAGCTTTGAACTTGAAGGGATGTATCGTTCTCTGGAAGAGACTCTGTCGACCATAGATTTTCTGCAGGATAAGAGTCATGATTATTATATGAATAATATCCGTCAATTTTTTGGCAGGATGCGGTTGAGCCCTAAGGACTCCAGCACCATTCGTGGCATTTGCCGGCAGTTTCTTCGCTTTCAGGAAATACCCGTTTCAAAAAAAGAATAAGGTCGCTGGCGTGAATGGTATTTTGTTGCTATATTAAAAAGAAGGAATGCTAGAATAAACGTTGTTTTTCAGGAGGGCAATATTATGATTTCTGCCATGCAGTCAGCTCTGTCGGCTTTGTCAGCCTACAGTACAAAAATAAACTCCAACTCTAATAATATTGCCAATGCCAGTACTGAAGGATTTAAGAAAAGTCGTGTAATTCTGTCCAGTGCAGAGCCTCAGGGCGTAACTGCTCAGACGGAGCGGGTTGACACTCCTGGTGCCATGATTTACGAGCAGACCAGCAATGGTATGGAATTGGTGGAACAGTCTAACGTCGATATTGGGGAAGAGTTACCGGCAATGAGTTTGAACGCTCACCTTTACAAGGCGAATCTTAAAACCTTGCAGGTCGCTGACGAGATGCTTGGCAGTCTTCTTAAAACCAAGGCTTGATATTTTTTCAGACTCCCTGTAATGGACATTGCTCGCATCGAGGGTTATTTTTCCGGCAATAATCCTTTCCCAAGGCCACGATCAGGGCATGGTACTCATTAAAAAGAACTGATTGTGCAGGCAGTTTGTCGTGAAACACTTCCTGCAGGGAATAGTAATCACTTTCCTCGGCTACCAGGGTGTGGCGGGAAAAAATACGATAGGTGTACGTGTCTACCACAAAAATTGGATGATTGGCAGCATATAAAAGAATTGAGTCTGCAGTCTCAGGGCCGATGCCCTTAACGGAGAGTAAGGCCTCCCGTCCGGTAAACAGATCTTCGGCGAGGAAAAGTTCCAGCTGGCCATTGTACCTCTCGTTTATCATCTGCAATAGATTCTTCAGGCGTTTTGCTTTGATGTTGAAGTAACCGGACGGCTTGATAAGCTGAGCAAGTTCATCAACAGGCAATGCTGTCAGCGCAGGAAAAGAGAGTGTCCCTGCTTTTTTCAATTGAGAAATGGCCTTGCATACGTTTCCCCAGTTGGTATTCTGGGTGAGCACCGCTCCGACCATGATCTCACATGGCGAATCTCCAGGCCACCAGCCCTGTGGCCCAAAATGCTCATAAAGCAGGGAATATATCTTTGTGAATTTGTTCTCGATCATTTACTCACTTGTTCTTTCGCTTTACCTTAAATCCTAGAAAAAATCTCCCAGGCAAACACCTATATCTCTTGCGGTCAAAACTTTGTCACTCGTCAGGTCTACCTTTTTTCGTGATTTGATGGCATTAATCAAAGGAACCGGAACCATGGAGGAAGCTGACAGGGCCACCATGTGACCAAAGATGCCATTCTCAACCAGACGTACGGCCGCGGCTCCGAAACGTAATGCCAATAATCGATCAAAGGTCGTAGGTGAACCACCTCGCTGCAGGTGGCCCAGCACCAGAGACCGCGTGTCCTTGTTTATGCGTTTCCGGATCTGAGCGGCCACCCACTCACCGACTCCTCCAAGTACAAGTTCGGCTCTTCCCAGTTCTCCTTCACCTTTGTTGATTACTGTTCCACCTTTGGCGCTGGCTCCTTCAGCGACAATAACGATGGCGTAATCCTTACCGTGCAGTTCATTGTCTGTTATTTTCTTGCACACGGCGTCCATGTCAAAGGGAATCTCGGGTATCAGAATTACATCTGCCCCTCCGGAGATCCCTGAGTAAAGAGCTATCCAGCCGGAATCGCGTCCCATGACCTCAACCACCATGACGCGATCGTGGGATTTGGCCGTTGAATGCAGTTTGTCCAGGGCCTCTGTCGCAGTTGACACTGCCGTGTCAAAACCAAAAGTTCGGTCAGTCGCCTCAAGATCATTGTCAATGGTTTTGGGGATACCGATAACCGGCATTCCTTTCAGAGAGAAACGATGGGCAATCTCAAGGCTGCCATCTCCACCAATGGCAATATGACAGTCAAAACCCATTCTCTTGAAATTGCTCATGATCTTATCTGAGATGTCAATAATTTGAATTTCGCCTGCCAGATTTTCTACAGGCATTGAGAATGGGTTTCCTTTATTAGTCGAGCCGAGGATAGTGCCGCCAGTCGCATAGATTTCTTCAACATCTTCAAGGCTCAGACGTTTGAGTTCCTCAAGATTTAATAACCCCTTATAGCCGCTTCGGCTGCCATAGACCTCCCAGCCACGCCGATAGCACGAATGAACAACAGCATAGATAACCGCATTCAGCCCTGGAGCATCTCCGCCCCCCGTTGAAATGACAATTTTTTTCATATCAGTAGTCCTTGTTTGAAATATCTGTCAGGCAAGAGTCATAATTTGTTCTTAAAATATAAATTTCTTTGAAACAGGTGAAAAAAAATCCAATTTTATATATATTCAATGTGACTTCATTGTATAATGAAGATTGACTTCTGAGGATTTGCAACTTAACATAGATAGTAACATGTTTGTGTGTGATTGGAAGGGCAATTTGCCCTTTCTGCAGATGTGGAATATAATATGTTACCAATTGAAATTACAATTACTTTTATTTAACCATAGATTACAGGAGGATTTATATGTCTGATTTTACAGTTACTGACCAGGCAGTACAAAAACTTACTGAATACCTGGAACAGAATAGTATTGATTCTGCCTTGCGTATTGCCTTGATGCAAGGTGGCTGAGCAGGTCCCTCTTTGGGCTTGGCTCTGGATGAGCCAAAAGATAATGATAAGATTTTTGACAACGGTGGTTTGAAGTTTCTCGTAGAGGAAGGTCTTTTAACTACTTGTGGTACAGTTCGTGTCGATTATGTGGATGCTGGTCCACGTTCTGGATTTGGCATTACTTCCAGCAATCCGATCGGCGGTGGCGGTGGTTGTAGCTCCGGCTCCTGTAGCTCTGGCGGTTGTAGCTGATTCCTCTGGATGATTTCTTTAGCGAGCCCCATTTCTTTGGGGCTCGCTTTTTTTTTCTTCTCTTTAGTATTTCTGTTTCTGCATCCATTTCTTTATGGTCAAAAACTTGACACGTTATTGGCTTATCCTTATTTTTAACTGCAACAACAAGACTTAACAAAAGGAGCGATCTTCTTTTGTTGTTTTCATTCACTTACCTTCAATGTCCTGCTCAGGGGGGAGAGTTTCATGCAGTTTGATAAATTTACCATAAAGTCTCAGGAGGCGATTCAGGCAGCCCAGCAACTCGCTCAGAATAAATCCCACCAGGAAATCCAGTCAGCGCATCTGGCCAAGGCCATTCTCGAACAACCCGAGGGTGTTGTTGTGCCGGTACTCCAAAAAATTGGAGTCGATCCTGCCATTATTTTGATGGAGCTGAATAAGCTCATTGATAAGATCCCTCATGTCTCAGGTAGTGGTGCTGGCCAGTCCTATATCTCAGCCGAGTTGAAGCAACTTCTCGATAAGGCATTCAATACTGCAAGTCAGATGCAGGATGAATTTGTCAGTCAGGAACATCTTTTCCTCACTCTTATCAAAGATGGTAAGTCTGAGACTTCCAAGATGCTGCGCGACAAAGGAGTTGATGAGAAAACCTTCCTGACAGCCTTGACTTCCATTCGCGGAAATCAACGGGTAACGGATCAGTATCCTGAAGAAAAATATCAGGCTTTGGAAAAATATGCGCGCAACCTGACCGATATCGCCAGGCATGGAAAACTCGATCCTGTCGTAGGAAGAGATGAGGAAATACGGCGGGTGATTCAGGTTCTGTCTCGCCGCACTAAAAATAATCCTATTCTGATTGGTGAGCCAGGGGTTGGAAAAACGGCCATCGCTGAAGGTCTTGCCCAGCGCATTGTAAATGGCGATATCCCAGCAACCTTGCAGGGGAAACAGGTTGTATCTCTCGATCTTGGCGCATTGATCGCAGGGGCTAAATATCGTGGTGAGTTTGAGGACAGATTGAAGGCGGTGCTGAAAGAAGTCGAAAAACGGGCCGGGGAGATTATTCTCTTTATCGATGAAATTCACACCCTGGTGGGGGCTGGAGCCGCTGAAGGTTCTATGGATGCCTCCAATATGCTGAAGCCGGCTCTGGCCCGTGGAGAGCTGCATTGTATCGGTGCCACAACACTCGATGAGTATAGAAAATATATTGAGAAAGATGCTGCTTTGGAACGAAGATTCCAGCCGGTTTTGATCCAGGAACCCAGTGAGGAGGATACCATTGCTATACTTCGTGGCATTAAGGAAAAGTATGAAGTACATCATGGGGTCAGGATTCAGGATGCGGCAACCGTTGCCGCCGTCATCCTTTCAAATCGTTTTATTACGGATCGTTTTCTCCCTGATAAGGCAATTGATCTTATTGACGAGGCAGCTTCTTGTTTGCGTATCGAGATTGATTCCATGCCCACGGAGATTGATGAGCTGGAGCGCAAGAAGATAAAGTTGGAAATCGAGCAGGAGGCCCTAAAAAAAGAAAAAGATTCAGCATCGAAAGAACGTCTTGTGGAGTTGAGAGCAAAACTTGGTGAACTTAATGATTCTTTAAGTGCGATGAGGGGGCAATGGACCATCGAGCGTGATGTTATTCAAAGCATTCGCCAGATTAAGGCAAGTATTGATGAAGCACACATGGAGGAACAACGCGCTGAGCGTGTTGGTGATCTGAGCAAGGTGGCAGAAATTCGTTATGGCAGGGTTATCAAACTCCAGAAAGATCTTGAAGAAGCTAATGCGAAGTTGCAGCAGATTCAGGAAAAAAGTCAGATGCTGAAAGAGGAAGTTGGAGCTGAAGACATTGCCGCAGTGGTTGCAAAATGGACCGGCATCCCTGTGGATAAGCTTTTGGAAGGTGAGAAGGATAAATTGGTACACGTTGAAGCAGCGCTTGCAGCTAAGGTTGTCGGCCAGGAAGATGCCATCAAGGCGGTTGCCAATGCCGTGCGCCGGGCACGGGCTGGTTTGCAGGACCCTGATCGTCCACTTGGTTCATTTATCTTCCTTGGTCCCACCGGAGTTGGCAAAACAGAGCTTGCCAGGTCGCTTGCGGATTTTCTTTTTGATAGTGTGCAGGCCATGATTCGTATTGATATGTCAGAGTTTATGGAAAAACACTCCGTAGCCAGGCTTATTGGTGCTCCTCCCGGGTATGTTGGTTATGAAGAGGGGGGGTATCTCACGGAGGCGGTACGTAGGCGCCCTTATTCCGTAGTGCTTCTGGACGAGATTGAAAAGGCACACCCCGATGTTTTCAACGTCCTGCTGCAAGTCCTGGATGATGGGCGGATGACTGATGGTAAAGGGAGGACTGTAAATTTCAAGAACACAATCCTGATCATGACCTCAAATCTTGGTAGTGATCTAATTCTTAAAATGGCAGAGGAGCATGTAGCTGATGATGTGGTCCGTAATCAAATCGAAGAACTTCTTCATCAGAAGTTTAAGCCCGAGTTTCTGAATAGGGTGGATGAAACGATTATTTTCCACAGCCTGACCAGGAAAGACATGGGCTCTATTATTGATATTCAGCTGCAAAGGTTAGTTGCCAGGTTGGAAGAGAGAAAGTATAAATTGACCATTACCGATGAGGCAAAGGGGTATCTGGTCGACGCAGGTTTTAATCCATTATTTGGAGCCCGTCCTTTGAAAAGGGCTATTCAGCGCTATCTGGAAGATCCTTTAGCGATGGAGCTGTTAAGTGGTCGTTTTCTTGAAGGAGATCATATTTTGGTCGATCTTCAAGAAGGGCGACTCCGTATTGATACTTGAGATTTCTTGTCAGGTTAGATGCTAAACAGACTTTCATAAGGGGAAAAGGGGGGCAAAGCTCACTCCTTTTCCCCTTTACCTTTTTGGCAGGATGTGGTTGTTTTGAACTGATATCCATTGGTTTTTTTTGTGCTTAATCATAATTTTATAATGGAAGAAATACGAAATGAGCTGTGATTTGAATGAGTTGACGATCAACTATGAAGAAGATGGCATTCTTGTGGTAAAAGAGTTGGATAAAGAGATATTGTCCAAAGGGGCATGGACCACAATACTGTACCGCTATCAAAACTGGAACAAGAGTAAAGGGGAGTACGGTAAAGATATGTATACAATTCGTCGTTACCAGAAGCGCGAGGGGGAATATTACCCCAAGTCTAAATTTAATATATCAAGTCCGGAGCAGGCTCAAAAGATAACTATTGTTTTGCAGAAATGGATTAACAATTCATAAAAATGAAAACAGGTGTACTTTTTAAGGGTGGCTGGCCCTGAATTGTCATGTTGTAACTTCTCGACTTGTCGTATAGAGTCGATAAACGAAGAATGTATTCTGTTGTTATCGCACTTTTTTCATTGACAGTGATCCGTTGATTGAGTAGTTTGCCGCGGACCTTGGGTGAGCGGGAAAAAGCAGAAGCTTTTCTTAAGGAAGAGTTGGGAAGAGTAATAGAAGCGTGAGAATAAAACGAAGGGCCTGGGGAAGAAAGTTATTGACAGGTTGTTCGGATTTGATTAGATTAACATCTTCGCC
>JBDRQE010000021.1:0-56981 GCA_043826415.1 Pseudomonadota bacterium
CAATCTCGTAAAAACTCAAAAAAGTCTGTCATTTCGAGTGACAATGAGAAATCTTGCTGCTCAACCAGTGGATACCATTAAGATTTCTCCCGATGGTCGAAATGACATTATAGTAATTTGTACTTTTTACGAGACCATCAAGGATGGTTCGGTTGTGAAATCTGGAGAGATAGCGTCTCTGAATGGTTTTTATTTACGACAAGGTAGAGGAAATAACAGATGCCATCTTCTGATTCTCCAAAAACGATGAGTCTCCTGCCGCGTGGTCCTGATACTGATGCCCTGATCGAGACCTTTGATGGTTTTATTTACATCTGTTCCCAGGATTATCGTATCCAGTATATGAACGATAAACTGCGCTGGCGGTGAATCTTGCAAAAGTTGTTATTGCCGGTAACGGTATGGTGTCCAATTCTGAGCTCGCTCCGGGAAACTATGTCCTGCTTGAAGTCAGTGATACGGGTTGTGGTATGGAAGCGAAGACCCTGGCCCATATCTTTGACCCCTACTTTACCACCAAGGCGCAGGGGGAGGGAACCGGTCTCGGCCTTTCCGTGGCTCACAGCAATCCCTCTACCCGCGATGAGATGGTCAGTTCTGAGATGATCCCTAGGGGCACGGAACAGGTGCTGGATGGCAACGGGAGGATGTAACCATTTTCTGGTGGTCGTTTCTACCCGGAGTGATGCTGCCTGCTACTTCTGTTGCAACAGATCAGCGCAGATCTCCCGCCAGGTCTCAAGCCTGTCTGCCAAGCCGTTTTTCTCCAGAAATTCCAGGTCCGGACATGTCGGCGCATTGCCACCTTCATGCGGTTTGTTTTCATAATAGAGTGCATTGGCAACATGGACGGCAAGGGCCGGACTGAATACACCTTCATGAAGATTGTTCGGAAAATGATGAAAGCCAATGGCCTCGACGACAGGTATCGGCAGCCCCCATATGCCGATAAGATAGGCACCGACGTTGTCATGACCGGTATGAAATATCTGCATCTCCGCATCAAGGGGTGAAATATTCTGCTCAGTGGCCAGCAGGATTGCCTGATCATATTGTTCCTGCATTCGAGAGGCCAGTACCAGTTTGCCGACATCATGAAGGATGCCGGCAATAAAGCTGTGATCGATGACGGCCTTGTCATTGCTCTCGGCGGCAGCGATCTTCTTGGCGCAGGCACCGACGGCCATGGAGTGCTCCATCAGTCTGTTCAGGGAAAAAAGCCTGCTCTTGCTCTTCATCCCTTCAAAGACCTTCACCCCGAGTACCAGCCCTTTGACCGTGTCCAGCCCCAGCAGTCCCACGGCGCGGGCCGGACTCTCCACCGGTTGGAACATGCCGAAAAAAGCAGAGTTCACCAGTTGCAGCACCTTGGCGCTCATGGCCATGTCTTTTTCAATAATTGCGGCTACTTCTGCCACAGACGCATCCGGTTTACTTATGGCTTGCTGCAATCTGATATAAATATCAGGCAGACTGGGCAGCGTTTCAATCCTGGAAACGATCTCCTTGATCTTGTTATTGGCCAGTAAATGATAGAGGTCGCTTGAGCGGATCAAAACCGATTTCAGAATATCCGGATTGCTCGGTTTCTCAAGAAATTGATGAACCACCCCCACTGTGCGCAGGATTGAGTCCTGATCGGCTTGGCCGGTGAGCATGATCCGGATGGTGCAGGGGGAGATCTCCTGCACTTTTTTCAGGAGATCGGCCCCATCCATACCCGGCATCCGCATGTCGGAGACCACCACGTCAAAGGTAGTTCCTGCCATTATTTCCAGAGCGTCTTTACTGTTCTCGGCGAAATACAGTTCGAAATCATCTCGCAATGAGCGTAATACGCGGCGAATCCCGGCCAGGATATTGGGATCATCATCCACAAAGAGAACACGTCGTTTCGTCATATACTCTCTCCAAAATTTATGAAGGATTCTGGGTTGATTGCAACTTTTACTCTCCCGGATTTTATGTTTCTTGTTCATCCAGGACCATTCTCACAGTCCTGGCCAGGGTGTCACCCTGTACCGGTTTGAGGAGATATTTTTTGATCCCCATGGCATAAGCATCTTCTGCTGAGGTTATGGCACTGTGTCCGGTGCAGATGATGATCGGCATGCCCGGGACAATCTCCAGCACTGCCTTGGCCAGCTCAGAGCCGGAGAGGCCGGGCATCGTCTGATCGCTGACAATCAGGTTAAACTGCTGCGGATCTTGCCGTACAAGTGCAAGGGCCTCTCTGCTGTCCGTGGTGCCGGTGACGGTGTAGCCAAAATCTTCAAGTATTCTCTGAGAAATCCTGACCAGGAGTGCCTCGTCGTCAACGATGAGAATTCGTTCACTGCCAAAGGGCAGGGCTTCCTGTTGTGTGGATGTTTCCGGACTGGCTATATCCTCAGGCAGGGAGGGAAGATAGACGCGGAAGGTACATCCCTGCCCAGGCTGACTCTCCACCTGAATAAAACCTTTATAGCCCTCAACGATTCCATGGACAACAGCCAGACCGAGCCCGGTGCCTCTGCCCCTTTCTTTGGTGGTAAAATATGGTTCAAAGATATGGGCTGCTGTCTCTGCATCCAACCCTTGTCCTGAGTCGCTGACAGAAAGGACGACAAAAGGACCTGGAGAGAGGCTTTCATTGTCCGGCAGGTCTTTCGCTGTCATTTCCTGACGGCTGAGCGTGACCCGCAAGGTCCCTTTTTCATTGATCAGGGCCTGGCAACTATTGGTACACAGATTCATGACAATCTGATGAATTTTGGTCGGATCCGCTTTGATTGATCCACAGGCAGGGTTAATATCGGTCTTGATATCGATGGTGGTCGGCAAGGTGGAGCGCAGCATCTGCAGGGTCTCGTTGATGACCTGATGCGGTTGCAGCAGCTGCAGTGATTGTTCTGTCTTGCGGCTGAAATCGAGGATCTGTTGCACAAGTCTGCCGGCTCTGCTTCCAGCCTTGATGACCTCGTTGATATCCGCTTGCGCCGTCGCGTCTGGAGGCATGTTCTGTTTTGCCAGCTCTGAGAAACCCAGGATTGCGGCCAGAATATTGTTGAAATCATGGGCAATGCCACCGGCCAGGGTGCCGATGGCCTCCATCTTCTGGGCCTGATAAAAATTCTCTTCCATCTTTTTCTGCTCGGTGATGTCTCTGGCAATATGGACCAGATATCGAAGCCCGCCCGTTTCATCATGGATAACAGCAGAGGAGACCTGAAAAATCTTTCCAAATTTCTCGTGGATGATAATGCCGGAGTGGTTGCCGCAATTCTTGATCGTTGCAGACAAGGGGCAGTCAGGGCAGGGTATGGAAACGCCCCGAAAGAGTTCATAGCAGTGTTTACCTTTTAACTCTCCTGGTTCAGCCTGAAAAAAATGGTGGGCTGCCTTGTTGGCCCTGACAATGCGCATATCCATGTCCTGGATGGTGACGATATCGCTGATGGCGTCAAAGGTCTTTTCCCATTCCTCCTTGCTGGCGGCAATCGCCTTTTCCGTCCGCAGCCGCTCGGTGATGTCGGTGACGGTGGCGCAGATCGCCTGCCGGTCATTGATGATCAGGGCCCCGCTGTGGATCTCCACATCCCGGATCTCCCCGCTCTTCATCCGGTGCTGTAATTGAAAGGTGTCATATCCCTTGGTCTGGATCTGATGGATTCGGTCTTGAATCTGTTCTGGGCTGAACATGTTGATGTCCGAGATTGTCATTCCCGGCCATTCCTCTCTGTCATACCCGTAAAAGGAACAGGCGGCGGGGTTGGCGTCTAGAATACTGGTCGTCCGGGGGTCAATCAGCAGCATGATGTTGGGGCTGTCATTAAAGAGGGTGGCATACCTGGCTTCATTTCTCTGCAGAGCGAGCTCCATTTTTTTCCGCCTGCTGATATCTACCCCGCACTCAAGGGCACCGATAATGTTCCCCTTCTTATCCTTGACCGGGCTGGTTGTGACTTCGACATATGTGTCTCCGACCTGGCGTTCGTAACAATATTTCCGGCCGTCGGTCACTGTGTATTGGACCCTGCAGGTATCGCAGATCTTCTCTCTTCCTGTTTTACTGCTGTCATGGGCGTACTGGCCCCAGACCTCATAACAGTATTGGCCTTTGATCTCTGCGGATTTTCGGCCGATGAGTTTTTCCATGGATGCATTTACTTTTATGATCCGCATCTCCGAATCCACATAGGAGAGATAGTACGGGGCATTGTTCAACATGGTCTTATGCTCAATGAGGGCAGTGTTGAAGGTGTCCTGCAGCGCTTTCTCCTTGGTGATATCTTTGATGATAGTGAGAATCCTGTCTATATTGCCATTCGTATCCTGCAGGGGAGAGGCGGAGATCTGTAAAAATCGTATTGATCCATCATCCAGAGTGTGAGCGTGACTGACGGTAAGGGGCAATCCGGTTGCAAAGACCTGTCTGTGGACGCACTGTTGATCAGGGACTTCATTGTTGGTGCAGGGGAAAGGAGAATGATGGAGAATAGCATGACATTTCTGCCCTTTGACCTTCTCATCACTGGTCCCGCAGAACTCATGGAAAGGTTGGTTGGCAAAAAGAATGGTGTAATCCTGGTCGATAATCAGGATACCATCAGTGAGCTGGTTCAAGATTGTGTATTGATCAGGTGATGACATAAAGTGTTCCTTTGCATAATTTCCACTATGATTCAGGTAGGACGGCTCTTCCTCTCCTCAGATTCACTGCTTGCTCCATGGTCACTCCCTCTCCAAAGGAAAGGGGCCGGGGTGAGGGGGCTTATCCCTGTTCCCTTAATCTGGCGGCGGCCTCAGCCTTTCTCTTGCGCTTGACTTCATACATCCTGGCATCTGCCTGCGTCAGGAGTTCTTCAAGGGAGTTGTTCCCCATATCATGGGCAATGCCGAAACTGATGGCGATCCGCTGTTCGGGAGGACGCCCTTTGTTGCTCTCGGCAAGTTCCTGTTCCAGCCTGTTCAGCAGGATGACTTCCGAGTCTCTGCTGGAGGCGGAGGTAAGAAGGATCGCAAATTCATCTCCGCCCATGCGTCCGACGATATCGGCATCCCTGATTGCGATGCGCAGGAGTCTGGCGGTTGTCACCAGGGCCTTGTCTCCTGCCTCATGGCCCAGATTATCGTTGATCCATTTCATATTGTCCAGATCGGCGAAGATAAGGAATATCTCGCCGCCGGCACGTTTTACATAGTCGAGTTGCTGCTGCGCCATGCTCAAGAAGCCGCGACGGTTGCACAGCCCGGTAAGCTCATCGGTGGTAGACAGGGTATGGAGTTTTTGCTCCATCTGTTTTCTTTCGCTGATATCCCGGAAATCTTCGATGATCCCTGTTAATTCACCACTGCCATTGTAAAAAGGGGCGGCCGTCACCAGGCAGGTTATGGAGCTTCCATCTGCTTTTGTCCTTGTCGATTCATACTCGATCCGTCCAGCTCCATTGCGAATTTGATACAGGGGGCAATTGTCGGTATGGCAGTTGGGGCCGGACAAGACATCATAGCATTTTTTGTCAATCATTTGTTCCAGAGTAAGCTGGGCTAGATTGGCCATGGTGGTGTTGGCTCGTTTGATCTCGAAATCAAGGCCGACCAGCCGCATGCCGTCTGCGGCAGTATTGAAGATCTGATCAAGATCGGCATGGGAGTTCTCGAGTTCCTGTTGGAGTTTTTGCTGCATGAGCATACGCGTAAAAAGTCTGCCGCTATATAAGGCATGCAGGACAATGAGCAGGAATGAGAAAACAGTGACCAGGAGATAGCCCACCATATAGCGTCGTTGCATGGCCATCAGGGAAGAGCTTTGTTCATAGGTCATGAGATAGCCGGCTTCTTTGCCTGAGATGTCATGAACCGGAAGAAGATGCAGGAGAAAGCTCTTGTGGTTCAGGAAGTGGGACAGGGAAACGGTCTGCCCACCCTGAAGCGCTTTGTTCAGGTTTTGTCTCAGACCCTGGTTTATCTCGTCTATCTGCTGTTGATTAATGTGGCCATCATTGTCGGGGTGATGATGATCTGTGAGACGTTCCAGATCCTGTGTGCAGGAGAGAAAATCATTGGAAAAAGAAGTGGTCTTAAAATGATCGTTCAGTTCTGTTGCGTCAAGTGTAACGGCTGCCATATCTTTTTTGACAATAAAACGATATTCGGCATGGAAACTGTCCATGAGGTCTTTGAGCAGGGTGGAGATGGGGAGGCTGATCTCAACAGAGCCAAGGTGCTGATTCCCGGCGCTCAGGGGGAAAATAAAACGGTAGGCCTGCCAGTGGCGACCGACCTCATAGCCGTCAAGGGGTTTTTGTGTGCTGTTGACCAGCATGATGGAGGGACGTATTGTGGCCAGTTGGTCGCCAAACTTCTGCGGAAGGTGCATGCGCAGAAAGCTGGTGCCATCGGCAAAGTGAAAGTGAACCTGTTTAAAACCATTCTTCTGCAGATAGCTGTAGAGGGGGAGCATGTGGCGATAAAGCTCCTGACGTAGTCTGTTGCGTTCGTCTGCATTGGCAGCAGATGCTTTTTCCATGAGGATGAGTACTTCAGGGACGGCAAAATTTTTCTCAAAGCCCATCCTGATTCGCTGCCGGTACAAGTGGGTTATCAGGGCATATTGGCCGTGGATCTCAGCCTGTCTTTCTGCAACAAAAGCATTGAACTCCTGTTTTTTGAACAAAGAAAGAGAGAAGTAGGTGATCCCCTGTATAACCACAAAAAAGAGAATATAGAAAATAAGGTGTCGGGGTCGTTTCATTGCCTGTGTCATTGGTTACCCATGGCCGGTAGATAAGAAAATGAATTACTGTTGCCGATTACTGTTGCCGATTACTATCGGCAGGCGAATGATAAAGGTGCTGCCGATCCCGATCTCTGATTCAATGGCAATGGTCCCCTGATGTTTACCGGTGATGATATCATGGGCTATGGCCAGTCCCTGGCCGGTGCCTTTCCCCACCTGTTTGGTAGTGAAGAAGGGATCAAAGACCCGGCCCCGGTTTTTCTCGGGGATCCCGGTTCCTGTGTCACTGATCCGCAGCTCCACACAGTCCTCTACCTGTCTGGTGACAATGGTAATCCTGCCCTTGCGTCCCTCCGGGTTGTCGCCCAGTTTCTCAGTAATGGCATGGGCTGCGTTTACCAGTATATTCAGTATCACCTGTCCCATTTCATCGGAGAGGCATGGGGCCAAGGGCAGGTCCGGATCAAAGTCTGTTGCTATATCAGCCGCATTCTTCCATTCATTTCCGGCAATGGTCGTGGTCAGCTCGATAAGGTGATTGATATCCGTAGGTTCTAATTTCTTATTGCCGGGATGAGAGAATTCCTTCATTGCCTGAACAATCGAGGTGATTCTGGCCATACCATCCTGTGACTGCTGAAAAGCCAGTGGGATTTCTGCCTTAAGGTACGGCCAGTCGGCATCCTCCAATATCGATTGACACTTTTGGAAAGAGATATCTTCCTTATGTGTTGCCTCGGAAATGGCAGCAATGAACGTGCTGATATCGGTGAATGCCTCGCTTAGAAAACTGATATTAGAGCTGACAAACTGAGATGGGGTATTGATCTCATGGGCAATTCCCGCGGCAAGCTGACCAATGGATTCGAGTTTGCTGGCTTGGAGCAGCTGCACATGCATGGTTTGCAGCTCTGATATTAATTTGTATTCGTGGGTGCGATCGGAAAAAACGAGGATGAAACCGTTGAATTTACGGCTGATATCACACATTGCCGAACACTGGACATTTATTTCCAGCCGTTTGTCCTTGGAGGTAAGGGTGTGGTGTTCCGTTATCACCTTCTGCTCCTGGTCAAGTTTCTCAACGATTCCCTGTAACCAGGGGAAGATGGCATCATATCTTTTTCCCTGCAGGGCTTTATTGATGGTATCAATATCGGATTCAATCGTATAAAAACGGTTGTCGCTCACCTCAAGCCATTGGGCTGCCGCCTGGTTGATCCGATCAAGAACGCCGTTGACATCGAGCAGGATAACAGGCTGGGATAAACTCTCAAAGAGGGTAAGATATTTGTTCTTCTCATTGGTCATATTGCGATTGGCTGCCTGGAGTTCTGTTATTTTTTCTGCATCAGTCCCCTTTGTCCATTCGCTGCACAAGCCCAGTTCGATGCGATCAAAGAAGCGGTGCAGATAATTGGCGGCCCAGATCGTTTCTTCTGCAGTAAAGGACCCCTTGTCGAGGAGATCAGTATAGCTCTG
This sequence comes from Pseudomonadota bacterium, assembly GCA_043826415.1. GTDB lineage: Bacteria > Desulfobacterota > Desulfobulbia > Desulfobulbales > Desulfocapsaceae > UBA2270. The sequence goes on from JBDRQE010000021.1 coordinate 8,204, forward strand.
TCGATAATATTTGAACAAACCCATGAACATGGCAATGGAAATGCCTCGCTGCCGATGTCGTTTGGCCTCCAGAATACCGAAGGCGGCAATGGCGTCCAGGGTGTAGTCCTCATCAGGAGCCAGTTCGAGGGAATCACGTTTCTCGGCAAGAGCGGCCAGAAGCGGTTGGGACAGTCCGCAAATGGACAGACGCCAGGGCTCGACCAGGGTTGAGGTATAGGCGGCATAGCCACGTTTGATGGCGTGGTGCAGAATGCTTGCCATCAAGCACTCTTCATTTTCGATAATCAGGGTATGGAGCTTTTTGTGTCGAGATTCCGTCATGGTTTGTCTCTCACAGCGATGTTATCTTATTATTATGCCGCAGGGCTTTCAGCGTTACAAAAGACCACCAGCTGAGGGTACGGGTTTCTGTCTGATAACTCATGTTGATTTCCGGCAGTGGTTCAGCCTTGTAAAGGCAGGCGAATGATGAAGGTGGTACCCGTACCGACCTCAGACTCAAGCCTGATGGTTCCCTGGTGTTTTTCGGTGATCACGTCATGGACAATGGCCAGACCCTGGCCGGTGCCCTTGCCCACCTGTTTGGTGGTGAAGAAGGGGTCAAAGACCCGCTGGCGGATGGCCTCGGGAATGCCGGCGCCGGTATCGCTGATCCGCAGTTCCACCCATTTTCCTTCCTGTCTGGTGGCAATGGTGATTGTGCCTTTTTGCCCTTCCGGGTTAGGGCCTAATTTTTCGGCAATGGCATGGGCGGCGTTGACGATCATATTCAGAATAACCTGGCCCAGTTCATCAGAGAGGCATTGGACCGAGGGCAGGTTCGGATCAAGGTCGGTTGTGACCTCGGCCACATATTTCCATTCATTGGTGGCCACGGTGATGGTGGTCTGGATGATGGTGTTCAGGTTGACCGCTACTTTTTCCTTACTGCCGGGATGGGAAAACTCCTTCATCGCCCGGACAATGGAGCTTACCCGTTTGATCCCGTCCCGTGACTGATTGATGGCGGAGGGGAGCTCGGTGGCCAGGTAGTCCCAGTCGGCATCATTCAGCGCCTGTCGTGCTTCCTTGAACAGTTGCGGCGTCAGACTGTTATCCTCCTCAGCCTTGAGCAGCATCTGCAGCTGGTCAATAATTTTGCTGATATCAGCAAAGGCCTCATCGAGAAAGTCAATGTTGGTGCCGATATACTGGGTGGGGGTGTTAATCTCGTGGGCGATGCCGGCGGCCAGCTGGCCCACCGATTCCAGTTTCTGGGCATGCAGCAGCTGTGACTGCAGTTTCTTCTGCTCTTTTTCCGCCTCCTTGCGGGCGGTGATATTCCTGGCAATATGGATGGAGCCGATCAGGGTCGTGTTATCGAAATCATAGCGGGGCACGACAATAATCTCAAAGGTCCCCCCCAGCCGTTCTTCGTATATCTCCACCGTATGCGGCCGGCCATCGGCCAGCATCTGCAGATGAGGGCAGTTTCCAGGAGGGCATCTTGTACTGTGCATGCAAAGATAACATTGCAGGCCCACTGCCTCAGCCGGGGTGAGACCGATAGCCGCGGCCATGGGTCTGTTGACCCGGATTATCCGCTGATTGATGTCGAGCAGGGAAATGAGGTCCGGCATGGCATCCATGGTCCGTTCCAATTCCTGCTTGGCCTTGATCTCCAGCCCTTCAGCTTTTTTCCGTTCCTTAAGCTCTTTCTCCAGTTTTTGCGTCTTCTCCTGAACCGTCTGTTCCAGAAGCTGCTGGTAATTATGGGAGTCGCGGAGCATCTTTGAGCGTTCCAGGGCTTTTTTGATGGCATGAAAGAGGAGGGACATCTCGGTGATCGGTTTGGTGAGATAGTCCCAGGCACCAAGGTGCAGGGCCTCGATGACATCGTCCATGGTGCCCACCCCGGAGAGGATGATGAGGGGAGTGTCGGGTGAGTCAGCCACGACCTTGGTCAGAAACTCGAAGCCGTCCATCACCGGCATACGGAGATCGGTGAGGACCAGATCAGGTCGTTCCTGCTGGAAGATCCGCCAGGCCTCCAGGCCGTTTTCAGCCTCCACGACCCGCAGGCCGCAGTTGTCAAGGTAAGTGGCTATCGAGCGGCGCAGCAGCGGGTCATCTTCAGCGTAGAGAATGGTCGTGTCTGGCGTCATTTGAAGAGCTCGATGGGTGGACTGTTTTTGAGATATGACAACCTCGTAAAAAACCAAAAAGAAAGTGTCTTTTCGAAGCGACAGCGAGAAATCTTGTTTCTCCGCCCCTCAAGATTCCTCACATGCGTTTGGAATGACAAGGGGTGTCGTCTTTGTTCTTTCAAAGTGACAGCGAGAGATCTTGATTCTCAACCAATGGAAGCTGTTAAGATTTGTTTCGCTGGTTGAAAGTATGACTGGCCTGGCAACAGCTCGTGTTACAATGTCCCCTTGTCCAGAGGCAGATCTATGACAAATGTTGCTCCCTGACCAGGCACCGATTGGACTGTGAGCTGTCCTTTATGTTTGGTGACAATGATGGTGTAGGAAACGGATAAACCAAGGCCTGTGCCTGCCCCGATATCTTTGGTGGTGAAAAAAGGATCGAAGATATGGAGCCGAGTCTCTTCATTAATGCCCGGACCATTATCTGCGATCTCGATACGGATCATTGCCCCATGGCGCAGGACACGGAGGATGAGCTGAGCTTTGGGTCCGGGCTCCTGCCGATCGCCCATGGCCTGCACCGCGTTTTGCAGCAGGTTGATAAAAACCTGTTGGATCTCCGTTGCTATGCATGAAACCTGGGGTAGATTTGGAGTGTAGTCTCTGATGACCTCAAGATTAAGGATATCATATTGCTTTCTCAGATTATAATCATTTTTGGCCAGTTCTACAGATTTGTCCAGCAGGAGCGTGAGGTCCGTCGGGGCAACTTCCAGCTTCCGGGGGCGGCTGAATTGCAGAAGGTTGCTGATAATCCTGCCGGACTTGATGGCCGACTCCTTGATCCCGTCCATGAAAAAATTGATATCCCTTTTTTCAAAATAATTCTGCACGCGGGTGAGATCAAGCTCACAGTGAGCGGCAATCTCCTGATTCCGGGCCAGATCCGGGGACAGCGATTGTTGAATGACCTGGATGGACTGGAGGATGGCGGAGAGCGGGGTGTTGATCTCGTGGGCGACGCCGGCGGCCAGTCCGGCAATGGTGCTCATCTTTTCCGACTGCAGCATCTGCTCTTCCATGAGCTTACGTTCCGTCATATCGCGCAGGATTCCAACCGCGTGCCACTCTCCATCCTGGAAGACCGCCGACAAAGAGAGGTGAACAGGGATCTCCCGGCCATCCTTGCGCAGAGCTGACAGTTCAACTGTCTTGCCGATGGCATTGCCCTGACCGCTCCGTAAAAATTCCGGGAAGGCTGCCTGATGGGCGGCATGATAGCGCACAGGTGCCAGCAGGGTATGCAGATCCCTGCCCAGCACCTCTTCGGCGCCATAGCCGAGAATACGCTCGGCTGCCGGATTCCAGTAGGATATGGCCCCATGAGGATCCATCATCAGGATGGCATCGCTGGCGGAATCGGTGATGCCCCGCAGTCGCTCTTCACTCTGCTGCAGGGCCTTTTCCATCTCAATCTTTTTCCTTTGCTGCTCCAGATTGAAGAGGGCGTAGCCGATATCTTTGCTGATTTCCCGGAAACGATCTTTTTCTTCCTGGTCTTCGACGAAGTCGATGGGGAGAGAGACGTTCAGGTAGCCGAAGTGGTGGGAGCCATGTTCCACGGAGGTGCACATAATCCCGTTTCGCGGGTATTCCCCGGCCATGGGACAGGTCTGGCAGAATGTCGCCGGATCGTCAGTGCTGATCACTGCTGTGAGCTTTCTGCATGACTGGATACAGGGTGGCGGATTTGCCTGCTCAATCTGCTGCTGCAGCAGCGTGAGGTCATGGGACAGGCCTGATTGCACGGCAATCCCCGGTTCCTGATCGTGTGGCAGAATAATAATCCAGGCGCTGGAGTAGCCGCGACTGGTGGTCAGGATCTCACAGCATTTCCCTATCAGGCTCTCTTTTTCCTTTTCCTGATCAATGAGCTCGTGGATCTTGATGATGGTCCGGAGCAGGATGCCGAGATGGTTGGTTCGTTGCTTCTCTGCCCGCAGTTCGGTGATATCGTTGAAGATACAGTGGGTTTGAAATATATCCCCTTGGGCTTTTGGACCCCACTGGGCGTGGAATTCGGCGAGGAGCAGGGAACCGTCTTTTTTTATCAGCTCAATCTCGCAGATCCTGGTTTCATCTTTGCCCATGAGACCTTGAAACGATTCATGGAAATAGGTCAGGGATGGGGGGGAGACAAAGTCATCAAAGCGCCGCCCGAGCACTTCGTCGCGGCTGTAGCCTGTGACCTTGAGCCAGACATCATTGATGTTGAGCAGATGCCCCTCCTGATCCAGCGACTGATAGGGGAGCGGAGCCTTGTCATAGAGGAGACGGAAGCGTTCTTCCTGGACCTGCAGGTGTTCTTTGTACAGTTGTTCTTTATTCTTCAGCAGAGCCATCCACAAGAGCAGGGGCTGGCAGCAGATACAAATGACCACGAAGAGGAGGAGGTGAAACAGCCATGTCTGGCGATCGAGATGATGCAGGTCTTCAGCAGATATCTGGGTGAGCAGGAGCAGGAAAGGAGCAGAATCCGCTTCAGCTTGTTTCTTCAATCCTGCAGGAGCAGAGCTGTCATTGCTTGACTGCTTCTTCACCACCATGAGCGGCATGGTGGTGAAGGTAAACAGACCGTTCTGCGTCTGAAGATGGCCTTGTCCCTGTTGGCGCATGCTTACCCACAGCTCCGGGAATCGGAGATCAAAGCGGCGCTGCGGAGTATTTTCCCATTTATCTTTCTTCTCCGGGGCCAGCAGCCAATAGCCTTCCTCGTTTACGATCTGGGAGTTGTCGTACAGATCCTTGCCGAAATCATGGTAGCTCTTTGTTGCCTTCAGAAAAAGATCAATCAGGGAGCGTCCTTCACACGTGAAGATAATAATCCCGCACTGACGCTGCTGCTGGTCAAAGATGGGAGTACCAATGCGGAATGTGGCCTGGAGAGGCTGCTCGATCGTCCCTTTTTGGCCCCGTTCCAGCTCCATGGGTGAGAAAACAACCTGGCCTTGCCCCTCAAGGAGCAAGGTCTTATGAACAAACGGATCCTCTGAGTCGGCCTCCAGTTCCGGAGTCGGAATGACTGCAACCTGCTGATCTCTCTTTTCTACCCGGATAAGTTCCCTGCTGCGTGTGTCAAGTATCCGAGCCTGAGTATAGTGTGTTCTGAGTTCGATAAAATTACTGAGACCTTCATTCACTCTCTGCCGGGATAATTGTTCTTCCGGGGTCTTGAAAAAGTGTTGAAGCACCGGCGTATTGGTAATGGCAAGCAGGTCAATGGACATCCTCTCCAGTTCATGCTGCAGCAGGGTTTCGGCCAGTCTGATGTGGCTCTGCTGTTGATGCATGAGCAGTTCCAGATTATGGCTGGTGGTCTCTCTGGTATGGATGTAGATAAGGAGAGCAAGGAAGAGAGTCAGGAAAAAGGAAAGCAGGAAAAAGGTGGGCAGGATCCGGCGCCAGCGGAGATTTTTGCAACTGGTGGCAGTGGCTGAAGTGGGCAAGGAAGGGTCTGTCGGCATGACAGCCTATGCCTCAAAGGAGAATTCTTTTTCGTTAAAAAGAGCAAGGCAGGCAGTGACGACATCACGGTCAAAACGGCTGCCCTGATGCTTGCTGATTTCCGCCAGTGCAACGTTAATTCCCAGAGCAGCCCGGTAGGGACGATGAGAGGCCATGGCCTCAACCACATCGGCTACCGCCAGGATGCGTGATTCAAGGAGCAGCTCCCGGCCGCTGAGGCCAAGGGGGTAGCCGCTGCCGTCCATCCGTTCATGATGCTGATGAACAATGGTCTTGATCGGCCAGGAGAACTCAGCCGTTCCTTCGGTCAGGATGTCATACCCTATCTGGGCATGGGTCTGGATCAACTGGTACTCAATAGCGGTGAGCTTGCCGGGTTTGGAGAGAATCTCACTGGGGATTGCCACCTTACCCAGGTCATGGATAATGGTGGCCAGCTTCAACCCCTCGTATTGCTCTTCATCCACTTGCAATTCTCTGGCAATAGCCAGGGCCAGAGAGGAAACCCTGCGCTCGTGGCCGGCTGTATAGGGATCACGTTTCTCGACCATGGAGGTGATGACATTGACAATACTGATCAAGGCCATCTTCAGATCCTGCTCCCGGCGCTGCAGTTCCGCAGTCCTCTGGCTGACCTCTTCTTCCAGATGGAGCTGGTAGTTTCTATTCTCTTTGAGCAGTCGGGATTTATCCAGGGCCTTGCGTACCGCATGCTCAAGGACAGCCAGATCTTCAATGGGTTTAGTCAGATAATCCCAGGCCCCGAGTTTAAGGGTGGCAATGATATCGTCCATGGAACCTGTGCCGGAAACGACGATGGTCGGAGTGGTGGAGAGATCACTTTTAATAGCCGCCAACAGCTCAAGACCGTCCATCCCCGGCATCTGCAGATCAAGGATCATGAGGTCGGGCGCTTCGTGGGTAAAGAGCTCGAGCCCCTGGTGACCATCTTCAGCCTGGAGGACATGATATCCGATGTTCTCCAGAAAAGCGGCCATGCTCTGCCTGACAAAAGGAGCATCCTCAACGAGCAGGATTGTTTCCTGGGTGGGAATAATTTTCATGAACATTTAGTATGTTATGTGAGGAATCAGACTGTAGCTTTTATCAAAAATTACAGTATGGGAACCTTCACGTCAACAATAAGTCCTTTGTTGACCACTTTTCAGCTGGGAACATCTTGCAGATACAGAAAAAGTGGAATGTATATTGAATAGAGTCTGAAAAATGGTATATGATTGCTTAACAGAAGGCATTTGTTATACAAAATGAGAGTGGTGCCATCGTGGCCACTAGAGAGAAAGGAGCGGAAACGCATGGGTGAAAAAATTCTTCTGGTTGATGACGAGGCTAATGTCCTTGAAGCCATTCAGCGGCAGTTACGCAATCGTTTTGATATCATGACTGCGCAAAGCGGGGACGAGGCCCTGGAGGTTTTAAGAAGCTCTGGCCCCTTCAGTATCATTGTCTCAGATATGCGGATGCCGGGGATGGATGGTGTCCAATTGCTGAGCCTGGTCAAGGATATGTACCCGGATATGGTGCGTATCATGCTCACAGGAAATGCCGATCAGGAGACGGCTGTGGAGGCGGTAAACTCGGGGCAGATCTTTCGTTTCCTCAATAAACCCTGTTCTACGGCCACCCTTGCCACCGCACTGGCCCTGGCCGTCAGGCAATATAAGCTGATCATTGCCGAGAAAGAGTTATTGAATGAAACCCTGAAGGGAAGCATGAAGGTGCTGAGTGAGCTGCTCAGTCAGTCCAATGCCACGATCTTCGGTGCGGGCTCGAGAATCAAGGATCTGGTGACGCACATATGTAACCAGAATAAGTGTCGTCATTCCTGGCAGTATGAAATCGCCGGACTCATGTCTCAGCTTGGCTGTATCTCGTTACCCTCTGATATCTTGCATAAACTCTATGCAGGCATCGAACTCAGTCCTGAAGAGCGTAAAATGTATGAAAACCATCCCGAGATCGGGAGGAGACTGTTTGTTCATATTCCCAGGATGGAACTCGTCGCCGGCATGGTCGCCATGCAGTTGTCTTCCATGAAGGAGTATGAAGACGAGGCTATAAGTGAAGAAGATGCTGTTGTCTGCCGTGGCGCCCAGATGTTAAAGGTGGCCATTGATTATGACCTGTTCAGGTATCAGGGGATGACACATAAAGATATCCTGCACAAAATGACAATAATGCCGGAAGTGTATAACCCTGAGATTGTAAAGGCACTGGAAGGATTGAAGGTTAAAAGCGAGCAGGGGAAGGTGGTTAACCTCAGGGTGAAGGATATCCAGACGGGCATGGTGGCCGAGGAAGATGTCTTTGCCAATAACGGCGTTATGGTGATCCCTCGGGGGCAGGTCGTGACCTGGCCAATCCTGCAGGGACTGGATAACTTTTCCAGACAGGTTGGTATTCAGGAACCTGTCTGTATGCGTATGGGCAGCATTGATGAAGAATCTGCCCCTGGAAAATAGTAAAAGTCAGTAGGTGGTTTTTCTCAGCGGCGTTCGATCTCAACGGCGACCTTCCTTCTGCCCCATTGGAGAGCATCCTGGTGGGAATCGAAGAAAAGGTCGATCCGGTCAGGCCCCTTGATCGCCCCGCCCCTGTCTTCGACTATTCCCCATCCATAGCCGGGGATGTACATCCGGGTGCCGAATGGATAGTATTTGGTGTCGGCGGCAATGGTGCCTTTTTCGGGCAGGAAATACCAGGGAAACAGAATCAGCCGGGTGGGGATCATCCACGGGCGTTGCAGGGTGTCGAGGGAGAAGAAGCCGGGCTGCGGCTCGGTGGGGGTGGTGCCACCGGCGGTCAGGCCGCTGTATTCTCTGCCTCCAGTGGTGTAGCGGTTCCAGAAATCGAGTTTGAGAAAGAGCCATCTGCCGCGTTCCCAGCCGCAGCATTGGCCACAGCCGCAGTAGCCGGTGGTCTCCATGATCCGGCTTTCCGCCCCCATTTTGCCCACTGGTCGTTTGGCACAGCCGGAGCAGAGGAGGATGCCGGCAAGCAGGAGGGTGAAGAAGATCCGGGTAGGAAGAGTGTTTTGAACTTGCGGGGCTTGTTTGAGCGTTCCGGCTAAGGGCGGTGAAACCATTTTTTGATCTCCATGCTGGTAAAATGTTTCAGGACCGGTCGTCCGTGGGGGCAGTGGGAGAAGAGATCGGCCCTGGCCATGCGGCTGAGGAGGGCGTCAACCTCACGGGCATGCAGAGTGTCTCCAGCCTTGACCGCGGCCTTGCAGGCCATGGAGGCCAGGATGTCATCCAGGATGGACCCTTTTCTCTTCTTCTCTTCTCCATTTTCGAATCGTTGCAGAAGATCGCGAAAGAGTTCTCCGGGGTTGCATTGACCAGCCATGGCCGGCACCGCAGAGATGATAAAGGAGTTGCCCCCGAACTCCCTGACCGTAAAGCCCATCTGGTTAATCTCGTCGGCATGCTGTTCCACGCATTCTGCCTCTCCAGGGGAAAGCTCGATGGTTGCCGGAAACAGCAGGGTCTGGCTGGCGATATGTCCCTGCATGAACTGCTTTTTCAGCTCTTCAAAGAGGAGGCGTTCATGGGCCGCATGTTGATCTATCACCAGGAGTCCGCCATCGGCTGACTGGCAGAAGATGTAGAGATTGTCATACTGACCGATAACCTTCAGGCCATGTCCTGTGATTGTTGCCTCCGGCATGGGCTGCGGATCCTGAACAGTCTGGATGCTGGGCGACGCCACAGATGCGGTGGGCTCTGCCGTCTCTAAGGCCGGCATGATGTCCATGTTCCTGGCGGCTTGGGGTCGGATAGATGGCTCTGGTCTGTGCTTCTCTTCCGTCTGATACGGGCGTGCTGGAGGGGTGGGGTTTACTTTGCTGCTATATGGCTCCTGAGCGGGAGTGGAATACAATCGCGACATCTGCTGACTGCTGCTCTCTGCAACTGCTTGTGCTGCTGATTCCTGTGCCGGTTTGGCCGCGGGTGAGGGTGCGGTCCGGAAAATGGTGGACTGGATCTTTTTTTGATAGCCAGCCATCGCTTCCTCCACAGTCCGGCTGATCATCTGGTGAATGGCCTGGCTGTTGCGCAGGCGGACCTCCTGCTTGGTGGGATGGACATTGACATCAACATCTTCCGGGGCCAGGCGCAGGTGGATGAGACCGGCGGGATTTCTCCCTTTCATCAGAAAAGTACGTAATCCTTCGGCAACGGCATGGACGATCATCCGGTCACGGATGGCCCGGCCATTGACCAGGAGGCGGAGCCCGGCAGAACCTGCCACGGCAGCATCCGGTGGCAGAAGATAGCCGTGCACGGTGGCAGTATGCTCGGAGGTCGGGCGGTTCTTGGCTGCAGCATCTCCGATTTCCATGAACGGACCCTGATAGTGCATGATTGCCCTCAGGCGATCCGGCAGAGACTGTTGCTCGGCAAAGTGAAGGACCTCCCGGTCGTCTATGCGCAGGATAAAAGTGATTGCCGGCTCCGCCACGGCGTAACTTTTGACGATCTCCTCGATATGGGCCAGTTCGGTTCTGCTGGTGCGCAGAAATTTTTTCCGGGCCGGTGTATTACCGAAGAGGTTGCGGATTTCAAAGATGGTGCCACGGCTGCATCCTATTTCATGGACCTTGATCACTTTCCCATAGTCCAGCACGACCCGGGCGCCAAGAACTGAATCCTGGGTGCGGGAGCTGATGGTCATCCGTGACACCGAGCCGATGGAGGGAATGGCTTCACCCCGGAAGCCCAGGGAATTGATGGAGTCCAGATCCTGAGCGCCGGCGATCTTCGAGGTCCCGTGTCTCTCCAGGCAGAGAAGCATGTCATCTTCATCCATGCCCTCTCCGTTGTCCATGACCCTGATCAGACGGGTGCCGCTGCCTTCAATCTCCACTTCAATCCGGCTTGCCCCGGCATCAAGGCTGTTCTCCAGCAGTTCTTTGACCACTGAGGCCGGACGTTCCACTACCTCACCCGCGGCGATACGGTTGGCCAGTTGTTCAGGAAGGATGCGGATTTTGGACATAGTGAGCAGTGGTTGCAGGATGGATGTTATTGGTGAGATACGGTACCGGCTAGTATAACAGTTTTGTATTTATTCAACAGAAAGAATTTTTCTCGCGCAGAGACGCAGAGGCGCAGAGAATGAGAAGAAAACAGATAAAAAAAGTTTTCCTAAGCGTCTCAGCGTCTCAGCGTCTCTGCGCGAGATCTCAGTTTTCTCCGTCGACAGGTGAAGAGTCTGATCGTTTACCCCGATCGCGCACGGTGAGGATTGCCTGCTGCAGATAGGGTGGAATAATCACCTTGCTGTGGACGGCATTATCCCACGCCTGAAGAAGATCCTGTTCGGGGATTCCGGCTTTCTGCCAGTAGGCCACGGGGTCATGGACAAATCCGGCGATGATTGCCAGCACGGCCTTGTAATCGGGGACCACATGACAGAAATTGGGCACCCAGGCCGGTGCCAGGCGGACCTTGTGGCTGCCGATGGTCTTCATGCTCGATGCGGTCTGCAATTGCTCCAGGGTTGATTGCCACAGATGGCTGCCGTTTTCGCCCAGCCCGAAGGGATCGACAAAGATATGAGGGGCGGGCAGGCTTTCAAAGAGCTTGAGATTGGTGACGGCAATGAGCAGTTCTTCAAAGGTACCCATGCCGCCGATATTATAAATCTTGAAGAGTGAGGTGCGGTCGAGGATATTCTGGCGCATGTGGCGGGCGGAGTTATTGAAATTGAGCAGGATCGGCGGGTTAAGATTGGCGCGCTGGCCGACCTTTTCGCTGTCGATACCGACACCAATGCGCAGGATGCCGAGAGCCGCTGCCGTGTCATCCGCTATCTTCATGACTCCGGGGCCGCTGCCGTGACAGACCGCGAGATGGTCGCCGATTTCGGGAACAGAACGGAGTTGTTCGAAAAAATCGTGAATCTGCTGGGTCAGCACCCCTTCCGTGCCGTCAATATGGGAACCGAACATGGCGATCATGGTGTGGGTGTCTGCCAGCTTTTCCTTGCCCTCTCTGGTCATCCAGAATCCGCGGTGGAACTCGCGCAGGTGTCTCTCCTTCTCCTGTCCAAAGAGCATGTAGAAGCGGACATCTTCATGGCAGGACATCTCGCAGAAGGTTTCATAGGTTGCTCCGCCAAAGTAAAGATTATCCGGGGGCGGCAGCTGGGGCCGGCAATGGCTGCCATTTTCCTGGACCTCTCCTTCCCGTATGCTGCGTGCGATGAAGACACCGACGTTGTTATGTTTAAGCACGCGCAGGGTATCGGTGGTCGGGAATGCATGGGTAATGAAGACCTTGCGCAGGTTCTGCGCTCCGCCGACCAGATCGAGGGTCTCGGCAAATCGTCTCAGGTCATTGTCAATCTGCTCTCCACGATGTACACCCGAGGTGATTGTGCCACGGACTGCCTCATAGACCATCCTGTTCTGGGCGGTCTCATGCCATTCATTCTCCTGGAGTTCCCATTGGATTTCTATGCATTTACTGCGGGTCAGAATACGGCCATAATTGCCGCGGGCGCCTGCCATTTGACTTATATTGTCGAACAGGGCGTCACTGACTTCCAGGTCAAAGATCTTGGTGGCATCGGCGAAATCCACTCCCTCCTCCAGGATTCTCCGGCCCTGACTGGTGCTCAGAAGTCGTGTGGCCATTCGGGTGGTGGTCAGGTCGGTGGGGAAGAGGCGCAGTTTTACCTGGAGACGGTCCGGGGCCACTGACTGGTCACTGCCATTGTAGATCTCAACCTGTCTCGGAACCTTGATGCCGCTGGTCCGTATGGCATCCAGGAGTCTGGCGGCAAGATGAAAAACCCCTGGTTCATTAAGTGTCCTGTCGATCAAGGCGCTGTAGGGTCCAAGGGAAATGCGGATCGCGCCGCAGAGAAAGTCGCCTGGTGCCAGGGATTCCGGGAGTCCACAGCGCGAAGGATATTGAATCAGACCAAGGCCTTCTTTGCTCTCGCTGAGGACGATCTGGATATTCTGACCGGCGGTGAGCAGGGTATTTGAAAGAAGATAGCGGCTGTTTTCCAGGGGGAGGGTGATGATCCCCGCGTCATCAATGGTGGCTTCAGGAGACAATAGAAGATAACTGCTGGAAACCGCCTCCTCGATCTCAGTGCGTCCAAGGGGGGCAGCCATGGGGATGAAGAGTCTGCCGGCGGTAAGCCGCCGGTTGCGGTCGGCCATGGATTTGATTTCGGCAAAGAGGATATCCGGGATATTCGGGTTCAGTGAAAAGAGATGCACCGGGATATCTATACGTTTGAGTCGGGTGTCAACTACCGGTAGTTCGTCTCGGAAATCCAGATCCAGACCGATCTGGGAATGACCACTCCTGCCGATCAGGGAGCAGCGTTCCCGCATGAGACCGGCGGCCATGATGTCACTGACCACACCGCGAACGGTGTCGGTGGTTTCCTCAAAACGGAGCGTGCCGGCCAGTTTCGGGACACCCAGTTTGGCGTCAATGGTCGGTTCCGTCTGTGGATCGAGCAGGAGATAACCATCTTCAGTAAGCAGGGGGGGGCGTTTCATCGGTGTATCTCCGGAAAAGGAAGAGCGGAATTGCCTGTATGGATCTATTTTATACCATAAAAAAGGTGATCTGACTCTATACACTTTTTTCCAGGTCTCTTCAGGAAAAGCAACTTCCTGCTGTGAACTCGCGGCTGTCTGTGGTAATGAAAGAACTTATGCCGCTCCGGGCGTTAAAATGGCTATGTTATTTTCTTACAGCGGCTTACGGTGCAGGAATCTTTAATCATCCGATACTCCTTTTATCTGTTACAGACAATCTCCAGTGGTTGCGTCCAAACAAAAAGCAGGGCCACGTGTGCCCAGAACATCTCCTTCCCGGCCGACACCCGCCCCGCGCCGGAAGCCGCTGAATGAAAAGCATATTATCACCTTTCTCTTTGCCATATGTGTGTTGATCACCCTCTTTCTCGGGACGCTTCTTTTTGCTTTCAAGGCCCTTGATCTCCCAGCTATCAGCTCTGTTTCCCAGTATCATCCTCTGCAGGCCACCGAGATTCTCGATCGGCACGGCAAGGTGATGGAACGAATTTACATCGAAAACAGGACGGTTCTGCCGCTCTCGAAGATGCCGCCACTGCTGCCCAAGGCCTTTGTCGCCGCTGAAGATGGTCGTTTTTATGATCATCCAGGTCTTGATTTCTGGTCCGTGTTTCGGGCGTTTATCAATAATGCCCGGGAGGGTCGGCGCAGTCAGGGCGGCTCAACGATCACTCAGCAGGTCGCTCGTTCCCTGCTGCTCTCCCCTGAGAAGACCTATCTGCGTAAATTCAAAGAGGCCATTCTTGCCTGGCGCATAGACAGTCAGCTTTCCAAGGATGAGATCCTTTATATCTATCTCAATCAGATCTATTTAGGGGGCGGTGCGTATGGTGTTGAGGCGGCGGCGCAGGTCTATTTCTCCAAACATGTAAAGGAACTGACTCTTGGTGAGATGGCGATCCTGGCAGGACTGCCGCAGGCGCCAAGCCGTTATTCACCCTTTGAACATCTGGAGCGGGCCCGGCAGCGACAGCGTTATGTCCTGAACCGGATGGCAGAGGATGGTTATATCAGCGCAGATGCGGCGCGCCGGTCCTTTGTCTCAGCCGTAGAGCTGAAAGAACCGGAGAGCGCTGCGCTCAGCAATAGTGGCTATTTTGTCCAGCTGGTACGCAAGCGGGCGGAACAGGCATTGGGGATTTCTTTGAATTATGCCGGGGTCCGCATCTTCACCACCCTTGATCCCGCCATGCAGCTTGCGGCCAGCAGTGCGCTGCGCCAAGGGGTGATGGCCTCTCTGGTGCGATCTTCCGGGCAGTCAGGCACAAAAGAGAGGCACAAAGAGATGCCTCAGGGGGCACTGGTGAGCATTGAGGCCTGTACGGGACAGGTCAGAGCCCTGGTCGGCGGACTTGATTTTACAGCGTCTCCTTTTGACCGGGCAACTCAAGGACGGAGGTCTGCCGGTTCGGTCTTTAAACCCCTGATTTATGCCACGGCACTGGAAAACGGCTTCGGGCCGCAATCGATGCTTCAGGATGCACCGCTCTCCATCCGGGGACACGGAGGGAAGCTGTGGCAGCCGCAGAATTTTTCCGGTCAGTTTCATGGGGAAACCACATTGTCCGAGGCCCTGACCCATTCCCTGAATGTGGTGGCGGTCAGGCTCTTACAGAAGGTAGGTGTAGAGAAGGTACGGGCCCTGGCCAAGTCCGCCGGCATCAGCGAGCCGATCACCGCTGATCTCTCCCTGGCTCTGGGGGCAACCGGTGTCTCTCTGCTCGAGATCACCGGGGCTTATACCCCTTTTGTCTGTGGTGGTCAGTTTACTTCGCCGATCTTGATTACCAGGATTGAAGATGGGGCGGGCAGGGTCCTGATGAAAAAGAAAGCGGAATCACACCGGGTGCTCGATGCAAGGGTGGCGGCAGATATGCAGAAGATGCTGGCGGCGGTTATCCGCGAAGGAACAGGCAAGCGTGCCGGCGGACTGCCTGGTCTGTGCGGCGGCAAGACCGGGACCACGGATGATAATCGAGATGCCTGGTTTGTCGGTTTTACCAGGAAATTGATCACCGGTGTCTGGCTGGGGTATGATCAGAGCGGAAGCCTTGGCCGGGAGGAGACCGGTGGTCGCGCTGCCGCTCCGATCTGGCTGGATTTCATGCGCCAGGCTCAATGATGGAATATATTACGCAGGGGAATCATGCTGACACGTTCTGAGATCTATTCGCTTTTTTACAGCGGCGAGGTGGTGGTAAAACTGGCGGTGGCGCAGGACCTGTATGGCCGTTATGGCAGGGAGCTTTCCTTGCGGGCGGATGTCATGTCCCAACTGGCCATGATGCAAGTCTCTGAGCAGGTTCTGCAGATGCAGATGGCTGTCATGGGAATGGGAGGTACCTGTACACAATGTGCCGCTCGTGTGGGAGGTGGCTGCTGCAGCCGCTATATGGCGGGTGAAAATGATGTGCTGCAGCTGCTGATGAATCTACTGGCCGGAGTGCAGGTAGCTGTTCAGCGGGATGATCTGGTTGAATGTTGTTTTCTGGGAGGGGCAGGATGCGTCCTGGTCATGAAACCTATGTTCTGCCTCAACTATAACTGCAGCCATATAACGGGCAGCGAGGAATCAGCTGTCCTGCTTCTCCTGGAACAGCAGACAGGTGACCTGCTCAGAAAGCAGGCTGTGCTTGAGGGCCTGTTGCTGGAGTTCTTCTGCGAGAATCTTTAAAGATGGGAGACCCAGATTTTTTAACGTGGGCTTTTTTATGAGTCTCCCCGAAGTACTTTTTATGACAGCTTGTCTGCTGATTCTTCCGGAAAGTGTTTTGATAAGTCCAGCTCTGGATAAAGTACTTTTGCGCAAACAGGGCAAATTCCATGGCTGAACTGTGCTTCAGAGTGATCCCGGATATATGATTCTATCTGATTCCAGGTTCCCTTATCGTCACGTATTTTTTTGCAATTTGCGCAAATGGGAAGGAAGCCCTTTAATATTTTTATCTTTGATTGGGCCGACAGCAGCTCCACTGTCCTCTCTTCGACAAGTTTTTCCAGATTTTGACGGTATTGCTCCACCTCGGTTTCGGCGATTTGCCGTCGTTTCAAATTTCTTAGCTGCTGAGAGAAAATAAAAGATGACAGGCAACCAATAAGCAGAAGAATTGCCAGGGAGATATAAATCAACTTCCTGGACATTCTTGCAGTCTCGGAATGCACATCATCCAGATATATTCCGGTACCGATGACCCAACTCCATGGCTGAAAAAGCTTTACGTATGAAAGCTTGGAACCGATATGCTGCGAGTCTTCATTCAATTGCCACATATAGGGCACAAATCCGGCACCTTCCTTTTGAACCACCTGAGTAATTTCTGTGAAGAGATGTTTGCCGGTTTTGTCAGAAAATACGGATAAATCCTGCTGCTCCAGATCCGGACGGTAGGGATGCATGATCATTTTGGGCTGTAAATCATTGATCCAGAAATAGCTTTTGTGACTGGGCCCGTAGTGTATTTTCCTGATCTGTTCCTTTGCCATTTCTTGGGCCTCAGTCAGTGATATTTTCCCTGTGTTGACCTGAGCGTCATAGTGCTCGAGAGTACTGGACACAGTGTGTACCAATTCAACCAGCATTAAACGTTTTTGATTCAGCATATTTTCCTGCAAATCCGGCAGGGCTACGCCAAATATGGCGACGATAAAGAGGAGTATTGCCAGCAAAGATGGAAAAAAGATTTTGAAATTATCTCTTTGACGGAAGGTATTCATCGTGGCGAGTAGTTCACATGGTGTCAAAATGGATAGATTGTCTTGAAAGCCTTGCTGATGACAGCATTCTTTCTGCTCATCCTTGGATAAGAACAGGCTAACGCAAAAGAGCCCTGAAGGATTAATACTCCTTCAGGGCTCTTTTGTATATTCGAAGATAGAAAATTTTAAAAAGTGCGGATCATCCAGATACCACAGGGGCAGGTGTCGGCGCAGAATCCGCAGGCAATGCATTTCTTGTCATCTGAGGTGTACTCCCAACTGCCGTCAAGTCCTGATTCGTAGCCATTGGTGTGCCCAAATTCCAGCTCACGCCGGGTAATGGCTCCTGTGGGACAGATGGTCTCGCAGAGATGGCAGTCACGGCAGGAGGCACAGGAAAGGCAGCTCTCGGCCTGGGCCTGTTCGGTGTGGATGCGCATATGCTCATCCGGAATATAGTGGGTGATAGTCAGGGCCTGCTGGGTGATAGGGTGCTGGGTAAAGGGCTTCCATTCCATACCTTTGAAGTCGGCAATAATGAATTCGGCCGCTGTTTTGCCGGCGCCCAGGGCGTTGGTGGCCAGACCAGGTTTCTCAACGTCGCCAACTGCCAGAACTTTGGCATTGGTGGTGAGATGCGACTCCTGGGTCTTGATCCAGGCCGCTCCGCCAACGGTGACAGTCTCAACCGTCTCCGGCAGGAACTTCAGGGCCGGGACGTCGCCGATGGAGATGATCACCGTCTGGGCAGGGATCAGCTCACCGGTATTCATGACCAGACCTTCGTCGGTCACTTCGCGGGTCATGACCGGCCAGCGAAAGACAGCACCGAGGGCCTCGGCTGCTTCTTTCTCCTTGCCGAATGCCAGAGGCTTTTGAATGTCAACAAGGGTTACCTTTTCCGCGCCAAGGCGGTAGGCCTCACAGGCGACATCGCAGCCGACATTTCCGGCCCCGATGATAACGACTTCCTTGCCCACTTTGTCCGGGGTGGCACTCTTGGCATTTTTCAGGAAGTGAAGAGCAGGCACAACCCGTTCATTGCCGGGGAAGGGGATGCGGCGAGGTTCGTGGGTTCCGACAGCTACCACCACATAATCAAAGTCTTTCTGCAGGCCCTCGAATTTCTCCCTGTCCATGCTCACATTGGTATGCACATGAATATTGGGGGTGTCGAGAAAACGTTTGATTTCCTGATCCCATACTGCCTTGGACAGACGTTCCCAGGGAATAACCTGGGCCAGTTTGCCGCCAATCTGCGTATCCTGCTCAAAAATATGAGCCTCAACGCCGGCCTGAGCCAGCTGCCAGGCGGTGTTCATGCCTGCCGGACCGCCGCCGATGATAGCCACCTTCTTGCCAATGGGCGCAGCCATGGCAGGTGCCGGCACATTGGCAACGGCACGACCGAGAATCTGGACGTCAATGGATTCATCAACGCCTGCTCGTGAACAGTTCTGCATGCACAGATTCGGACACACAGACCCACAGACTGATGCCGGCAGCGGAGTGTAACGCAGCAGCATCTCATAGGCCTCATCAATCTTCCCTTCGCGGATCAGGCGCAGACGATCGACGGTGGGGATGTGGACCGGGCAGTAATAGGTACAGGGAGCGGCGGATTCGCGGTTGGCCCAGAAGGGTTTCTTGCGGCGCATATCTCCGGTGGGTACGGCTTCGATAGGGCTGCGGTCAAGTCCCGGGGCCAGGTCCCGCAGAGGATCACCGCCGCCGAATGCCTTGTTCCAGTGCTTGTTGCGGAATTCAGCCATGGGCATGGGGCCGGCAAACATCAGGGCCCGCTCCTGCGGGGTGACAGTCAGGAACATCTGCCATTCATCGCGCACCGAAAGGGTAGACAGAAGGTCGCTGCGACCGATTTTCTGCAGATAGGGGCCCATCCCGCTCATGAGCCACTGCCATTGCTCATCTGTTGGTTTGGTAAGGCGGGCATTGGTTTTAGAGTAGGAACCGTCAATGGGGCCGCGGAAATAGATGGTGCCGCCAACCATGCCGACGCAGGGCCGATAGCCCAGGACGTTGGCTGGATTTTTGGCATCAATGCCGCAGACGACACCAATGCCGCCGCAGTTGAACTCGGCAAAGGAGTCACCGGTGGAACCGAGTACCCACAACTCCGGCCGCGCGTAGTCCGGGTTCCATTTGGTCATGGTCAGGCCACGAGCACCGATGGAGCCGCGAATGTACACCTTCCCATTGGCCATGGCGCTGCACACACCATTGGTGGCGTCTCCCAGGACCGTGATCTCGGCCCCGATATTGAGGTAGCCCACATCATCCGAGGCGGAACCGTGACAAACGACGGAGGTGCCGGGCATGCCCATGCAACCCAGGCGTTGACCGGCAGGGCCTTTTGTCTCAATAGTCAGGCCTTCCGGGCGGTGGAGCCGGATGCCGATATTATGCTGGCCAAAGGTCTCCAGGCTCAGATGGTCTGTCTTGCCGGCAGCCTCCCGAACCAGATTTTCAAAATCCATGGAACTGATGCGGTGGCCATTTTCGTCAAGACCTTTTACAACAATCGTACCCACTGAAAACACCTCAAAATCAGATTTATTATTTAAACTTCTTAGGTTTATAGTCTGTAGGCATTGAGTCTGTTAGCGATCTTCACTAGGTTAAGGTCCGTTTCGGTCCCTTGGTCGAGATCATTTTTGTCTAACAGGCGACAGTCTAACAGTCTAAACAACCTGTATCGTTCCTAACAGACGTATTTAATCCCCAGTCGATCGGCGGCGTCCTTGTCGCTGATACCCAAGGCATCGGACATGCCAACGGGCAGACTCTGGGAACGCCCCAGTGGTGCCATGATCTTTTTGGCCTCGGTGGAAATGGACATGAAGACCTCGCTTACCCGTTCGGCCACCAGATCTGGATCAAGCCTCCGGTACAGTTTCGGGTTCTGGCTGGTGATGCCCTTGGGGCAGATACCCACGTTGCAGACGTTGCAACGGCTTTTCTCGTTGCCCAGGCAACCGGCAACCGATTGCATGATATACTTGCCGATATGAACCCCGGAGGCGCCCAGCATGATGAGGGCCATGCCGTTCTGGGTTACATTGCCGTTCTTGCCGATACCGCCGGCGGCAAAGATGGGGATCTCGTTCTGCTTGCCCTGGGCCGCCAGATCCAGATAACACTCGCGGACATTGGAAGCGATCGGGTGCCCTGTGGCATCCATGGAGATATTATAGGCCGCACCTGTACCGCCATCAATACCGTCAATGAGCAGTCCGCCGGCATAAGGGTTGCGCACCAGGTTGTTGAGCACCGACTTGGCCGAGGTGGAGGCCGAAATCTTGGGATAGACCGGAACCTTGTGACCAAAGGCGGTGGACATGGTCTGGATCATCTTCATGACGCTCTCTTCAATGGAGTAGAGGGTCTGATGCACGGGTGGCGAAGGCAGATCAACACCCTCAGGTACCCCGCGCAGACGGGCGATGAGTTTGGAGACCTTGAACCACATCAGCAGGCCGCCGTCGCCGGGTTTGGCGCCCTGTCCGTACTTGATCTCGATGGCAGCCGGGTCGCACTGCATCTCGGGGATGGCGCGGATGATCTCATCCCAGCCAAAATAGCCGGAGGCGATCTGGAGGATGATATATTTGAGATAGGGGCTCTTCAAAACCCATGGCGGACAACCGCCTTCACCGGTACACATGACCACGGGAATCCCCAGTACCTCGTTGCAGTAGGCCACGCCCTGGAGCAGGCCCAGCCACATGTTGGGAGACAGGGCACCGAAGGACATGGAACCGATAACAAAGGGGAAGATCTCACGAGTCGGCGGAATCCAGCCCCCTTCTCTCTGGCGTTTTAAAAACTCTTCAGGAGCAAGGGTGCGGCCCAGGGTGGTGGTCAAATTGAACTCATGGCGTCCGGCATCAAGGGCGGGATCGGTGAGCATGGAGATGCGGTCAAACATGATCCGGTCGAGCAGATTGGGCCCGCTGACATTTCTCCGGCCGCCACGGGTCTGGGGCTGCCCCTTCTGGTTGTGAAAGAAGAGGGTGCGGTGCTCGTTGGTATTAGGCACCGGCATGATCGCCTCATTGGGGCATACCATGGAGCACATGGAACAGCCTATGCAGGCATTGGCCATAGTGGTCTTCTGGCGGATGCCGACAAAGGTGCGGTACTCATTACCGCGTGCCTTCTTGAGGACATCCAGCTTCGGCATTCTCTGCCGTCTATAGGCCAGATAAATGGCCTCTTTCGGGCACACGGCGGTGCAGCGGCCGCACAAGGTACACCTGTCTTCCCGGTGCTGAATTATCCAGGGGAGGTCGGTGTAGCTTAAGCTACTTGGGCCAACGGATACGGATCGAGCTGAGACCATATTGTTAATTCCTTTCTATCTGGTGGGACGATAATGGTATGTTCACGCATGGGTTGAAAATCAAGGGATGGATCACGGTCGGGAATCATGGCTGCAACTCCGCACATCTCGGAAGCAATGGCCCACGCCCCGTCTCTGCCGCCGACGGTGGCCGGACGCATCTTCTTGTGATCCATGACCAGCAGGCAGGTCTCATCGGGCAGGGTGCCGATGACGGCGTTGGGGCCATCAATGATCAAGCGGCGGCAGACATCCCGCAACCCTTTGAGGAAAACGCCCTGGGGATGTTTGTCCAGTTCCGCGTTCTTTAGTGGGGTGATGATATGTTTATATGCCTGCAAGGGCAGCTTGAGCTGTTTCAGGGTGTAGTGGAGGATATGGGCAAAGACCTCGGAGTCACTCTGGTAGCCGGTATAGCCGGGGAAATGCTTGCCGAGCAGCCAGTCACGGATGGGCACAAAGGCGGTATTCTCGCCGTTGGTCATGGTGGCAATACCCTGGATGAAAAAAGGGTGGCAGGCATAGAGGTTGATGCCGTAGTTGGTGTTCTGTCTGCCTTGAGCCATGCACACCCGGGAGGTGATCCGATTGTCATGGAGGGTCAGGGCGTTACCGATATCCAGGGGCCAGCCCACTTCCTTCATCATGGCCACATCGGGCCAGAAGGAGAAGGCGGTGAGGTCGTTGCCGTTTTCTTCACCGTTGGCCCGCAGGAAAAGGCGGGTGAGCATCAGCTCCTCTTCTATTTCCTCCGGACTCTTGTCTGCAAAGGCGGCGGGCATCTGATAGACGCGCAAGAAATAACGATAGCGATCCTTGGCCTCGACCAGAGCGGGAACGGTTTCAAACTTGTGGTCATATTGCAGCTCATAACCCCGCTGATCCATGATGGAATTCAGGCGCTGCCAGGCTGCTTCGCTGTGGGCAATACCGGAAAGAACAGGGTGCTTTGGATCATACTTGTAATCCTCAAAGGTCAAACCGCGCAACAGCAGGCCAAGCCCGGAGCCATCATAGCCTTCCTGCATGGCTTCCATGGCTGTGAGAACCTCATAGGGTGAAAAAGGTTCAATGGCGGATTTCAGGGCTAAACGACACATTCATTTTTCTCCTGATGAATGAAATGAAAACTGCCTGGAAAGGCAGTGATTGTACTAAGTAATGGTGTCTATCATCCGCAACTGCAATCAGGCAGGAGCAAAAATGATTGTTAAATTTTTGTAAGGAGGGAATTTTTACATCGAAAAAAGATCTCTGTCAAGATCAAACAGGAGATCCAGGAAGAGGAAGTCACCTGAGGAGAATGAGGTGGGGGATGAGGGTGGAAGCTGGACTGGGTCCTGGGAGGAATGAGTGAGAGCGCCACCTCCTGTCTTGGTTATTCCTTCTTCTCTGTTGGTTTAGAAACAGATACATACCATGCCGACACAAGATCTCTTTGAAGAGATTTGTGCTTTTCTCCTGTATCAGGTAACGTCAAAATGTTATCTGATCATATGTTGAATAGAGATGGTCCTGGAGATATTGTTCAGAAACGAAAAACAGAATAAAAAAAACGAGAGAGAATCTGCCTGGCACAACGTTGAAAACGAGCTTGTGTATCACCTTGCCTGTGCAAGCAGAGAGCAGACAATTCGAGGCATCGCAGGATATATTGAGATCTTGCACAACAGGCAAAGGAGACAGAAAATGTTGGCCTATCTTCTACCTGTTGCCTGATTAAGCAAGCTTGATCAGGCCCTTGTTCTTTCATTTTAAAATTATCTGGAGAGAAAATGATTGTTTCAACAATCAAGGTAATTCTTGTGAGCGTATTTTTGTCGCTTGCTTCAGGTGCATGCACCTCTTCGAACCCCCAATGGTTGCAGCCAACAGGAAAGGCGGCTTCCGTTCCAGGACAGCCTGAGCCGGAATTTACGCAGTATGTTCATGACAGTCGTGAAAATATTCGCCGGATTTTAGACGATCTTCGTTTTAAATCCGGTCAGAGTCCCTATCTCGGGGGGTATACCAGTGCAGAGACGGCAATCATGCGCGGCCCGTTTCAGTGGCCTGAAAAAGACAGCGATATGTGTTGGGACAAATTAAAAGGAGGGGGAAAGGGTTTCCTTCTCATCCATGGCTTGACCGATTCACCTTATCTGATGCGCAGTATCAGCGACTCTCTGCAACAGGCTTATCCGTGTGCCTTGATCCGGGCCGTGTTGTTGCCTGGGCATGGCACCGTGGCCGGAGACTCATTGAAGATGAAACATGAAGACTGGATGCGAATAACCGACTATGGAGTGAGAAGCTTTCAGAAAATCGACCAGATTCATGACCTGTATCTGGTCGGATTCTCGACCGGCACGGCGCTGGCTATACGACATATGAAAGAGGGGAAAAGTACAAATAAAATCAAAGGCTTGATTCTGGTGTCGACAGCCGTAAAAGCCAAAACAAAGTTGGCCTGGGCTGCCACTATTCTTAGATTCGTTAAGGCCTGGGCGAGCAAATATGACGAGAAAGATGCCGCACGATATGAATCTTTTTCTATGAATGCCGGAGCTGAGTTTTATGCACTGACCAAAGGCCTGGTCGATCGTAAGTACGCGCTGCAGGTTCCTGTGCTGATGGCTGTCAGTGCTGATGATGATACCATTGATGCCGGGGAGGCCCGTAAATTTTTCTGTGATCTGACGACCGCTGAACGTCGCGCTCTTATCTGGTACAAAACCAGATATACGAAGGAATACCAGTCGCTGGCGTCTTGTAAAGATATTGCGACGGTGGAATTCGACAGTCCTGAACTGAATTATCAAGGTACTCCCTACAGATTTGCCAACTTTGCCCATACAGCTCTCTCTATGAGCCCTGGAGACAAACACTACGGTGTTAACGGCAAGTACCGAAATTGTAAATCCTATGAAGACAAAGGCGATACTGATGGCTACGAAAAATGCCGGAAGGGATCGGAGAAAACCATTTTCAGCGAAAATAATATCGCAACCTTAAAGGATGAAAACGGGAAAAAACTGCAATATGATTATTGGCGGCGTGGAACGTTTAACCCTGATTACGACAGACTGGAAAAGAGCATCCTTTGTTTTACCAACAACGAATGCCAACTGGAGAGCGTTCTCAATGTAAGCAAATAACTCAACATGAAAGGCCTTTTGTCTTCCGGTGTGTTGGGTTCTGCGAAGAACCCAATAATATCAAAAAGAATGGGCGCACTCGGTATGAGGTTATGGCGGCCACGATTTAAGATTTGTCCCCAAATGGGGTTTTGTATTACAGCTTGTCTTTTGGTCAGGAACTGAAGGGATGTCATGGAATTTTTTGAGTGTGCCAACATATCGACAACGCAGAAAGAAATCAGAAGCAAGCTGTCTGTCGACTCCCTTCCTTTTTTTTGCGAGGCCGTTGAAGCTTCTCGCCACCTTGAAATTAGGAATGGAGAAGAATTTCAATAGCGAGTCGGACAAGGCTGTTCTGCGATCCCTTCATCTGGCCGGGCTGGCGGGAACTTTTACGTTATGAACTGGAGTCTGGCGTCGCTATGAGGTGGTTGGCAGGGGGGTATCGATATCCCGCAAGAAAACAAGATGGATGGGAGAACAAGGTATGGTAAAAAAAATCAGCGTAATCCTGGCGATGTTTTTTATTACGGTTAGCTTGGGGACAGCGGCCCAGGCCGTCACGATGTTTAACCCCTGCGGGCTTCTCAGCAAGGAGGAGGCGGCAGCTCTTGTTGGAGAAACGGTCACGGCCCCTGAGCTGCAGGAGACAAGAAATCCGCTGGGGCAGAAGATGTGCCGGTATACCCCGGTTTCTTCTTCGCGGCTCCTGCAGATTTCAGTTATTCGTACTGCGGATATGGCTGCCAAGATTGTTGCCGGTGGACAAAGCGCGAAGACAATTTATATCACCACCAAACAAATGCTCCATCCGGTAGAGCAGGTGCCGGGTGTCGGGGATGACGCCTGCTGGGGCTCGCCGGGCCTGCATATCCTCAAGGGTGATGTGTATATCCTGATATCAGTGGGCAATACCGGAAAAGCGGAAAATCTTGCCCTCGCTCGTCGTATTGCCGATACGATCCTTCCCCGGATTTGATTCGCTTCCAGCCCTGAGAGTATTCGTGGTTGTAAGGCCTGCCCGCAGATGATGGCTACTCGTTGCCGAGTAGCAACTTCCGGTCCGGGGCGAGAACCCCTTTGAGTCGCACCAGCACCATATCGTCTCTGATATGAGTTCTGGTCTCTAGAGGACCTCTGCCCGTGAACTCCTTTTCAAACTTGATGATGGCCTCGCTAATTTCGGCCTCTGTCTGGCCTTTTGTTCTGTCCATCCTGTTTGTCCTTCTTGAAAAACCACAGTTGTCTCCAGGCAGAAATCCGCGATGTTATCTGCGCTCAGTCATCTTCGAAGTCATAATCATCCATCATACTATCGGCCAGGCTGAGAAAGACACCCATGGCCTCGCTGAGATTTTTTACCACCTGGCTGTAGGCCACCTTTTCTTCCACGGTTTTGGCCTTCGTCATTGCGCGTATAGCTGCCGATAATTCATCGGACATATTTTCCATTAGCTTTTCTGCATCCATGATGTCTCTCCATTGCTCAACTATTTGGTGAAAAATGTATAACTAAACATATGTAAAGGTTTTTTTTATTCAATTTTTGTTCGTCAGGCCATTTTCTCCTGTCATGCCGATGGACTGTTCGATAGCGGTCTGGGCTATGCGGTAGTCGTAGAGGGCCTGGTTATGGTCGGCCTTGGCCTGAACCAGCATGATATCGGCATCGGTGACTTCAACGGGACTTCCGACACCGGCGCTGTAACGGCCGGAGGCGATTCTGGAATTTTCTTTGGCCTGCTCGATGGCGAGTTGGGTGACGGCGATCCGTTCTTCTGCTTCCTGCAGATTGAGGTAACTCTGCTCGACTTCCTTGTGGATGCTTTGTTGTAAAGCGGTCACATTGGCGGCCAGGATCTCGGCCTTGGCCTGGGCTTCATCGATCTGGTGCCGGGTCAGGTGGCCGTTGAAGATCGGAACGGTGAGGGCGATGCCGGCACTCCAACCTTCATCCATGGCGTCTGCATCGCCACTGTATCCGACGTCTGCATTGCCGGAGAGAGTGGGCGTATCACCTTTGCGGGCAAGATCAACGCTTTGCTGAGCCGCCTGTTTTTTCAGAACCAGAGCCTTGAGGTCGGGGCGATGGTGCATGGCCAGACCTAAGGCCTGCTCATAGGGAAGAGTAAACTTGACGGATGTGAGGGTGTCCTCGAGTTGGTAGTCAGGGGCAGCGGGGAGACCCATGGCGTTATTAAGCACGACCCTGGCCAACCGCAGGTTGTTTTCCACCTGGATCTGCAAAAGCTTGGCATGGCTGAGATCAACTTCTGCCTTGGTCACATCGTATTTCGGCTTTACCCCGGCCTCGTAAAAACCCTTTGCCTGGGCCAGATGCTGCTCAAATTGTTTGACGGTTTCAGTGGCGACCTCTTTGTTGCGGGCGATTTTCAGTATGTCATAATAGGCAAGTTTGGCATTGAAAACGGAGCTGTCATCAGCAGCGTTCAGCTCGGAACGGGCTGCCTCAAGGCTGGTTTTCTGGATTTCGACCTGGGTTTTGGTTTTGCCGAAGTCATACAGCAGCTGACTGCCATTCATGGCGACTGCCAGTTGGTTATAGGCGCTGTCATCGCTTGTGCCGTATATGGTACCTCCAGGCGACAAACGGTTGTAGGCTGTGCTCCCGTTGATCTGCGGGTAATAAGAGGACTCTGCCTGGCCAATCCGGCTCTGGCCGGCATTGACATTTCCCCTGGCGGCAAGAATGGCCGGCTGATTCCGGCGGGTGAGGGCCACAACCTTGGCGAGGGTGAGGATTTCACCCTCGCTGATTGTCTGGGAGGTAGCCGGTGTCGTTGTTATCTCCGGTGTAACCTGAGATATGGTCTGTGCCTGCAGGGACTGCTGGTGAAAAGATAATCCGGCAAGTCCTGTGGTCAGCATGATGGAGAACATGCACAATCTCTTTTTCATGGGGTTTCCTTTATTGCTTTGAAGGAGCCTGGAGTATAACTCATATTTCCAGATTTTCGCCTTGCATCTTCCGGTCATGGGCGATCAGCATATAGATTGACGGCACTACAAAGAGGGTGAAAACGGTACCGATAATAATACCGCCGACCAGCACCAGACCTATTGAGTTACGCGCTGCGGCCCCGGCCCCGGTGACCAGGGTCAGGGGAAAGTGACCGGCGGCGGTGGCGCAGCTGGTCATCAGGATGGGGCGCAGACGGGTCAGGGCCGCCTCACGTACAGCCTCAAGCTTGGAATGACCCTGGTCCTGGAGTTTATTGGAAAATTCAACGATGAGAATCCCGTTTTTGGCTACCAGTCCCACCAGTGTGATCAGTCCCACCTGAGAGTAGATATTCAGGGTGGTCGTCCAGCCATTGGTCCAGAAAGGGATATTAGGGTTGGGGATCTTCAGAAAAGTGAAGATCAGGGCTCCGAACAGAGCGAGCGGAACCGATCCGGCCAGGATGACAAAGGGATCGCGGAAGCTGTTGAACTGGGCGGCAAGAGCCAGGAAGATCAGCACCACAGCCAGGCCGAATGCCGGCAGGAAGCGGTTCCCTTCAGTGCGCAATTGCCTGGATTCTCCCGTGTAATCAAGAACATACCCTTGAGGAAGAATTTTTGCGGCTTCATCTTCAAGAAATCGCAGGGCCTCATCAAGCGGGACCACGGAGACACCGCTGATGGTGACCGCGTTTAACTGCTGAAAACGGTTCATGGAACGGGCGGTCGTTGAGTTGTGGATGGTGGCGATACTTGACAGAGGCACCATCTGTCCGTTCGGTCCGGTGATGTAGATATCTTGTAGCTGCTCAGGATTGAGTCGGTCGCTCCGTTGAATCTGGGGGATAACCTTGTAACTGCGGCCGGCGATATCAAAGCGGTTGACGAAATTGCCGCCAAGCATGGAGCCGATGTCGGCGCCAACCTGCTGCAGATTGAGTCCGAGATCGGCGACCCGGTCACGGTCGATCATCAGCTCGGACTGCGGCTGATCGACTTTCATGTCAATGAGCGGCGGAAAGGCAAACTTGTGGCTGGCCATGGCTTTCATCTGCAATTGCTGGGCGAATTCGAGGATCTGTTCCGGCTCTGCGGTCGAGGCCAGGACAAACTCTATCGGGAACTGGCCGCCACCCGGAAGGGAGGGGCGGATCACCGGAAACATGCGGACGCCGGGGATGGTTGCCAGTTTATGCTGGATCTCGGGCAGGACTTGGAAGACAGTACGTTGCCGATCAGCCCAGGGCTTGAGGACCATACCCCCGAATCCGGAAGAGGGCATGGTCATCTGGAAGGTAAATTTGGTTTCCGGTTCAGAGAGAAACATACGGTTAGCCGCTGCCGCATACTGGCTGGTCTGGTCAAGTGTGGAGTTGGCCGCGGCATCGAGGATACCAAAGATTACTCCCTGATCTTCAGCGGGCGCCAGCTCCACCGGAGACATCCTGAACATGGGGATTGCAAGCAGGCTGATGACAATCCAGACCAGATAGACAGCCGGTCTGGTTTTCAGGGTCTGATCAAGCAGGCGGCCATACAGTCCCTTGATTCGATCAAAGCCGCGGTTGATTCGTCCGGCCAGCCCATGTTCTGCAAGGCCAGGTTTCAGGAGCTTGGCCGACATCATGGGCGAGAGAGTCAGGGCCACGATTCCGGAGATGGTTACGGCCCCGGCCAAGGTAAAAGCGAATTCGCGGAAGAGCGCGCCGGTCAGCCCACCCTGCAGGCCGATAGGGGCATAGACTGCGGCGAGCGTTATGGTCATGGCAATAATCGGCCCCACCAGCTCCCTGGCGGCGACAAGGGCGGCATCAAAGGGCTTGAGACCTTTACGGATATGGCGTTCGACATTTTCCACGACGATAATGGCATCGTCTACCACCAGACCTACAGAGAGAACTATGGCGAGCAGGGTCAGCAGATTAATGGTGAAACCAAAGATCTGCATGAGAAAAACCGCTCCGATTAAAGAGAGGGGGATGGTAATCACCGGGATAAAGACCGAGCGAAAGGAGCCCATAAAGAGAAAGATGATCACCACAACGATAAGCATGGTGTCACCCAGGGTCTTGAGGACCTCGTGGATGGAGTTGTTGATGTAGTCGGTGCTGTCATAGCCGATCCGGGCCTGCATGCCGCTGGGCAGATCGCGCTCGATGGCCGCCATTTCAGCTCTGACCAGCTTGAGGACATCCAGCGAGTTGGCGTTGGGAAGGGGCCAGATGCCAATGAAGACGGCAGTCTTTCCGGAAAAACGGACCTCGGCATCGTAGTCTTCAGCCCCCATGACCACGTCGCCGATATCTTCAATGCGGATGGAAGCCCCATCCTGATTACGGACAATAAGGCGTTTGAACTCCTGAATGGAGGTCAGGTTGGTATCTGCGGTGATATTGACCTGAATCAGCGACCCTTTGGTCCGTCCCAGAGCAGCCAGATAGTTGTTCGCGGCCAGGGCCTGCCGTACCTGTACCGGCGTGATGTTGTAGGCCGCCATCCGGTCCGGCTTGAGCCAGATGCGCATGGCAAAGGTCCTGCCTCCAAGGATCTCAGCCCGCTGGACCCCGGCCAGGGCGGAAAGGCGTGGCTGTATGGCCCGTGTCAGATAATCGGTGATCTCGTTCTGCTTCAGTACATCCGAGGTGAAGCTCAGGTAGGCTGCGGCAAACTTGCTGTCTGCCGATTCAATATTGATGATCGGAACTTCGGCTTCCGGCGGCAGATCGGCCCGGACCTGATCAACCTTGGAACTGATTTCAGCCAGGGCCTTGGTGGCGTCATAGTTCAGCTTTAAGCGGACGCTGATGGTGGAGACGCTCTGGGAACTCTGCGACTGGAGATAATCTATGCCGTCGGCGGCGGCAATGGCCCTCTCCAGGGGGGTGGTGATGAATCCCCGTACCAGCTCAGCGTTGGCCCCGACATAGACAGTGGTCACCGTCACCGTTGAATTTTCACTGCGGGGATATTGGCGGACATTAACGTTTGTAATGGCCTGGAGTCCGGCAATGATGATGACCAGACTGATCACCACGGCAAGGACAGGACGACGGATAAAGATATCAGTAAAATTCATGGCACGGCACGGAGTATTGGTTGTTTAGACTAAGCCGCTGTAAAAAAATAACATGGCCATTTTAACGTCCGGAGCGGCATAAGGAGCCGTAACGAAATAGATATAAATGGCCATGTTATTTCGTAACGGCTCCTAAATGCCTAAAAGACTAGTTGTTTTCCGGTTTTGGTTGCAGCTCAAAGGCCGGTGTCTGGGTATTGTCAATGACCACAGACTGGCCGTTCCGTAGCTTGAAGACCCCGACAGCGGCCACTGTTTCTCCTCCCTGCAGGCCAGAGAGAACCGCTGCAAAATCACCGCGTTTTTCACCGATAGTGACAAACTGCTGGCGCAGGACCTGGATATTTTTGCCGCTTTTTTCATCTTTTTTCTCTTCCACCACAAAAACGGAATCGCTGTAGGGGGCATAGAAAACTGCTGTGGTGGGAATGGCGAAGACCTTTTTCTGCTCCGGCAAGACGATCGAGGCATTGACAAACATTCCCGGACGCAGGAGCTCGTCTTTATTGGTAATTGTTGCCTGGACCCGGATGTTACGGGTCTTCTCGTCCACCTGGGGGGCAATGGCGGTGATCTTGCCGCTGATCTGCTCTTTGTCGATGCCGTCACCATTAATGCGTACCACCATCCCGTTGGTGATCCTGCTCAGTTCCTGCTGGGGCAACATAAAGTTGACAAAGATCGGGTCCAGGACCTGCAGACTGACGATTTCCTGACCCTCTTTCAGAAACTGGCCGAGGTTGATCTGGCGGATGCCTAATCTGCCGGAAAATGGGGCCTTGATGTTTTTCTTCCGGATGATAGCCTGGATGTTTTCGGTCTGGGCCTCGGCCTCTTTAAAACCGGCCTTGGCATTATCAAATTCGGCCAGGGAAATGAGTCCTTTGTCGGCAAGCTCAGCCAGACGGCGCAGATTGGTGCGGGCCAGATCTCTGCTGCTTTCCATGGCCCGTAACTGTGCCTCTTCAGCACTGGTGTCCAGTTCGGCCAGCGGGGCACCTTTTTCGATAAAATCTCCGGGGGTAAAAGAGATCGCCACCACCTTGCCCGGTTGTTCGGCTGCGACGGTTACTCCCTGGACAGCCTCGAGTGAGCCGACTGCTGAGAGAACCGATTCCCATGATTGCTGCTGGACCTCTGCCGTGGAGATGGTCTCCGGTGGCGGGACCATCTTGCTGCCGACTGCCATCATATGGCGAATCTGCAGGACTTTGATACCGGCCAGGGAGCCGCCGATGACGATAAGTGCAAGGAGGGTAAGGAGAATACGCTTTTTCATGGCTTTTCTTCAGTTGAGGGAGAGGATGGAGTGATGACGGGTTGCCTGCCGGCGCCTGTATCTTGTTGTATCGCATCCCAGCAGGCGGCCAGAGTGTTGTTGATGGTAGCTTTGTCCAGTTGAATCAGGCCGGCGATGCTGTCCTTGACCAGAAAGACAATGGGGCCGATGGCCAGGGCAATGAGTGCGGCCAGCGGCAGTTCTTTTATGACCTGTTGAGCTTGACCTGCAGCAAACACCTGTTCCAGCGGCAGATCTTGACCGCTGTCACCGCAATTACAGAAGAGTTTTTCCCGCCGCAGGCTGGTGCCGTAGGGAGAATTATAGAATTGTTCTATAAATTTAAACTCAAAAGGATTTTGTATCCCATACTGGAAGATTCCCCGGCAGAGATGGAGGAAGCGGTCACGTATGGGTTGGTTGGCATCATACCCATGCAGCAGAGTTTCCTTGAAAGCACAGTTCACCTGCTTGAAGATCTCGAGGACCAAGGTGTCTTTGTCTTTGAAATATCGATAGATAGTACCTGCACCCACCCCGGCCTCCTGAGCAATCATGGAGATGGGCGTACCATGGAAGCCATACTCGGAGATAAGTTTGATGGTGGCATGAATTATGAGCTCCCGTTTACCACTGGGAATCGCCTGAGCGGATAATATTTCTGTGGAGTGAATGTTCATTCCGCCTGTGTAGTATGTTTTTAGATGGGCGTCAAGGGGAAAATGAGCAGAGTTTATGAAGGGGTTGCTGGGTGGATCTTTACTTTTGACATTCGTCCATTTCTACGGCATGGTTAGACCATGATAAAGCTCCCCATCCATGAGATTCTCCCGGAACTGCGGGCGCAGTTGGTCAATCACCAGGCGGTGATCCTCAGCGCCCCGCCCGGTTCAGGTAAGACCACTGTGGCGCCCATGGCCCTGCTTGCTGAACCATGGCTGGCCGGTAAAACCATCCTCATGCTTGAGCCGCGGCGGCTGGCAGCACGCATGGTTGCGGCCTTTATGGCCAGGCAGTTAGGCGAGGAGGTCGGCCGGACTGTGGGCTTCCGGGTCCGTTTTGAATCAAAGGTCTCACTCGCAACCCGGGTTGAGGTGATTACCGAGGGGGTGCTCACCCGCCGTCTGCAGGATAATCCTGAGCTTGCCGGGGTGGGACTGGTGATCTTTGATGAGTTTCACGAGCGTGGTCTGCAGGGTGATCTGGCCCTGACTCTTTGTCTGGATGTGATGCGCAGTCTGCGGGAGGATCTCAAGATTCTGATCATGTCCGCCACCCTGGATACGGGGGCCATCAGCCGGCTGCTTGATGAGGCCCCGGTGATTATAGGGACGGGCCGGAGCTATCCCGTGGAGGTGGAATACTGCCGGGGAAAGCAGCAGTTGCAACCCCAGCCCCGTGAGATTGCCAGGCAGGTGGCCGCAACTATTCATAAGGCCTTGGTCGAGCAGCCGGGAGATATTCTGGCCTTTCTTCCGGGTGCAGCCGAGATCCGACATGCCCAAGCGTTGCTGACTGCTGCCCTGTCGCAAACTGATACCGTCATTCATCCCCTTTACGGCGATCTGAGTCTTGCCTGTCAGGCTGCTGCGGTGCAGCCTGACAGGAATGGGAGACGGCGCATCATTTTGGCCACGCCCATTGCTGAAACCAGTATCACCATCGAAGGCATCCATACGGTGGTGGACAGCGGCTGGAAGCGGAGCCCTCAGTTCGATGCCAACAGCGGTCTCAGCCGTCTGACCACTCAGCGTATATCCAAGGCTTCAGCCACCCAGCGTGCCGGTCGGGCCGGACGTCTTGGTCCGGGCCATTGTTATCGTCAGTGGAGCATGGGTGAGGAGGACGGTCTCAGACATTTTGACTCGCCGGAGATTCTGGCCGCCGACCTGAGTCAATTAGTGCTGGAGCTGGCCCGTTGGGGAGTGCATGATCCTGATGGGCTGCGCTGGCTTGATCCGCCGCCGGCAGGTCATTTTTCCCAGGCCCAATCCCTCTTGCGGACTCTTGGGGCTGTGGACCGCCAAGGTCATATAACCCTTGCTGGTCGGAAAATGGCTGAGCTTCCAGTGCACCCACGTCTTGGGCTTATGTTGTTTACGGCAAACACACATGGCACAACAGGATTGGCCTGTGATCTTGCCGCTCTGCTTTCTGAACGTGATATTATGAAGGGGCGGGACCGTTCGGCGGATATCGAGGACCGGCTTTATGTTCTGGCGGTCTACCGCAGGGATGGCGTGGCTGCGGCAAGGGCTTTGGATGTGGATACCGATGCCTGTCGGAGAGTGTGTCAGGCCGGCAGGCAGCTCCGGGAGCGCCTACCCAAAACCGCCAGGAATAAGAAGGAGGAGAGAGCAGGGCTCACGTTGACTGCGGGTGAGCTTCTGGCTCTGGCCTTTCCGGATAGGATCGCGCAGCGCAGGGGTGAGGGGCAGGGTCACTATAAGCTGAGCTCCGGTCGGGGGGCGCTGCTTCCTGGCCATGATCGTCTTAGCGCTCACGAATATCTGGCCGTGGCGGAACTGGATGCGGGCCGGATCGAGGGCCGTATTTTCCTCGCCGCGCCTGTGACCAAAGAGGCCTTGCTGACCCTGTTTGTCCTCCGGCTGCAACGGGAGGAAAAGGTCTACTGGGAAGAACAGAGCGGAACGGTGAAGGCCCAGCGGCTTGTGCGATTAGGCGAGCTGATCCTGGAAACGAGCCATTTGCCAAGCCCCTCGTCCGCTGCGGTGCCGGCCGCGCTGCTGTCTGGCATCCGTAGTCGTGGTCTGGGTATCCTGCCCTGGAGCGACAAGGCCAGGGAGCTGCAGGCGCGGTTGGAGTGCATGTGTCTCTGGCAGCCGGAAGCGGCCTGGCCCGATGTCTCGGAGACCTTTCTGCTCGAGAACCTGGAACTGTGGCTGGCCCCCTATCTCAGCGGGATGCGCAGCGCGGAACATCTCAAACAACTTGATCTCTATGCCATTTTTACCGCCATGCTCAACTGGCAGCAGCAGAGTCAGCTTGAGCGGGAGGCCCCCACTCACCTCATCGTACCCAGCGGTTCCAGGGTCCGGCTGCGCTATGCCCCGGGGGAGTCGCCGGTGCTGGCGGTGCGCCTCCAGGAGATGTTCGGCCTGGCTGATACTCCGAGGATCTGTAATAACAGCGTACCGGTGCTGCTGCATCTGCTCTCTCCTGCCCAGCGCCCCATGCAGATCACCCAGGACCTGCATGGGTTCTGGGAAGGCGCCTATCATGAAGTGAAAAAAGAACTGCGCGGCCGCTACCCCAAGCACCATTGGCCGGACGATCCCTGGCTGGCCCCGCCCACCAGCCGGGTAAAAAGACGGAAATAAGGGAAAGGAGAATATCATTTTTCTCCTTTGTGATTAAGGTGAGAGTTCCGTCACAGGCGTTGCGCAGTGTGATTATGTTGTATCGTGAAAAAAAGCAATTGCGGAAACAGGAATCAATGAGTAACTATTCTTATATTTACAAAATGATAATATCGTAAAAACTGAAAAAAGTCTGTCATTTCGCGCGAGAGTGAGAAATCTTATCCCTCAACCAAAGGATACTCTTAAGATTTCTCCCGATGGTCGAAATGACACCTGCTCTTCCCTTTGTCATTCCGAACGCATGTGAGGAATCTTCAACAATGTGGATAAAGATCTCTCCCTGCAGTCGAGATGACAGTCGGCAAGCGTAGGATGACATTATGGCAATCTGTATTTTTTACGAGGCCATTATATAAATATGATTCGTGAGCACCTGATTTCAATATTATCCTTACTATCGGAGAAAAAACATGAAAAATGCCATCCCGTTTATATACACCGCCAATGAACTTTTTGACTGGTTGAGCGGTCATCCTGATTTTGTCCTGCTTGATGTCCGTAACAGTAAGGATTTTACCAATTTCAGTGTCGAGGCCCCGACTTTCTTCCCTTATATCAATATCCCCTATTTTAATTTCATGGAAGACGCCCAGGGGAGTATCAATCTGGTGCCGAAAGGGCAGAAGATCCGGATCGTCTGCGCCAAGGAGGGATCGGCGAAATATGTGGCGGATCTTCTCTGTGAGCATGGTTTCACCGATGTCGGCTATCTGCAGCAGGGAATCGTCAGCTGGGGCAATGCCCTGGTACCCAAAAAAGTCAGCAGTGACGAGGAAAAATATACCCTCTATCAGTTTGTCCGGCCGGGCAAGGCCTCCTGCAGCTACCTGCTGATCTACAAGGATGAGGCCATGGTCTTTGATCCTTCCCGGAATATCGAGGTTTATAAGACCATGGCCAAACAGC
Organism: Pseudomonadota bacterium; assembly: GCA_043826415.1. Classification (GTDB taxonomy): domain Bacteria; phylum Desulfobacterota; class Desulfobulbia; order Desulfobulbales; family Desulfocapsaceae; genus UBA2270. The sequence continues at coordinate 44,238 of JBDRQE010000021.1, forward strand.
ATGGCAGCAAGATCATCCGATCTTTTGAGACGCACAGGCAGGCTGATTATATCTCCGGCAGCATACAACTGGCTCAGGAGAAGGGCTGCAAGGTACTGGCCAGCAAACTCGATTTTACCGGTGCCACCTTCCCCTATGAGCCGGTTGCCGATGGAACGATCTGTACCTTTAGCAAGAAAGGGCCGGAAGTGAAGGTCCTGCACACGCCGGGACACACCATGGGCAGCACCTGCTTTCTCATCGACAACAAGTATCTCCTCAGTGGTGATACCGTCTTTATCAGTACCGCCGGTCGTCCCGATCTTGGTGGGCGCTGGGCGGAGTGGGCCCGGGAACTGTACCTGACCCTTATGCTTCGTCTGCGTGATCTGCCTGATCAGGTGCAGGTTCTGCCCGGTCATTATACCTCCTGGGATGAGGCCAATGATGTGCAGATCTTCATGGAGACCTTGGGGCATCTGCGTAAACAAGTGGTGGCCTTCCGTCTGGCCAATGAAAAGAAATTTGCCGATTTCATTGAGGAGAATATGCGTCCGCAGCCTCCTGTCTATGGTGAAATCCGCAAGGTCAATATCGGTTTTCTTGCGGTGAGTGAGGAAGAGGCTGATGTGATGGATCTGGGCAAGAATGAGTGCGGGGCCAGCAATTATGGCAAGGTGGGCGTCAGCGCCGAGGTTGAGCGGGTTGATCGGAGGCAGGCTGCCTGATCTTTCATGAAGATATTGATTCTCTGCACGGGCAACAGCTGCCGCAGTCAGATGGCGCACGGCTTTCTCCAATCCTTTGATCCACGGCTCCGGGTCTTTTCGGCCGGCACGCAGCCGGCAGGCAGGGTCAATGAGCTGGCGGTTGCGGTGATGCGTGAGGCGGGGGTGGATATCAGTCATCATCTTCCGCTTCATGTCAATGAGTACCTGGCAGAGGAGTGGGATTTCGTTATCACCGTCTGCGGCGGCGCCAATGAATCGTGTCCTGTTTTTGTCGGCAGGGTGAAGTGCCGCCTTCATTTCGGGTTTGATGACCCCTCGGAGGAAGAGGGGACGCCGGAGCATGTCATGGCGGAATTCTATCGGGTCAGGGACGCGATCAAGGCAAGGTTCTATGAATTTTACTGCTCTCAACTCCGGCCTTTGCTGGATGAGTGATGATGGCTGACTTCCCGGTTATCGCCATCACCGGCATTGATACCGATATCGGCAAGACGGTGGCCACCGGACTTCTGGGACGCTGGCTTCTGGGGCAGGGCAAGCGGGTCATCACCCAGAAACTGGTGCAGACCGGTTGCGGTGGGCGTACTGCTGATGATATTCTGGTCCACCGGAGGCTCATGGGTCAGGAGCTGCAGCCTGAGGATCATCAGGGGCTGACCTGTCCTTATGTCTTTGCCAAGGCCTGTTCACCCCATCTCGCCGCCTCCCTTGCCGGCCAGGAGATTGATCCTGCTCTCATTCGTCAGGCTACCCGGACGCTGGCCGCCCGCTATGAACTGGTGTTGCTGGAAGGGGCAGGCGGACTGCATGTTCCTTTAACCGCAGAGCTCACCTTGCTTGATTATCTGGAACAGGAAGGATACCCTCTGATCGTGGTCAGCAGTCCGCGTCTGGGATCGATCAATCATACCCTCTCGGTCCTGGAGCTCTGCCGTAATCGCGGCCTGAGCGTACTGGGGATTCTCTATAATCGCTATCAGGAGAGTGATCCGGTGATCAGTCGGGACTCGGCGCAGCTTTTTTCCAGCTACCTGCGGCGCTATGGTTATCGTGATTCTGTTATCGATCTGTTTGGGGTGGAGGAGTATGACCGGGGACAACGGGATCTGGATTTCAGTTCGTTGTTCAGGTGCCGTTGCTAAGCATGCTGTTTCGTCGCGTGGCGCCTGGCGGAGAGCATTGTGCAGAGCTTGATATCCAGGCGCGTGGTATTTTCCTGGAGATGCCTATTCTTTATGGTGAAAGGAGAAAAATGATACATTTACCAAAAAAAATCTGTCTCAGCTGTCGGCATTTCAGCCTGCAGGAGACCCATACCGGTGTCTGTAAACTGGTCAAGGGGCATGCGTCCTATCCGGTGAAGGCAACGGAAGAGAGTTGCGAACAATGGCGTGACTGTGGTCAGCAATATTTTATCCGCACCGGCTGGATCAAGGGACGGCTGGCCAAGGAAAAGGGAGAGGCGCTGACCACTGAGACTGGAATCATCTGTTGAACGTCGGTAAAAGAGATGTACAAAGAGCTGTTCGCAAAAGTGGCAGTTCGTTCGGAGGCAGGCTATGGGAAGGGAGATTGAACGAAAATTTCTGGTTACCGGGGACGAATGGCGGACCATGGCCGAGGGTATCAGCTATCGTCAGGGCTATCTCTGCCTGGATACTGGACGGACAATGCGGGTGCGGATCGCCGGTGATCATGCCTTTCTCACCATCAAGGGAAAAAGCAGCGGTATCAGCCGGCTGGAGTATGAATACCCGATTCCGGTGGAAGATGCCTCGATCCTGCTGACGGAGCTCTGTGAACAGCCGATTATTGAAAAAAAAAGGTATAAGATCTCCTACCAGGGATTTGTCTGGGAGGTGGATGAGTTCCTGGGAGAAAATGAAGGTCTGCTGGTGGCCGAGATCGAGCTGGAAGAAGAGGATCAGGAATTTGTGAAGCCGTCCTGGGTCGGGGTCGAGGTCAGTTCCGACCGCCGCTACTCTAATGCCGGTCTGGTCAGGAATCCTTTTTCCCTCTGGAGAGAGTGAGTGCTGCCTGTCTGTTGCGCAGCAGCCTGTCAGATAATCAGTTCCAATGCTTTTATCTTTCCATAGTCACCGAGGACAATCAGGGTGTCGTTTTTGAGGATCATGCTGGTGGGGTTGGGATTGAACAGCATCTCACCTTGAGCGCGTTTGATGGCCACGACAATCAGGTTGAAGTCACGGCGGATATTGGAATCCATCAAGGTGTTGTTGACGATCTTGCCGTGATCAGAGACGGACAGCTCTTCCATGCGCAGGCCAAGCTCGCCGCTGTCAAGGGTCAGGTCTATAAAATCGGTGACAGTTGGACGCAGGATGTGCTGCGCCATGCGGCAGGCACCGATATAGTAAGGAGAAATAACCCGGTTTGCTCCGGCCCGCAGCAGTTTGGTCTCCCCCCCATCGGTTCCGCTGGAGCGGGTCATGATGTAGAGATCGTTGTTCAGACCTCGAGCCGACAGGGTGATATAGACATTGTCGGCATCAGAGGAAACCACGGAGATAAGTCCTCTGGCCCGTTTGACTCCGGCCTTGAGCAGCATGTCATCGCTTGAGGCCTCACCGTCAAGGAACAGATAGTTGAGTTCAGTCAGTTCCCGAATAACCTTGGGACTATTTTCAATGACGACAAAGGGTTTATTCGCCTCTTTGAGCAGATCGCAGATAACCCTGCCAATGCGGCCGAATCCACAGATGATGTAATGGTCATTGAGTTCCGTGACTTTTTTCTTCATATTCAATCTCCCGTAAATAGCCCGCAGCTCCCCTTCCACCACTGCCTCGGTAATCTTGCTGAACATAAACATGACAAAGCCCACGCCGACCAGGATGAGGATCATGGTGAAGATCCGTCCCTTGGTGCTCAAGGGAAATATCTCCCCATAACCGATGGTGCTGATGGTGATCATGGTCATGTAGAGGCTGTCCATAAAACTGCTGTGTTCGAGAAACATATAGCCGGATGTTCCGAACGAGAGGACAATGATCAGCATAATCAGGGCGGTGACTGCTTTAGGCATACATTCGATGTTGTTATATTTGTGAAACAGGGTATGTTTTTTTATGCACCATACCCTGTTTTCCTTGAAAGAGCATCTCGAAAAATGGGTTTTTTATCTCACTGTTTATAAACACTATTTCAGAAGGTAGACGACTATGAGCACGTACAAGATTCACCCTATTGTCATGGGCACTAAAATTTTTGATAAGGGCATGATGACCTATCAGTATGATTACGGAGTTCCCTATACCATTCCCATTTATTGCTGGTACCTTGAAGGTGGCGGCAGGAAAATTCTCGTGGATACCGGAGAGATGCGTCCCATTCAGTCGGAGGAGCGGGAAAAAAATATCGGCGGCCCAATCTATACCTTTGAGGAGGGGCTTGCCAAATGGGGGGTAAAACCGGAGGAGATTGATCTGGTGATCCATACCCATCTTCATGCCGATCATTGTGAAAATGACTACAAGTGCGTCAACGCGGTTTTTTATATCCATGAAAAGGAGCTGGAGACCATTCATAATGTCCATCCTCTCGATTATCGTTACGTGGAAGACTACATCTATGAGATCGAGCAGAGTGGGCAGATCAGGCCGGTTGCCGGGGACAGTGAGATTGTGCCGGGGATCTCGGTGATCCATACCCCTGCCCATACCCCCGGCGGTCTAACCGTGCTCATCGATACGGAAAAAGGAAAGGCGGCCATTACCGGTTTCTGTGTCATCCGTGAAAACTTCGAGCCGCCTCCGGCCATCAGGGCCATGGAGATGGAAGTGATTCCGCCCGGCACCAGTATCAACACCTATGAGGCCTATGATATCGTGCTGCGGGTCAAGGGGCTGGCCGATATCATTCTGCCCCTGCATGAGCCGGAATTCGCGTCGGTGGACACCATCGGTTGATGGGCGGGGCTTGCCCCTGTTTTTTTTTGTTTTTGTGCATCGTAGGGGAGCAGAAAGAGTGCTCAAGATGAAAAGTTCTTTTCTGAAAGAGGTTTTTTTGTGCCGGAAATCCTGATATATGCGCCCATTGTTCTGCTGGTCCTCGTGCTGATTTTTCTTGTTCTGATACTGAAAAAAGTAGCCCGGCAGTTTGATGCCTCTCCACTTGCTGTCCGTCTTGATGTCTTTGAAAAGGGTCAGGAGCGTGCCGAGTCTATGATTCGCGAGGAAATGAGCAAGAGCCGCGAGGAGTTGAACCGGACGGCGAGAGAGCAGCGGCAGGAACTCACCGGCGCGTTTGCGACCTTTGGTGATTCTGTGATTCAACGGATAAAAGATGTTGCCACTCTCCAGAAAATGCAGCTTGAGGGTATGTCAACGACTATCGGCAGGCTTTCCGATTCTAATGAGAAGAAACTGGAGGCTCTCAGGGTCACGGTGGAGGGTAGACTGCAGACCATGCAGGTCGATAACGCCAGACAGCTTGAGCAGATGCGCCAGACCGTGGACGAGAAGCTGCAGGGGACCCTGGAAAAACGGCTGGGCGAGTCGTTCAAGCAGGTCAGTGAACGACTGGAACTGGTGCATAAGGGATTGGGTGAGATGCAGACCCTGGCCACCGGGGTGGGTGACCTGAAAAAGGTCCTTACCAATGTCAAGACACGGGGAACCTGGGGCGAGGTGCAGTTAGGCGCCCTGCTTGAGCAGGTGTTGAATCCCGACCAGTTTGCCGTCAATGTGGCCACCAGGGATGGCGGAGAGCGGGTCGAGTTTGCCATCAAACTACCGGGGCAGGGAACAGGCAAAGATGAGAGCATCTGGTTGCCCATTGATGCCAAATTCCCCGTTGAGGATTATCAACGTTTGATCGATGCCCAGGAACACGGTGACCTGGCCGGGGTGGAAACGGCCGGCAAACAATTGGAGAGCCGGGTCAAGGCCTGCGCCGGGGATATCTGCCGGAAATATTTGAATCCACCGAAAACAACGGATTTTGCCATCCTTTTCCTGCCCATCGAGGGGCTTTTTGCCGAGGTTATCCGCCGCACCGGTCTGACCGAGGCCATCCAGCGTGAATGCCGGGTGGTGATCGCCGGCCCCACGACCCTGTGGTCGATCCTCAACAGTCTGCAGATGGGGTTCCGCACCCTGGCCATCCAGAAACGCTCCAGTGAGGTGTGGAACCTGCTGGCCGCGGTCAAGACCGAGTGGAGCAAGTATGGAGATATCCTTGAAAATGTGCAGAAAAAATTGATTACCGCCTCCAACACCCTGGAGCAGGTCAGCGTACGGTCGCGGGCGGTGGGCAGAAAGCTCAAGGATGTGCAGGAGCTGCCCGTGGCCGAGGCTGCGGCCATGCTGGCGCTTGAGGTGCTGGAAGAAGATGATGCTGCCTAAAGGAATATTTGCTCACAAAGAGTCTCTCATTGACATGGCTGTGGGTCTATGATTAGAAGCTCTCACTTATTATCCATCATATCGAAAGAGAGGCGGGGGACAGAAGATGATGACGATTGAGGCTTGTGGCAGGCGCAGGATGGCGCTGGGTATTGTCTTGCTGGCAGTTGCCGGCCCGGTTCAGGCGGCAGACTGGAATCCCTTGCCGGATAGCGGCCAGACCAAGTGTTACGATGCAGGCGGCGCTGAAATAACCTGTCCGCCGGCGGGTCAGCCCCTGCATGGTCAGGATGGTCACTATCAGGCAGTGGTGCCTGCCTATCAGGATAATGGCAATAAGACCGTGACTGATCGGAACAGCGGCCTGATCTGGATGAAGGCCGATGACGCTGTCAAGCGCAGCTGGCAGGACGCCATTGACTACTGTGACGAACTGGCCTTTGCCGGTCACAGCGATTGGCGCCTGCCGGTCAAGTTTGAACTCGACTCCATTGTTGATTATGGCAGGTCGTATCCGGCCGTTCATCCGGCCTTGAAGAGCCGGGCCTCCTTTTACTGGTCATCTACCCCCTACCTCGATGACCCGGTCTATGCGTGGGGCAGCTATGCCAACGATGGCGGCGACCACTGGCTTGATACGTCCAACAGGTATTATGTGCGGTGCGTTCGCGCCGGACTCTGAGAGATTCTTTCTTTGATGGTGTGGCGGCGGGTGCGCTGCCTGTTATAAAGGCTTGCAGGAGGAGATATGGAAAGGAAACAGCAAAGAGGGGATGGATGGCGTCCCCGGCATGGCAGGCGGCAAAGAGACATGGGGAGGATCTCGGGCCTCTTTCTTGGCATTTTATTCTTCTCGCTTGCCGTACCTGCCGCCCATGCTGTCGGCCCCTATCGCGCCGGCAACCAGGCGGTGGTCGACCAGGGAACCGGTCTGATGTGGCAGAAAGGCGATGACGCCATCTCCCGCGACTGGCAGAGTGCCCTGGCCTATTGTGAAGATCTGACCCTGCTCTCCAAGAGCGACTGGCGGCTGCCCTCTATCCGTGAGCTGAAATCCCTTGTCGATGACAGCAGATATTATCCTGCCATTGATCCGGCCTTTCGCTCCCACTCCTCCTCCTACTGGTCTGCCACCTCGGTGACGGGTCAGCCAGTCGGCAACGCCTGGGTCGTCAACTTCAGCAACGGCGATGATAATTGGTACCTGAAGACCGCCCGTTACCGTGTTCGTTGTGTCCGGGGCGGAGTTACTAAGCAGTAAAACTGTTCACTTTCACCACAACTTTAATTCCCCAAGGGCAGTGGAGTGAAGCAGATAGTGGACATTATACTGCTGTGACTTCTCCTGGATTTCGTCGAGTACTTCGCTGTCTGTTGATTTCTGTGGATCAACCGACGAATAACCCGCAATATAGCCCCACATGTGGGAGATGGCATTTTTTTGACACCCAGGGCTTGGCGGAGTGCGCATAAGCAACACTAGTTTTTCTCGGGCTCCATCTACGTTTCGCATAACCAGCGGGCCACCAGCACTTGCCCGTCAGGCCGCATGCGTTCTTCCCGTCTGCGTTTATGCGTTTGTTATGTGATTGTTTTTATTGTTTATTTTTTCGCAATACTTGCAGATTCGTTTGCCTTCTGGTTTTTCAGCGGTGACAGTCGGCGTGGCCTGCCCACCCTCATAGCTGTTCCAGACATTTACCCCATTTCTGCTAGATAAAGGCTGACTGCAAAGAGTTGAGTCAAAGCCTTTATTGCTAGTTGTTATTTGGGCTATATGAAAAATTTTGCTCTTATGGAATGTTGCATAGCCGTATGGCTTATTGACAGGTGTTTGGTTTTTCTTTGGTCTCGTCTTTATAATGTAGCCGTGGTCTTGGAATAGCACGGTACCATCATTAGTTTTTATTTCTGTTGACCCACCGTGACAATGTTTCACGCGGTGGCCATCACCTGTACCGTGATAATGGCGTTTCCCGCAAAAAGGGCAAAAATCTGTCATTGAATCATGTTCATCTCGCCAGATTATGGCATATGCTCTATCTCCGTCTTTTTCATAGGAAACGTTCTGTAATTCATTAATATATTCCAATACATCTGACTCAGCCCTAAACCATTCACCCCGTATGTGAAATTGCTTTAAATCTTTTCTAATTTGAGCTTCACGAGCAGTGTGGCCAGGAATAGTTTTAATAACTTGGAGTAAACGTGGATTGCCTGTTTGAAGCTGATTTATTCTTTGATCTAAAGCAACACAGGTTCCTACTTTTATTGAGCCATTGGTGTTTTCTTGGATGAAATAGATCATTTTTTATTCAAGTGTAGAAAACCACGCCCTTTGGGCGTGGTCAGAGTTCAACGGCTCTGCCGGTTGAACAAACTAAGCTCATGAGTTACTCCAGCATCTAGTTGTCCCCACAACATAGACAAAGGAGTAACAAATGAGCCGATTCAGGAAGTTATCACATACAATTTGGCATTGCCAGTGTCCATATAGTTTGGACCCCTAAATATCGTTTGAAAATTCTCGAAGGAGATGTTGCTATTGAGGTTTCAAACTGTGTGAGGGCCTTTAGTGAGCAGAAAGATTGTGATGTCATAGAATTAAATGTTCAGTTAGATCATGTGCATTTGGTTGTAATGGTTCCCCCGAAGGTTTCAATATCTGATTACATGGGCATTCTCAAAGGGCGTACGGCAATACGGGTGTTCAATAAATTTCGCAATTTGAAGAAAAAGCCCTATTGGGGCAATCATTTTTGGGCCAGAGGCTATTGCGTTGATACTGTAGGGCTTGATGCTGAGAAAATACAAAAATATGTGAAGTATCAAGAGTTGCAAGAACGTAAGGTCGAGAAAGAACAACTTCGGTTATTTTAGCAATAAAGTGGGGACAACGAACCTCGCCTCCTTGGGGGGCAAGAGGCAAACTTATCCCCTTGTAGGGGTAAACTCAATACCACCCCCTCCGGGGGTGGATTCTTTATTTTCACATAACGTGGAGCTAAGGGGCTGCGCTTTTGCGCAGTCCCGCTTAAGCATAGGGTTAGCCATTTGACGCTAAATTTTGTCTCATTTTACGACCACCAACAGGAACGAGGCCATTAGTCTGATAGAAACTTAATGCGCGCACAAACTCGGGGAGCGGTGGTGTGCATAACTCGATGCACGACCAACCATGCTTTTGTCCATAATTTCTGACTTGCTCTATCAGCATCGCTCCGACACCTGAAGAGCGAAATTCAGGAATAACATAAAACTCTTGAATTACTCCTATTTTCCCACCTGCATATAAAGCGTAAGTTTCAGTGATTGTTGAAACAGCAACAGGGATGTTATCTGACCAGCCAATAATTGCCGCGTAGTGGCCTGCCGCTAACAACTCTTCACACCTTTGAATTGTGCCTTTCAAATCAATATCGAAATGTTGCGCATTAGTGCGCTCACAGATTTCCTGTGTAAGTTGGACGACCAATGAACCTATAATTTCTGCGTTGTCTGGTGTTGCTTGTATAAATTTCAATTTCATTCGGGCTCTCACTTGAGATGGCTAACGTAAAGTTGAGGGGCTCCGCGCTTTTGCGTCCCTCTCTAACGCCATGTTAGCCGTGTGTGGATTTGGCACCAACTTTCCAAACTCCAACAACTGCTGCTACGATAGTAAGTAAAACATTCACTGCTCCAAAGACTGACTCTTGCATATACGCGGCCTTGTACTCAGGAAGGAGCTGACCTTGTGCAAGAGAACGAACAGCAATTTCTGTTGCCAAGGTTACTGCGGGCACGACGAAAAAATAGGCGTTAATAACAACCAGCGTGATGAGCAACAGTTTGATCTGGAAAAATCGCTGTTTCACGCCATAGCGTTTGTAACCCATCCATGTGCCGGAAATGACGATCACCCACATGCCAGGAAGTGTCAGAGCATTGGTGCCGGCGCTAATGATCTTTCTCCCAAAGGTGATGTTCTCCAGACTGGCACCTTCGATCAGAGCAGAGATGACAATGAAAGTAAGAATACTGCCCAGAAAAATTACTAGACCACCAAAGTGGGCCAACTTAAGTGCTCGAAGCATTGTTTCCTCCTTGTTGAGACGGCTAACGTTCAAATTGAGGGGCGCGCCGCTTTTGGCGTGTCCCGCTCGAATGCAGTGTTAGAGCGCACACTCATGGCACGGTGAATGAATGCTTTCCATGTTTCGTTTGGCTCCCAAACCTCCTGCATGGGATGGACTGCAATTTCCTCGCTCTCTACTAGGCATAACCGCCGATAGAGATAGATAAAAACAGACACCCGCATGTTCTTTGCACAATGCGCCCAGACATTACAGCCCTCAAAGGCTTTGCGAAAATGGTGCGAAAATGGGGACAGATCTATTTTTTATCATTTTGTAGGGTGAATTCAAGTTCCAAGTGCACCACCTGTTATGGAGTTGAACACCTCAAAGGCAGTACGGTAGTTGAGGCATTTTCTTGGTCTATGATTGAGCATATTGACTACATTTGCAAGCTCAGATTGTGTTACTTTCAAGAAATCCGTTCCTTTTGGGAAAAACCGTCTCAGCAGGCCATTCGTATTTTCATTGGTGCCTCTTTCCCAGCTTGCGTAAGGCTTGGCAAAATATACCTGGAGTGACAACTTGTCTTCCAATTCACTGAAAAAATTGGGACAGATTTATTGTGCGGCCGGGCAAGGTCGTGTAGTCCAGCGGGTGTGATCCCCGCCCCGGAAGGCAGGCCAGCCACCGGGTAGCAAGTCCTTGGAGGCTGTATGGTAACATAGAGCTTTAAGCGTAGGATAGCAAGCAGATAGGCCGTAAGCCGAAAGGTTGAAGGGATTGAGCCTCGTAATTGTCGCGTTGGGAAGGATGACACTGTAATAGAAGTGGAAGTCAACACAGGCATCGCCGTTAAGGCAAGGAGATGTCTGCTTCCTCGGGGTCAGAGACCATGGCATGTTTGACATTATGACTACACGGCAACCCGGGAGACCCTGTGCCTCTCTTGAAGCAAAAAAGAGTATGCCGGACAACCGAAGAGGGAGGAAGGCAAATAAGGCACAGGGAGTCGGATAGCCTAATAGTACCTGTGAAGGCGGGTAATGCTGCTGGAGGGAAGGAGGTTACACATGGTAGCGCGGAGTGAGGAAACATCGGCCGTTCACGGAAGCGGGGAACCGGTGGAAACGAAACTGCACCGCATAGCAGAGAAGGCCCGAAAGGAGCCGGGATTTAAGTTCACCAGTCTGTATCACCTGATGAACGAGGAGCTGCTACGGGGATGCTTTAAGCGGTTGAGGAAGGATGCAGCCGCCGGCATCGACAAAATGACCAAGGATATGTACGCCAAGAATCTGGAGGCCAATCTGTTAAACTTGGTAGAGCGGCTGCACCGGATGGCGTACATACCGCAACCTGTCAGGCGCAAATATATTCCAAAGCCAGGCAGTGCCAAACAACGTCCCTTGGGGATACCTTGCTTTGAAGACAAACTTGTCCAGGCGGGACTTGTCCGGATACTGGAATCAGTGTACGAGCAGGATTTCATAGAAGACTCGTATGGGTTCCGACCGTCCCGAAGCTGTCATAATGCGCTCAAAGCCTTGAGCGAGACAGTGGAGAACAATCCGATTAACCACATCGTTGAGGCGGACATCAAAGGTTTCTTCGATAATGTGAACCAGGAATGGTTGATGAAATTTCTGGCTCACCGGATTGAGGACAAGAGAATTCAGCGCATGGTGAAACGTTTCCTCAAGGCAGGGGTATGGGAGGAAGGGAGTGTAACGGTTAGTGACGATGGAACCCCGCAGGGTGGGGTTGTTTCGCCGCTACTTGCGAATATCTATCTGCATTACGCCCTTGATATCTGGTTTGAGAGAATATACCGCAAGAGCTGTACCGGCTTTGCCCGCTTAATCCGTTATGCCGATGACTTCGTCGTCTGCTTTCAATACAAGCCAGACGCGGAACGGTTTCGCGAAGAACTGGTCAAACGGTTGGGCAAGTTCGGGCTTGAGGTGGAACCGACGAAGACCAAAGCGATGGAGTTTGGAAGATTCGCTGTTCAGAATGCCAAGAGAAGAGGGGAAAGGGCCGAGACGTTTGATTTTTTGGGCTTCACCCACTACTGCGGCACAAAGCGGGACGGCAAAGGGTTTCGGATGAAGCGGGTGACTGCCCGCAAGAAGTTTATCGCCAAGCTGCAAATCTTTAAGGAATGGCTGAAGAAGGCCAGGAATTTGAAGACCAAGGAACTTTGGGAAACAGCCAAAGCCAAATTGAGAGGCCATTATAACTACTACGGCGTAACCGACAATTTACGCGGAATCGCGCGGTTTGGCGAGGAAGTGAAGAAGCTGCTGTTTAAGTGGCTGAACCGTAGGGGGAAGAAGAACTGTCTCAATTGGGAAAAGTTCAATGAAATGCTGAAGCGGTTTCCTTTACCGAAACCACGGATCAGGGTCAGTATGTTTGGATTTTCTGTGAATTGACTATGTGAGGAGCCGTGTGCGTAAATAGCGCCAGCACGGTTCTGAGAGGGGCCGGTGACAACGGTGCGAACAAGGCAATACAGCAGGCACGTAGTAGCCGCTTGCGGCAAGGCGTCAATAAAAGACTCGTTGTGGTTGCGTTGTTTTCATCGGAGAAGCCGGTCTACTCGACTTT
>JBDRQE010000022.1:0-16668 GCA_043826415.1 Pseudomonadota bacterium
CCAATTGAGTCTGACTTGTCGCCAGACAAGCAATCGGTCGCAGAATATCCGGTTTTTGCTATGTCAGAGAACAATATAGCGGGAAATTGCCCACCCCCATCGTAATGATGGGAATCATTGTGAAACTCTAAACTCCAGTTATCGTACTCTTCATATCAAAAAGGATGCCATGGAACTTGCTCAAGCCACACCGTACATCAACAGTATCTGGATAGGTAGCGCCTTTCTGGCCGGTTTTATCTTCAAACGGCTCAGCCTGCCCCCCATGCTCGGTTTTCTCCTGGCCGGTTTCCTCATGAACTTTCTCGGACTGACCGCCGGCTCTCTGGCACTCGACAAGATTGCCGACCTGGGCATCATCCTGCTTCTCTTCTCCATCGGCCTCAAACTTGACCTCAAAGGGCTGACTAAACCAGAAATCTGGGGAGGCAGCACTCTGCATGCCCTGCTCACCATTTCCTTTCTGACTCTGCTGATCCTGGGCGCAGGAATGGTCGGTCTGGCCCATCTCAGCAATTTGAACCTTGCCCAGGCCGCCCTTATCGGACTGGCCCTCAGCTTTTCCAGCACCATCTTTGCCATCAAGTTTCTGGAAGAAAAAGGAGAGCTCAACGCCCTGCATGGCCGGACCTCCATTGGCATCCTGATCATGCAGGACCTGATGGCCGTTTTCTTTCTCACTCTCTCCAAGGGGGAATTCCCTTCCCTCTGGGCTCTGGCTCTGCCCCTTTTTCTCTTTGCCGTCCGACCGCTTCTCCTGCACCTCATCAACCATCTCGGCCATGGGGAGCTTCTCCCCTTAGGCGGGCTTTTCATCGCTCTGGTCGTAGGCACGACCAGCTTTACCATGGTAGGACTGAAGCCGGATCTGGGCGCCCTGATCATCGGCATGCTGATCGGCTCCCACCCGCGCTCAACGGAGCTTGCAGCCTCCCTCTACAGCTTTAAGGATCTCTTCCTCGTCAGCTTTTTCTTTCAGATCGGTCTGACCGGCACCCCCACCATCGACCACGCGCTCATTGCTTTGGGACTGGTAGTTGTGCTGTCAGTAAAATCATCCTTCTACTATCTCGTCCTGACCCGCTTTCGTCTCCGCGCCAGGACCAGTATCCTGGCGACACTTGCCCTCTCCAACTATTCCGAGTTCGGTCTGCTGGTCACTGCCATCGCCGCCAAAAATGGTTGGCTCAGCCCTGACTGGATCATCATCGTCGCCCTGGCGCTCACCTTCTCTTTCCTGCTTTCCGCACCCCTGAACAGCAAAGCCAATCTCCTCTATAACTACTTTGCCCCGCTGCTCCACCGTTTTGAAACAAAAACCCGACATCGGGATGACTCCCGAATTGACCTGCACGGTGCCGAGATCCTCATCTTTGGCATGGGTCCCTTCGGGACCACTGCTTATGACGTCACCAGGGAACGCCAGGGAGAAAAGGTACTTGCCGTGGATCTCAACATGAAAATCGTCAAAATGCATCATAAGGAGAGACGCCGGGTCATCTGGGGCGATGCCACGGATTATGATTTCTGGCGTAAAATTGATCTGGACAAGATCAAGATCATCATGCTGGCCTTTACCAACCATCAGGCAAACATGCTGGCCCTGCAGGAGATTCAATCAGCAGGGTTCAAAGGCCCGATCACCGCCTCATCCCGTTTCGAGGATCATCGCCTGGAACTGGAAGAAGCCGGGGCCACTGCCGCCTACAACATCTATTCCGAGGCCGGTGCCGGCTATGCCGATCATGTGTGCAAGACCACCGGTCTGGTCTGCAAGACCCAATTCGTTGTTCCCGGCTCCGTTATTCCCCAATATCCAGAGGCGAAGTCTGACATCTCCTGACATTGCCACCACTTGGCAAGATCAGTCCGTCTTACGGGGAATAATTGCAGTCCCTGTCATCCCTGCCAGCCGGACAAAGTCCACATTCTATCCCTGCAGTTCTGTTTCCCTGACTCTGCCTGCTCCAACCCTAGTTACAGGAGAGAGCGATTCTTCCGCCGCAACTCATCCAGAGAATAATGGCTGCCCCGCCAGAGGATACCGTTGTTTTTCAGGGTAAGGAATGTAGCCCGGAGAATTGTATAAACCGTGAGATAGGGAGTAATCAGGGCCGCCGGTGCCAGCCAGGGTGATAGCCCGCTATAACGGGCCGCCTGACTGAAAAAGGCGAGACGCAGGGCCACGGCAAGTCCAAAGAAAAGCCGGGCCGGACCATGGGCCAGCAGGAGGCCCCATAACGGCAGGATGGTGAGCAGGACGAGGCCCAAGACCCCACCCATGGCCAGAACCGTGTTGAAATTGGCCAGGGCAAAGATATTCTTCATCAGACCGTCAATCATGGCCCCGGTGGAACTGTACCAGTTAACCGTGACAAAGTCATAGCCGCTGAGACATTCCTGGCGCAGTCCAGCCTCTTTGATGATCTTGCCCAGCATAAGGTCGTCGATGGGATGGGTTTTAATGGCAGCATGGCCCCCTACTTGCGTATAGGCCCGGCGGCGGACCATATTGAAGGCACCCACCCCCATGAAGCGTTTACTCCTGGGATTGCCGGCCAGCCATGGCTTGAAAAGCAGAAAGAGCCCGCTGCCCGCATCAAGGATGAGACTGTTGAGCAGCCAGCCTGTCGCCTTATTCTTGAAGATGAGGCAGAGGTGATCCAACCGGGCCTGCTCAAGGCGGTTAACGGCCCGGCTTACAGTGCTGGGAGCCATATGAATATCGGCGTCGGTAAAAAGGAGGATATCCCCTTTCGCCAGAGCAGCCCCGCAGTGCAGGGCATGATGTTTACCGAGCCAGCCCTCCGGCAGCTCATCGATATCAAGAACAATAAGTTCAGGATGACGCTGCTGCATCTGCCGCACGATTCCTCCGGTTCCATCCGTGGAGCGGTCATTGACCACGACAATCTCCAGATTGGCATAGTCCTGAACCAAGAGGGTCGCCAGGGCCGGGGCAATAGTATCCGCCTCATTGCAGGCCGGGACAATAATGGAGACCAGGGGAGCATCCTTTACCGCACTCGGATCACTGTCGCCCAGACTGCCGAGCTTACGGCTGCCAAGAGCAATGTCCAGAGTCAGCCAGCCCATGATGATAAAAATGGTGACAGCAACAAGCAGCATCAGTTCCATAAGGCCTCCTCTATCAAACGGTCACGTTCGGATCAAAAACACATTTCTGTCTCATGGAAAAACTCCAACGGGTTTTGCCAGCATCTTTACAGCCCCCCTTGTTGAACAGGCACCAAAACGAAAAACAAGCTCCGTCCCATCCATTATATGCAGATGTAACGACTGCAGCAACCACCACTTACGAGAAGTTGTCACTCGCCGAATCATCCGGCGGGGAATCACAACCCGCTCATGTACCACCTGGAACGGCGGCTCGACATCCGCATGATATTCCCCATCACCCGCTCCCATCATCAAACCGGCATCCCGATCAAGACGAATCCCCGCATCAAAATAGACAGTGTGGGATGTTACATACAAACGTCCTGTAATCTTTGCCGTCGTCGGTCCATCTTCACCAATAAAAACAGCCCATGAGCCCAAAAGCTGTTCCAAGGCATCCATCCAGTCCGTCTTCTTCAGCATGGCATCCTTCTATTTTTTGATAATTTCTCCCACCCTGTCTGGTAATCAACAGTACAAAGCATTATGATATACAAATCAGAGGATCAGCATAACGGCCTCGCGGGCGTACACAACCCCCATTTCCAAACATAAAAAGGAGATTACCATGGCTCAGATATCATTGCAGGGAAACCCGATAGAGACGGCAGGCAACCTGCCCGCAGTCAATACCCAGGCTCCCACCTTTACCCTCACCAAGACAGATCTTTCCGACGGCAAGCTGCAGGATTATGCCGGCAGAACCATTATCCTCAACATCTTTCCCAGCATTGATACATCGGTATGCGCGGCATCGGTCAGACGCTTCAACAAAGAGGCAGGCGAGCTGAAAGACACTGTGGTGCTCTGTGTCTCTGCCGATCTTCCTTTTGCCCACCAGCGCTTCTGTGAAGGCGAGGGGCTCAAAAATGTTATCCCGCTCTCCTGCTTCCGTGCTCCTGATTTCGGCAAGGACTACGGAGTGACGATTGTCAGCCCGCCCTTGGCAGGTCTGCTTTCCCGGGCCATTGTCGTGATCGATGCCAAGGGTAAGATTGTCTACACCCAACAGGTACCGGAGATCACCCAGGAACCTGACTATGAGGCGGCGCTTGCTTTTCTGCGTGGCTGATTGGTTCGCAGGATTGATACCCGCAATCCCCTCAATCCCTGAGCCCTCCATTGCCCCAACAGGCTGGAGGGCTTTATTTTTCCCTACCCCTGCCGCGTCCCGGTGATCATTGACGAATCGAGCCAGCCATGAAGACACCGACAGCCGACCAGCCTGAGAAGCAGCCACCCATCTCATTGCATTTTGACAACAAATTTGTCCGGGAACTGCCGGGGGATCAGCAAGCAGACAACTATCGCCGCCAGGTCACAGGCGCCTGTTACTCCCGTGTCCAGCCGACACAGGTTGCAGCCCCCAAGCTTGTTGCCTGCAGCCGGGAGGTCGCGGCACTCCTTGATCTTTCCCAGGATACCTGTGAAACGCCATCGTTCACCGAGGTCTGTGCCGGCAACAGACTGCTCCCCGGCATGGATCCTTTTGCCATGTGTTACGGCGGCCATCAGTTCGGCAACTGGGCCGGACAGCTTGGAGACGGCCGGGCAATCAACCTGGGAGAGGTAATCAACGACCAGGGCGAGCGCTGGATAATACAATTAAAGGGAGCCGGCCCTACGCCCTACTCGCGCAGAGCGGACGGACTGGCCGTTCTCCGTTCCTCTATCCGGGAATTTCTCTGCAGTGAGGCCATGCATCACCTCGGCGTGCCGACCAGCCGGGCGCTGAGCGTTATCAGCTCCGGTGAGCTGGTGGAACGGGACATGTTCTACGACGGCCATCCCCAAGATGAACCGGGAGCCATTGTCTGCCGGGTAGCGCCTTCCTTTCTCCGCTTCGGCAACTATGAGATCCTCAGCCTGAGGGGTGAAACCACCCTCTTGAAACAACTGGTTGACTATACCATCCGCACCGACTTCCCCCATCTCGGCGAGCCATCAACAGCGGTGTACCTGGAATGGTTTCGGGAAATCTGCCGCCGCACCGCCGCCATGATCGTCCACTGGATGCGGGTCGGCTTCGTCCATGGGGTGATGAATACCGACAATATGTCCATCCTCGGCCTGACCATCGATTACGGCCCCTACGGCTGGCTGGAAGGATATGATGCCAACTGGACCCCCAACACCACCGACAGTCAAGGTCGTCGCTACAGCTTCGGCAACCAGCCCCATATCGGCCAGTGGAACCTGCTCCAGCTCGCCAACGCCATCTACCCCCTGGTCAATCAGGCCGAGCCTTTTGAGGAGGCGCTGGTGATGTACAATGAGCTGTTCTTCAAGGAATGGAACCGGATGATGGCCGCAAAACTGGGCTTGCGTGGCTTTGTCGCATCCACAGATGCCGCGCTCATCAGCGAACTGATACAAATCCTGCAGCTTGTGGAAACCGACATGACCATCTTCTTCCGGCAACTGGCCTCACTTCCGCCCACCGACAGCCGCTCAGATCAGAGGGAAGCAACCTCTGAGTACTCATCCCTGCACCCCTTTGACAACGCATGGTATCAGTCGGCAGCAATCACCCCGGAATACCGGCAGCGGGTCAGCAGCTGGCTCAGCTCTTATATCTCCCGACTACGCCGGGACAAACTCCCTGACGCAGAGAGGAAATCACGAATGAACCGGGTCAACCCCAAATATGTGCTCCGTAACTATCTCGTCCAGCTCGCCATCGACAAGGCAGAAAGCGGGAATTTCTCCATGGTGCATGAACTCCTCGACCTCGTCCGCCACCCCTACGATGAACAGCCGAGTCGGGAACATTTTTTCTGCAAACGGCCGGAATGGGCCCGTAACCGCCCCGGCTGCTCAATGCTCTCCTGCAGCTCATAACAGTTTATGCCCCCCCCATGAACATATTACAAAAACAGGGGCAATAAAAACAGAAATCCCCGTTGAAATGAATCATTTCAACGGGGATTTTATAAATGGCGGAGAAGGTGAGATTCGAACTCACGGTACTTGCGTACACACGCGTTCCAGGCGTGCACCTTAAACCACTCGGTCACCTCTCCACAACAAAAATGCTCGAAACGACATCCTTCATCAAAAACCTTGAAAAGTTATGTTGATGAAGAACACAAGGACAATATATGTAAACGGTGGGCTGGATTTTCGCAACTAAAAAGTCATTCCTCGGCGAAAAAAGGGGCTATCAACCCTTCTCCAACCTTCTTGCCCCCTCGCCTCTCTTTAAAAAAGTCTTTTAAGAGACGGGAAGATTCATCGCCGAGAAGACCACCTTCAATGTCCAGACAATGATTCAGGAGGCCGTCACCGCCGATGGTATAGCGGGACTGGGCCGCCCCGGTCTTAGGATCCAAGGCGCCAAAGACCAGCCGCTGGATACGGGCATGGAGAATGGCACCCATGCACATGATGCACGGTTCCAGGGTGACATAGAGGGTGGTGTCCAGCAGCCGGTAATTACCGATTTTTTCGGCTGCCGCCCGGATAGCCAGGATCTCGGCGTGGGCAGTCGGATCGTTGCCGGCGATAGGCCGATTGGCGGCGGCGGCCAGCAGGGTCTCGCCATGCGTGATGACCGCACCCACCGGCACCTCCCCTCTGGCCGCCGCCTGCTTGGCCTGCTCCAGGGCAAGCTGCATGAAGGCAAGATCAACGGCGTGCCGGCCGTTCATGGTCGTTCCCGACCGCCGTTACTGCTGGCCGGCAGAGACATCTTCCACCTGCTGCAGCATCTGGTCTATGACCTTCAGGCCCTGCAACCAGAAGTCAGAATCATCAAGATCAATACCGAAGGGTCTGACCAGTTCATAGGGCGAGGCCGAACCGCCGGCGGCCAGCAGTTCGGTGTAGAGGCTGACAAAGGCATCGCCCTGCTGCTGATAGAGACCATAGAGGGCCAGTACCAGCAACTCGCCGAAGGCATAGGAATAGACATAACCGGGAGTGGAGAGAAAATGCGGGATATACGACCACCAGATGCCGTAATCCGGCCGCAGGGTCACCGAATCACCAAACATCTGCCGTTGGGTCTGCAGCCAGTATTCACTCAGGAGCTCTGGACTCAACTCGCCCTGCTCGCGCCTGGCCTCATGCATCTGCTTTTCAAAACGATTCATGGCCGTCTGCCGGAAGACCGTGGCAAAGATCGACTCCAGTTTCCGGCAGATAAAGGCCCGCCTCTGGGCCGGATCGGCAAGCAGAGCGAGCTGGCTCTGAAAGATCAACAGCTCGGCAAAGACCGAGGCCGTCTCTGCCAGCACCAGGGGGGTGTCGCTGTTGAAGTGTCCCCGCCTGGCCGCCAGCACCTGATGAACACCGTGCCCGAGTTCATGGGCCACGGTGGAGACATCATTGAGGGTGCCGGTATAATTGACCATGACATACGGATGCACCTCCGGCACACAGGGATGGGCAAAGGCCCCGCCCCGTTTGCCGTGACTCACCGGGGCGTGAATCCAGCTTTCGGCGAAAAATCGCTCGGCAACGGCGGCCAGTTCCGGGGAAAAGGCCGCAAAGGAATCCAGGACCATGGATCTGCATTCATCCCAACCTATTCGCTGTGCGGGCAGCGCGGGCAAAGGGGCATAGCGGTCATAGTCGGTGAGTTCGTCCAGCTGCAGCAGCTCTTTTTTCACCCGGTAATAGCGCTGGACGATATCATAGCGGCTGGTCACGGCCTGCACCAGGGTCTCCACGGTTCTGTCCGCCAACTCATTCTCCAGATTCATGGCATGCACCCAGCTCGCATGGCGGCGCAAGCGGTCATCAATCATCTTGTCGGCGGCCAGGGTGTTGAAGATATGGGTCAGGATATGCTTCTGGGACTGCAGCCCGGCCGTGAGCTCCGCTGCCGCCTGCCTTCTCACCTCGCGGTCCTGATCATAGAGATCCGTCAACACCTCTTCTTCGGTCCGCTGCCGAACACCGAAACGGAGAGTGCTGAGAACCTTGTCAAAGAGGGTATTCCAGGCGCTTCTGCCCACCGGCGCATATTCGATCAGCAACGACTCCTCGTTCTCCGAAAGCTGATGCGGCAGGTAGCGGCGCAGGGCCTGCAGGTAGTGTTTATAGCCGGCAAGCTCAGGGGTCGCAAGCAAAGGGAGCGCACTCTCAGATGGTATGGCATTCCACTCCAGCTCAAAAAAGACCACGTCTTTTTTACAGAGACTGGCCAGTTCCTCCATCAGTTGATTCAAGGCGCCGGCCCTGCTGTCTTCCATGCGGGTGGTAAAATTAAGAAAGGCAAAGGTGCCCAGACGACTGATCCGGCAGTCAAGGGCCTCAAGACGGACGACCAACCCAAGCAGTTCAGAACCATTCAGCGTTGCCACCCGGCCACGGAAGAGGCCCCGCAACTCTCGGGCCTCCTGCTCACACCACTGCATATCCGCAGCCAGAGCCGGGTCGTCCTCATGCTGATAAAGATCGCCAAGATTCCACAGCACTGCGGACACCGCAAGATCATCATTCATCGTCTTCTCATTCATCACAGCCACTCTCTCAACAAATAGTTTCCAGCAAAAAACTCCAGGTTGCCGATACTGCCGGCCATGGATTGCATCAACAACCCACTTAACCTCCCGACCCAAAAACATCATAGATAACAGAGGGTATTTATATCACCCACCCGGAGATTGCAAGGATCATATGAGGCGGAGAGCGGCACCTTAGCGGCGGTCAAATATGGCAGCTATCAGCCCACGATTCCTGTTTTCACCTCTTTCATCGAGGGAAAGATTGACCCGGCTCTGGTCACGTCCATAGTCGACCACAGCCTCCCATAACTCACCAGCAGAGCCGGGAACTTCCGGACTGATTTCCCGGCCAAAATATTTTTGTTGCCCCAGGGCCTGTGCCTTGGGAAGAGCAATGGTATAGATCGCTGCCGGATGAATATTTACCGGACCCCAATAGGCAAAATCAGGCAATGCAGTCCTGATTTGGAGTAAATCGGCACCCGTTCCCGAGACCAGATAGAGACTGCTCAGCCCCGGCTCTCCGGCTGGTTCGCGTTCCACCGGAAAGATATCCAGGATATCCTGCCGGGTCAGACCTCCGGGCAATCCTTTTTTCCAAGCCGATTGCGGATTGACAAAGGCCGCATCACTCCTCCCTGTTTCAACCGTGGCTCGGGCCGCAATACGCGCCATATCTTTTTTGCTCTGTTCCTGATTGATTCTCACAAATTCCGCAGAGATCGCCTCCTGATAAGGCCTGATTATTTTCTTTATTGCCAGGTCGGTTTCTTCGTCAACGGGTACTGATTCCCGGTTATTGGCAACCAGCTCGAAATGGCCTGCCGCTATCCGGCGTCCGTCGAGATCGTACACCAGGTCATAGCGGCCGATATGCTCACCATAGGAGCCGGCATGGATGATCGTGGTATTTCCGATCCGGCGAGGTTCGGTCATGGTGGTATGGGTGTGACCGCCGAGGATAATGTCAATACCCTCGGTCTCTTCTGCCAGATGAACATCGTCATAGATTCCAAGATGACTGACCAGCACCAGCAGGTCAACTTCCGGTCGATGTCTGGCAATGATCTCCCGGGCAAGGACCACATGATTAAAATTCGATTGCAGTTCCGGATGCTGACGATACCAGGGACCATCGTACTGTTCGCCGTTTTCAGTCCATGGCTTGGAGACCAGCCCGAAGACTCCGATCTTGACGCAACCCACCGTCAGTTGCGCATAATCAACCCAGCCAGGCTCCTGCAACCCTTGTCTTTGCAAGACCTCCCTCGTTATTTTTGTGTTGCCGGCCAGCACCAGTGCGGTCGGATCATGACTGAAGTCCAAGAGTTCCTCCAGCCCCCAGGCGAAATCATGATTGCCGAGAGTGCGGATATCATAGTGCATGGCCTGCACCACCTGCCGGGTGGTGCGCCCATGGGAGAGCTGCTCGGCAATGGATCCTTTTTCGTAATCATCACCGGCATCGGTGAAAAGGGTATAAGGATTTTCCCTTTTCACCTCTTCAACCAAACCCCGGATCCTGGCCAGCGGGCTGGAACCATCCGGGTCGGGATTATAGGAGGCATGGGTATCGGAGACATGGACAAAGGAGATCTTCTGAGAAATGACGCCAGGATCACAGACAGGCCAGCGGGACGCGGGAATGATCGATCCATCCGCCCAACTGACCGAAGACGTTGCAAAAAACACGACAAGCAGCAGACAGAGGTGGAAAGGAGGGAAAAAGAAAAATACAGAGTTGAACGATGAGCATCTCTCGTGAGCAGGGCAAACGGAGCGTAACGCTTTACAGACAGCCTTTTTATTCATCAGGGCCTCCTTCGAGAAAAGAGATAGGGCTACAGATGGTTCCTCAGGGGATCAGTCGTTCTTCTCTTATGGCCAGAAAATATTAGCCTATGATGAAATTATTGTTAAAATTTGATATGTTATAACATTTTTCCTTTTCCAGTAAAATGAATGTGCTATGGTGTTACCATTCCGGTGTTCCGCTCTCTTACCCCTTGGCGGCCGGAAGGAAGAAGGTGAAACACAGTGCACGACTACTCAAGCTGGAGGGAGAATGATGGAGGGGATAGTAACTGTTATGGGGAAGAAACTTGCCTGCGCTCTTTATCTGACGTTGATCCTCGGTGCCTGTCAGGCGCAGCAATCGACTGCCCGCGATGAGCAGCGACAAAAAACGACGACTTATTCAGCGGCGGCCGGGGAGGGCCGCCGGCTGGCCGGAGATTTTCATAACCACACCTTTCTCACCGATGGCAGTCATGACCCGGAGCAGCTTTTTAGCCGTGGATTTCAGTTCGGTCTTGACTGGATCGCCACTTCCGAACATGGCGGATCATTCGGCCGCAATTCCCAGGGACAATCCTGGCCCGCAGACACCGAGTTCCTCGGCTCCCCTCCGCCGGGAAAGATGTGGCGCTGGCAGTCATTGTGGCAATATTCCTACCCCCTGCTCAACCAGGCCCGAACAACCCGGCCGGACAAACTCATTCTCCAGGGCTATGAATGGAATGTGCCGGGCCATGATCATGCCAGTGTCGCCATCGTCGGCCCGGGCGAAGAAGGAGGGCTGGCCATTGCCCGGCATGAATATCTCTTTGACGACAAGGACACGGGAACTACCGCCGACGACCTGCTCGGGACAAGCGGCAAGATAGTCGAAAACAATCATGCCAAGGCAATGGCAGGGGTCAGATGGCTGGATCAGCATTATCCGCAGAACAGTTACTTTCTGATCAATCACCCGTCACGCTGGCAGAATTACACCATCGGCGCCATCCGTGATTTTAATGACGCGGCCCCTAATGTGGCCTTTGGCTTTGAGGGCATGCCCGGCCATCAGAAGGCGGCCCGGCGCGGTCATTATGATGGTGGGCCATTCAAAGACAGCGCCGGTGATGATGTCAGCTACCGGGCGCGCACCTATGGCGGTGCGGATTATATGGTGGCCGGAATCGGAGGAATCTGGGATGCCCTTCTGGGTGAAGGCCGCCGTTTTTTCGTCTTTGTCAATTCTGACTTCCATACGACAAAACATGATTTCTGGCCCGGTGAATATGCGAAGAACCATACATTTGTGCGGGACCTGGACCATGATGGCCACTATTCCGCAGAAGAGCTTGTGGCTGGCTTGCGTTCCGGTAACTCCTTCATCGTCCATGGCGACCTTATCGACGGGCTGGAGTTTTCCATCCGCTGCCGGCAACAGGAAGAGGAAATGAGCAGAGAAGGGGATGGAATAGAGCAACCAACAGCAACAGTGACAGAAGCCTGGATGGGTGGAACGCTGGAGGCGGTCCGGGCATGTGAACCGCAGGCGGTCATCCGCTTCCGGACTCCGTCCGCAAATAACAACGGGGACGCAGTGGCCGTGGATCACATCGACCTGATCGCAGGCGCGGTCACGGGAAAAGAGCCCCGTGTGCTTGCCGACGGAGTGACACCCAATCCCGCCTATGAGAGAGAAGACAATCCAAGCAGCCGGGTCGTGGCATCCTTTACCCGCAAAGAGTGGAAAGAAGAAGCTAGCGGGGTGAGAGGGGAAGGATCAGCTGACGAGAAGAGGTGGCAGGGCATCGTCTATCAGCTGCCGCACCTGGATCGTGACATGTATTTCCGTCTGCGGGGCACCAATCTCGGCCGGAGTGTTGCCAATGAAACGGATGCAGAGGGAAATCCACTCATCGATGAACTTTTGCGGCCCAACAACCAGGACAAGGCCTATGCCGACCTCTGGTTCTATTCCAATCCGATTTTTGTCCGCGTCACCCGTCCCGCAGAAAACAAAAGAGAAAAGATCGCAGAATCACTCTGAACAAGAAGCAACCCATGGAGGTATCTCAAAAACATTGGTGCGTCCACTCCTCTCCCAAACCATCTTCTAACCAGAAAAAAATCACGCCGTAACACGCAGACGGTAAAGAGAGAGAATCGACAAGAAGGAGCAAGGTTGTACAGCTGTCTGTACAAGACTTCTTCCCTCATTTCTCTCATACTAAACTGATTCTTTCGCGGCTATAATGACATTTTTTCATCATCCACACCCTCCCGCCCGTCTTTTTCCCTGGTTCGCCGGTCCTCTTTTTTTCGGCCTGCTCGCCCTTGTCCTCGGCCAGGACGCCAATTGGGACCTGCGCAATTATCATCTCTACAATCCCTTTGCCTTTCTCCACAACCGGATCGATTTCGACATGGTCCCGGCCCAGGTGGCCAATTTCTACAACCCCCTCCTGCACATCCCCTTTTACAAAGCAGCAATAACCCTGCCTCCCATGCTGACCGGGTTTCTGCTCGGTGCGCTGCAGGGATTGAACTTTCCCATCCTGATCGAGATTGGACGCCAGGTCATGGGAGACGAGAATGAATACCCGACCTGGCACTATTATCTGGCCGCGTTCCTCGGTTTACTTGGGGCCGGTACCCTGGCCGAACTAGGCACCACCTTCGGCGACAATCTGATCAGCCTGCCTCTCTTCTGCAGTCTGTGGATTCTCCTGGCCAATTATCAGCGCCTGATCAAGCATGGCAATATCACGACCTGGCTGATTGTTGCCGGTGCCGGCCTCCTGACCGGTCTGGCTCCGGGGCTGAAACAACCCTCCGCCGTCTTTGCCGTCGGCTGGTGTGCGGCCTTTCTCCTCCTGCCGGTTTCCTTCGGCCGCCGGATCATGCCGGCCTTCTGTTTCGGCATCGGCGTCCTCACCGGCATCGCCCTCACCGGCGGCTTCTGGATGTATGAACTCTGGGTTCACTATGGCAACCCGCTCTTTCCCTATTTTAACGACTTTTTCCGCTCACCCATGGGGGCCGTCGCCCACTACCGCGACACCCATTTTCTGCCGCCAAGCCTGCGCGAATCGATCTTTCTCCCCTTCTTGATGGTCCTGAATCCTTTTCGTGTGGGGGAGATTGCTTTCCGCGACCTGCGCTTTGTCCTGCTCATCATCATTGCGCTCACCACCTTCTTTTTTGCCCTGTTCGGACCGCTCACCCCCTCTCAGCCCCGGTCCGGGATTACCCGACACAAACAATTTTTTCTCCTGAGTGCCATCGTCGTCTCCTACCTGGTCTGGCTGAAGCTCTTCGCCATCTATCGCTATCTTCTCCCCCTGGAGATGCTGGCCCCACTGGCAATCTGGATGCTGATTGACCGTTTTCCCCTGCAGCAGATTGTCCGCCACACAACCGTTCTCGTCTGCCTGCTCCTCTGGCTTATCACCCTGAAACCAGGAAACTGGGGACGGGTATCCTGGAGCACAGACTATTTCGGCGTTCACCCCCCGCCCCTGACTGACCCGGCCAGGACCCTGGTGATCATGACCGGTGTAGAGCCATCCGCCTATGTCATCCCCTTTTTCCCGCCGGCAGTTCGCTTTGTCAGGGTCGAGAGCTATTTTACCGGCCCATCGGACACCCCAAACGGTCTTGACCTGCGCATGCAACAGATAATCAGCGAGCATCAGGGCCCGCTCCACGTCCTCTATCGTTCCTATGAGGATACAAGGAGCCGGGCCGCCCTGCAACACTTCAACCTGCAGATAGAAGCGGACAGCTGCCGCCAGTTACGACCGCATATTGAGGAACACCTCAAAGATCCCCTTTATTTCTGTACTGTCAGCCCCATGGATTCGTACACCCAAAACGAGAGGAACCCAAAATGACCCATCCCGCCCCCATCCCATTTTTCCCAAGTATCGCCGTGCTGATCCCCTGTTACAATGAGGAAAAAACCGTGGCCCAGGTGGTACGGGACTTCCGGGCCGCTCTGCCGGCAGCAACAATCTATGTCTATGACAACAACTCAGCGGATGAGACGATCAGAAAGGCGACAGAGGTGGGCGCCGTTGTCCGCCGTGAAAAATATCAGGGCAAGGGCAATGTGATGCGGAGGATGTTTTCCGATATCGAGGCCGATATCTATGTGCTGGTGGATGGTGACAGCACATACCATGCCGCCAGTGCTCCGGAGATGATCAACAAGTTGCTGGCCGAGCAGCTCGACATGGTGGTGGGCACCCGCCTCACCGCCCACGAAGGAGATGCCTCCTTCCGGCGGGGGCATCAGTTCGGCAATCATCTGCTCACCGGTTTCATGTCCCTGATCTTCGGTCGCCAGCTCACCGACATGCTCTCCGGCTATCGGGTCATGTCGCGCCGCTTCGTTAAATCCTTTCCGGCCCTGGCCCAGGGTTTTGAGACCGAAACAGAGCTCACCATCCATGCCCTGGAACTGAAGATGCCCATCGCCGAAATGGTTACCCCTTATGGTTCCCGGCCGGCAGGATCGGAGAGTAAACTGAGCACCTACCGAGATGGCTACCGTATCCTGCTGACCATCCTTACCCTCTTCAAAAAGGAACGGCCGCTGATCTTTTTCACCATTCTTTTTGGCCTGCTGGCCGTCCTCTCCCTCGGCCTGGCCACCCCTGTCCTGCTCACCTATGCCCAGACCGGATTGGTGCCGCGCTTTCCCACAGCCATCCTCGCCACCGGCATCATGCTCCTTGCCTGTCTCAGCCTGGCCTGCGGCCTGATCCTTGACACCGTCACTCACGGACGTCGGGAACTGAAACGTTTACGCTACCTGAACGTTGCCGCCCCCGGCCCCGATGACCTGGACGGGAAGATCTACTGCACGGCAGGGAAGAATCATCTTCTCCAGGAAATACAGCTTGCAGGTTGATTCCAGTTTGGGAATGACTCATTTTCAGTGTTGCCGTGTTTCTCTGGCAAGCTCTGAGGGATGGTTTCGCCATCTTTTTTTTTGATACAGATTCCTCATTCATTACCGCTACAACATGAATCACCACGTCTTTTTTACACAATCCACGAACCCTGGCCAGCGGACTGGGATCACCCAAGTCGGGATTATAGGAGGCTTGTGTATCGGAGACATGGACAAATGAGATCTTCTGAGAAGTAACTGGGAATCACAGACAATGCCTCTTAACGAACAAGCGACGGCAAAGATCTTCTCCAAATTTCAAAGAAAACCTTCGCCACCGCCTTTACTAGATTCTCAACTACAAATAAGAAACTTCCACTCACTGACCAAGGACATTTGAATGTAGAATTGCCGGCATGAACAAGTTCCAGTTAAAGGTAGAATACTGAACCTTTAATGTTACATTTGACGCTGCTGCGTATCCATGCAAAGATATATACCATCCACCCTTCTGAGGGTGTTGAATTAAAATATCTTCATCATTTCCAACAAACCAAGAACCATAATCATAAACCGACCTTGTTGGTATATTACCGTATTTGACATAAACATCCGCATCTTCCCCGGTCAATCCACCCCATATCTGAATATGCAATGAATTCACATTTGCAGGAACATCAATATAATAATCAATCATCTCTCCCTGAGATAATTGAATTCCGCCAACAGGAACACCATTAGATAGCGCGAGCACCCCATTACTATTAGCTGATTGTGATATTGAATAAGTCTGATTGGTTATATTGACAGAACCACTGCGAGTCGAACTGGTTGGATTTGGTGCCACTGTTACTGTCACGGTTCCATTGCCACTGCCGCTGCTCGGAGACACACTCGCCCAACCCAGGCTGCTGCTCGCTGTCCACGCACAGCCCGTCGCCGCCGTGACACTCACACTCCGAATCCCACCTGGGGATGTAATAGCCGTACTCGTCGGAGATATTGAATACGAGCAGCTTGCGGCTGACTGACTAATTGTAAAGGAAGAACCTGCTATGGTTATTGTTCCGGTGCGAGGAGAACCTGTTGTATTTGAGGCCACTGTTACCGATACAGTGCCGTTACCGCTCCCACTACCAGGAGAAACACCTGCCCAACCCAGGCTGCTGCTCGCTGTCCACGCACAGCCCGTCGCCGCCGTGACACTCACACTCCGAGTCCCACCTGGGGATGTAATAGCCGTACTTGTCGGGGATATTGAATACTAGCAGCTTGCGGCTGACTGACTAATTGTAAAGGAAGAACCAGCTATGGTTATTGTTCCGGTGCGAGTCGAACCGTTTGTATATGAGGCCACTGTTA
>JBDRQE010000023.1:0-234748 GCA_043826415.1 Pseudomonadota bacterium
TTAAGCTCTTCTGCGCCGATGGTACTGCATGGGTGACTATGTGGGAGAGTAGGACGCCGCCGAATCTTTTATATATTAAGCCCCAATCAGTTCTCTGATTGGGGCTTTTCTGCGTCTGGCGATATGGATTACGTACCGGAACGAGAATCAATGGCTCCGTTCTTGCAATATAGCTCACAGCATTTCAGCCAGGAATCCTTTTCGCCATCCGTTTTTCAATCTTTTGGGATGGGTATGCTCATTGTGATTTTGCCTTTGTATTAGGACCCGCAACTCGGAAGTATTACTGATCAGGCTAGGATCAAGGCCATGAACATCGCTTTTCAGGGTGATGTACTCCTGAAGTTTTTTTAATTTATCTTGTTCATTTTTACTAAGTTTATTCTTCCGGAGTGACGGTGGACAGTTATTTTCTTGGCAAAGTAGCCCCTCTTTGATGAGGGTGATGAGTTGCTGTCCATACTGCTCAATAGTATTTTTCGTCATAATTCCGTATAGCGCCATCTCTTCAGTGCTCTGAATTTGTTTAGCAGCCAGTAGAAGCAGGGCCTGGTCAGTTATAATATGTCCACGTGGACGGTTCTGGTTACGTGCTTCCTGTTCACGCCAGGTTGCCAACTGCTGTAACGAGGCCAAGGACTGACGGCTCAAATTGCCGGCACCTTTGATCTTCAGGTACCGTTTTTCATCGCCTGGTGGTTTGTAGAAGTCGGGGGCGTCGTATCGGTCCAGTTCTTCCTGGAGCCAGCTTTTGACTGTGTGGGTTAAAATGCGCGAGAGGAGTAAGACTCTTATTGCCCGTAAGTAACGAACGTCATCAAGGGCATATTCAATTTGTTTTTGATGAAGCGGTCTTCGTAACCAGTTAGTCCTGGTCTCTGTCTTTGGCAGGTCGATATCTAATAGTTCATTAATCAGATTTCCAAGTGAAATCGTTGAAGAGAGTCCCGCAAACCCCGCGGCCAGCCTGGTATCAAAGATGCTCTTGGGTAAAACACCAGTGGCGTGGTACAAAATAGAGAGATCCTGAGGGGCATCATGAAATATTTTGACAACCGCCGGATCTCCGAGTAATTCTCCTAAGGGAGAAAGATCGGTCAGGGTACATGGGTCAATGAGAAAACATTCTTCATTGGAGAGGGCCAGCTGAATGAGGCCCAGTTTAGGGTAATAGGTGCGTTCCCATACAAATTCTGTGTCCAGGGCAACGGCATTAACTCCTCTTGCCCTGCGGATAAGGTCCTGTAGCTCTTCTTGCTTGGTAATCATTGCGAAGTTATGGCGGAATCAGTTTAAATATGAAGGACTTTCCTCCTTGATTTTTTTATCTATGTACCAAGACATAATGGTGAAAAAAAAACAAGAGAAATTCCATTTTACATGCTGTTCTCTTTTTGTCTGTCGTTTATGAATTAACTTTCATTGCTGCTTGTCAGCGAGATGTTACAGGAATCAGGTATGTTTTATTATATCTTGAAACGCATAGGGCTCATGATCCCAACTTTGTTCGGGGTAATGCTTATTACTTTTACGGTTACACAATTTGTCCCTGGAGGACCTGTTGAAAGATTAGTTGCCCAGATCGAAGGACATGGCGGGGGGGCAAGTGAAGTTGGTGCTGTCACCTCTTCCATGTATCGGGGTGATTCCGGACTAGATCAACAGAAGGTGGCAAAGTTGAAGCAATTGTATGGATTTGACAAGCCGCCTCTTGAACGATTTTTGGCTATGATGAAAGATTATCTGGTTTTTGATTTCGGTTCATCGTACTACTATCACACAAGTGTGGCCCAACTGGTAATCTCCAGGATGCCGGTTTCCATGTCTCTTGGTTTTTGGAGTTTTTTTATTGTCTATGGGGTGTGTATTCCTTTGGGAATCGCCAAAGCAGTACGTGATGGTTCGAGATTTGATATCCTCAGCTCAACCGCTATTCTGATAGGCTATGCGATCCCTGGTTTTGTGTTGGCCATTGCCCTCATTGTTCTGTTTGGCGGTGGAAGCTTCTGGAGTATCTTTCCCTTACGCGGGTTGGTGTCTGATAACTGGTCACAACTGGGCCTTGTGGGTAAAATTACTGATTATCTCTGGCATATGGTCCTTCCCATCACTGCCAGTGCCGTCGGCAGTTTGGCAGTGATGACCATGCTGACTAAAAATTCATTTCTTGAGGAAATCCGGAAACAGTATGTGCTCACTGCCCGTGCTAAAGGTTTAAGTGAGCAACAGGTCTTGTATAAACATGTCTTCAGAAATGCAATTATTCCCATTATAACCGGATTTCCTGGTTATTTTATCGCTGCCTTTTTTACTGGAAGTCTTCTGATCGAGACGATTTTCTCTCTCGATGGCATGGGGCTTCTTGCTTATCAATCTGTTCTGAACCGAGATTATCCGGTGGTATTGGGAACTCTTTATTTTTTCACCATTGTTGGTCTCATCTCCCGCCTGCTGTCAGACCTCAGTTATTTATTTGTGGATCCCAGGATAAGTTTTGAGAGTGTTGAGTAACATGAAGGACAAAGATCTGTCTCAGGGGCTAGAGCGTAGCCAACGGGAAGCGCGTTTATGGATTAGGCGTTGGCGAAGGTTTAAAAGGAACCGTCGTGGCTATGTAAGCCTTGTACTCTTTAGTCTATTCTTTATGCTCAGTCTTGGTGCCGAGTTACTCAGTAATGATGTGCCGCTATTGGTTGTTTATAATGGAGATTCTTATTTCCCACTGCTGCATAAGTATTCAGAAAAGGTTTTTGGTGGGGATTTTGAGACTGAAGCGGATTATAAAGACCCTTATATCCTGGAGCGGATTACCAGCGGTGGAAATCGTGCCTTTTTCGCGTTTAATAGACATAGTTTCAATACCATCAATCTGGCAATAGACGGTCCTGTGCCTTCGCCACCGACCCGGGAGAATATCCTGGGTACAGATGATCGTGGAAGGGATGTCTTTGCCCGATTGCTTTATGGCTTCAGGCTGAGCGTGTTGTTTGGTTTCGCCCTGACCCTGGTTGGCACCTTGGTAGGTATTATCACCGGGGCAATCCAGGGATTTTTCGGTGGGAGGACGGATCTTCTTTTCCAGCGCTTCATTGAGGTGTGGAGCGCCATGCCTGAACTTTATCTACTGATTATCTTTGCTTCAATTTTTAAACCGAGCGTTCTGCTGCTGCTGATTCTGCTTTCACTCTTCAGCTGGATGGGACTTTCAGACTATGTTCGTGCTGAATTTCTTAAAGGGCGGAACATGGAGTATGTGAAGGCGGCCAAGGCTCTCGGGGTTTCCAATGTCACAATCATGGTTCGCCATCTCTTGCCGAATGGTATGACACCAGTCATCACATTTCTTCCTTTCAGGATGTCGGCTTCGATTCTGGCCCTGACCAGTCTCGATTTCCTTGGCCTTGGCGTGCCTCCTTCCACTCCCAGCCTGGGTGAACTGCTGGCCCAGGGAAAGGCCAATATTGATGCCTGGTGGCTTTCCTTATCCACCTTTACTCTACTGGTGGGCACTTTGGTGTTGTTGATTTTTATCGGCGAGGCACTGCGTGAGACCTTCGATCCCAGGAAGATGTAATCAGCATTAGCCACTGCATTGAAGAAACACCAAAAAACGGAAATAATGAGCCGTTACGAAATAACATGGGCATTGATATCAATTTCGTTATGACTCCTTTTGCCGTTCCGGTACTTCAATGGACATTTTATTTTTTTACAGCGGTTTAATTGATTTTGTTTGCTTCCTGAACAATGGCCAGCATGTCACGAACCGCCTTGTCAAGTCCGGTGAAGGCTGCCCTGGCGATAATGGCGTGACCGATGGACAGTTCTTCAATGGTGTCGAGGGCGGCGATCCTGGCGGTGGTCTGGTAGTTCAAACCATGTCCGGCGTAGACTCGCAGGCCTATCTGGTAGGCCTCTTCGGCTATTGCAGCGATGGTCTTGAATTCCTGTTCGCGTAATTTTTCACTGCTGGCGTCACAGTAGCGACCAGTATGGATCTCTACAAAGGTGGCCCCGATCTCATGGGCGGCCTTGATCTGTCTGGAATCAGGATCGACAAAAAGAGAGACTGGAATTCCTGCCTTGCGCATCTTGTCGATGGTCTTAGCCAGCATCTTTTTCTGTGAGGCCACATCGAGGCCACCCTCAGTGGTCAGTTCCTGTCGTTTTTCCGGGACCAGTGTCACCATATCTGGTTTTAGATCAAGGGCAATGGCGATGATCTCCTTATTGGCACCCATCTCAAGGTTGAGCTTGGTCTTGATCGTTTCCCGGAGTAATCTCACGTCTCGGTCCTGGATATGCCGTCTGTCTTCCCGGAGATGGACGACGATGCCTGTAGCCCCGGCCATTTCGCAGATAGCAGCCGCTGTAACCGGGTCAGGCTCAACACCTCCCCGGGCTTGACGGATGGTGGCAATATGATCGACATTAATGGCAAGATGGGTCATGGCAGTGCTCCTGGAGTGTTGTAGTCTGTTGAGTAGTTCCTGTTCTTTTTTCTGCATGCAAATGGCATCTGCATCTGACAACTCGTGGTCGTAACCAAGCAGATGAAGGAGTCCATGGGTGATGAGCCAGGTGAGCCGGTCATGCAGAGATTGTTGGAATTCGTTGGATTCACGCAGGGCGGTGTCGACCGAGATGACGATATCGCCCAATTCTTTGACCGGCAGCATGGACAAAGAGCTGTCTGCCCCGTCGGAAAAGGGAAAAGACAGAACATTGGTTGGTCCGCTTTTGTGCCGGTAGTGATCGTTTAACCAGCTGATTTCCTGATCGTCCACCAGAAGGATACTGAGGTTATAGTCGGCAACCCGGCATTCTCGCAGAAGGGCGCAAGCGCGTCGCTGCAGGAGGCGGCTGTTTATACGACAGTTTTGGCAAGTGTAATGAAAAGAGAGGTCAACGGCCATAAGTCTTGAAGGTGTGAATAGTTACTGCAATGCAGGGAGATGATTTAATGATGTTGCCGGCTGATGATGGCAGAATGTGAATCGTCTGCCTCCTCCTTGGTTTTTACTTTTTTTTCATAGGCAGTAATAATCTTCTGAACCAATGGGTGGCGCACTACATCTGCCTGGGTAAAGGGGCAGAAGGCAATCCCCTCAATATTGTTGAGGATTCTTCTGGCCTCAAGAAGTCCAGATTGTTTGGGAAGCGGCAGATCCACCTGGGTGATGTCGCCGGTGATAACGGCCTGGGAGTCAAAGCCGATCCGGGTCAGAAACATCTTCATCTGTTCACGGGTGGTATTCTGGGCCTCGTCAAGGATGATAAAGGCATTACTCAGCGTGCGGCCACGCATGAAGGCCAAAGGGGCAATCTCGATGATCCCTTGTTCGATCAAGGCGGCGCTTTTTTCCGGGCCCAGCATGTCACTTAGGGCATCATGTAAAGGTCTGAGGTAGGGGTTGACCTTCTGGGCCAGATCACCGGGAAGGAAGCCAAGTTTTTCCCCGGCCTCAACTGCCGGTCTGGTCAGGATGATGGAGCGTACCTGGCCATTGGTTAAGGCGGAAACTGCCATGGCCACTGCCAGATAGGTTTTACCAGTGCCTGCCGGGCCGATGCCGAAGGCAATGTCGTTGGCGCGGATGGCGTCGATATAATTTTTCTGGTTATCGGTCTTAGGCGAAATAATCCGATTCTGGGTGGTAATGTAAACCTTATCAAGAAAGATCTTGTCAAGTCTTGCATGGGGAGTTGACTCAAGAACCCGCAGGCCAAAGGCAAAGTCGGATGAAAAGACTTTCAGCCCCTTGCGAATCAGTCCGTAAAACTGTTCCAGCAGTTCAGCAGCCAGATCCACTTCATGTCCAAGGCCGGTGATATGTACCCCGTTGCCTCGGACATGGATTGTGACCCCGCAGCATTTTTCCACGGTTTGCAAGTTTTTGTTAAGATCGCCGAAAAGGACGGCGGTGATAGCATTATCCGCAAAATCGAGATCTTTGTTGAGAGGCTGGAGAGCCGTATTATTTTTGTGCTGTTTTGCCAAGGGCTGCATCTATTTTTTGCTGAAAACCTTCAAGGGTGCGCTCCCGTAAGGGATGGCCATTGACAAAGATTGATGGTGTGCCGGTTACCCCTGCTTTTTGAGCATCCATGATATCCTGATCAAGTTTTTGTCTGATCTTGGGAGAAACCATGTCGCTTTTGAATTGATCCATCTTAAGCCCAAGTCTTATGGCAATATCTTCGATGGCTTTATCATTGAGAGGAATATTGAGAGTGGGCAAGGCAAAGAGAGCGTCATGGAATTCCCAAAATTTACCTTGTTCGCCGGCGGCAAGTGCAGCACGGGCAGCGGGATCAGCAAATTGATGCATCCCCAGCGGCAGATTTTTCAGGACAATTTTTACGGTATCAGGATTTTTTTCGAGCACCTGCTCGAAAATCGGCGATATTTTGCTGCAATAAGGGCATTGAAAATCAGTAAAGACTGCGATGGTTACCGGGGCCTTGGCCAGACCAAGAAAAGGGGAACCGACGGTATTGATGTCAGTGATAAAATCAATAGAAACGTCGGAAAAAGTCTTGGCCTCCTGGTTGATAAGGAAGAGCTTTTCTCCGCGCGGGGCGATGTCAATGGCTGATACCCCTTTATCTACGGGAATAGAGCCGGTCAACTCTCCCAGATTGTCGTAGACAAGTACAGCCTGCTGCTCTGTCAGGATGAAAACCCGTTTTCCGTCGAGGGAATAAACTATGTCCAGAGGTTTTGCTGGAAGATCCCAGGATTTATCAACGCTCCAGTCTATCTTGGAAGGTGGCGTCTCTGTCGTGGCCATGGCCTGTCCGGCAAAAAGAGATGCCAGAAGCAGAGCACAGCCTGTTGCGGCTTGTTTATAATGCATTGATTTTCTCCGAGGTGGATGATTGTTATTTAGGAGATAGAAACAGTTTTTGGTACATGAAATAACCGAAATATAATAGTCGCTGATGCTGGATTTGGCAAGAAGTGAATCTGCAAAGTTTGTTGATGGTTTGTAAGGTTCTGGTCAAAGATGATTGGACTTTTTGGATTATGAACATTCATTTGCTCTGTTCCGGGTTGAATCTTCCTTGACTGGCAGAAAGATGTGAATTATTAG
Organism: Pseudomonadota bacterium; assembly: GCA_043826415.1. Lineage (GTDB taxonomy): Bacteria > Desulfobacterota > Desulfobulbia > Desulfobulbales > Desulfocapsaceae > UBA2270. The sequence continues at coordinate 7,098 of JBDRQE010000023.1, forward strand.
ATAAGACACTATAAAATGAATTCATAGGGAAACCGTCTGGCACTGTCAGTAGTATAATTCTGTCAGTAAAAGCTCTATGGCTATGAATTAAATGTTGAATGCAGTTGTGTTGTTTCATGATCTTGAAGGTCTTGCGAGGGTGGCGAAATTGGTAGACGCACTGGTCTTAGGAACCAGCGCCTTGTGCATGGGGGTTCGAGTCCCCCCTCTCGCACCAGATATGATTCAATGTTCAAGTGTTCAGGGAACTTCGAAATAATCTCTTTTGAAAGGATATTAGCGATGGATGTTGTTGTTGAAAAAATTACCGATCTTACAAGAAAAATTACCATTACTCTGCCGGAAAATGATGTCCAGAAAGAGCTGAAAGATGCCTATGATAAGGTGCAGAGAGATGTGAAGCTTAAAGGGTTCAGGCGTGGGAAGGTGCCTCGCTCCGTTATCCTGAAGAATTTTCAGCAGAAAGTGGAAGCTGAGGTTGCGGAGAAACTGGTTCAAGACACATATTTTTCAGCCATTGAACAGGAAAAGATCGATCCGGTGGTTCATCCCGAGATCAGTGAACCACGTTTTAAGGATGATGGCACTTTTAGTTATGTGGCTATGATTGATACCAAACCAGAGTTTGAATTACAGGCATATAAGGGACTTGAGGTTGAAAAACCTGTGGTTGCGGTGAGCGATGAAGAGATAGCTGCAGAGCTCGAGTCATTGCGGATTGAGATGGCTCCTCTGCGTTCTGTCGATGATCGGTCAATTGTGAAAGGGGATGTTGCCGTTGTTGATTTTCAAGGCTTTCATAATGATAAAGCGATGAAAGAAGTCAAGAACGAGAACTTCTCCGTAGACGTAGGTTCTGGGAGGATCAGTCCTGAATTTGAGGAAAAGCTTGTGGGTATGCAGAAAGGGGAGGAAGCCAAACATGAGGTTGAGTTTCCTTCCAAATATCCAAATCCTGTGCTTGCTGGTAAAAAGGTGACTTTTAAGGTTCAGGTGAAAGATGTCAAAGAACGCCTTCTTCCTGAGCTTGATGATGAATTTGCCAAAGATGTGGGCAGTGAGTATAAGAGTCTGGCAGAATTGAAAACCGCTATTCATGACCGTATTGTTAAACAGAAGGAAGAAAAAGCTGATGGTGATCTGACTGATCGCATCATGCATAAACTTCTTGAAAATCATACTTTCCCCGTTCCTATTCGTCTGGTTCGCTACGAAGTGGAAGAAATGATCAAGTCCACTGAAAAGTCTTTGGAACAGAATGGTCTTGACCTGGAGTCCGCCGGTATCAACCGTGAAGAGTTGGCTGAGCGCAACCGGGCGACTGCGGAAAAACGGGTTCGTGGCGATTTTATTCTCAAAAAAATAGCCGAAGTTGAAGCGATTAAGGTCACTGATGAGGATATGGATCGAGGATTCAAACGTATCGGTGACCAATACAATATGCCTGTGGCCCAAGTAAAGGAATATTTCGGCGGCAGTCGCGATGATATCCTTCCCTTTGTCAATGAACTGCTTAATGAGAAAATTCTTGCATTTCTGAGGGCAGAGGCCAAGTTGGTTGATGCCCCTGATGCTATGCCGGTTTCTTCGGAGAGTATAGAGGCTTGAAAAAAAGGAATAGCAGGTTTTTTTTCATTCAGTTTGTAAAAGATAAAAAATGAACGTCAGGTGAGTATTTTCGACTGCAGATGGCCGTAGGACTGGTTGCTGCAGTCGAACTGTTTTAAGCCGAAGTCTGAAATAATCATAACATTGAAAAGCCGTGACCGGCATAAGGAATTATTCCGAAATCGTCAGAAATAGTTTGGTTCTTTCGGAGTGTTTTCTAAGGAGAGTGCAGCATGAATCTGGTTCCCATGGTAGTTGAACAGAGTCCGAGGGGTGAGCGGGCCTTTGATATTTATTCCCGCTTGCTCAGAGAACGCATTATTTTTTTAGGATCATCTGTGGGGGATGAGGTTGCCAGTTCTATTGTTGCCCAGCTTCTTTTTCTGGAGGCAGATGATCCGGACAAGGATATAACCTTTTATATCAATTCTCCTGGAGGCTCGGTCACGGCTGGTCTGGCTATTTATGATACCATGCAGTATGTGAAATGCGATATTGCCACCTTGTGCATGGGGCAGGCAGCCTCAATGGGTGCCTTACTATTGGCTGCCGGTACCAAAGGAAAACGATATGGATTGCCCAATTCCAGAATCATGATCCATCAACCCATGGGCGGGTATCAGGGGCAGGCCTCGGAGATTGATATCCATGCCAAAGAGATCCTGCGGATGCGGGATGATCTCAATCGGATTCTGGCTCATCATACCGGGCATCCGATAAAAAAGATCAAGCTGGATACTGATCGTGATAATTTTATGAGTCCGGTTGAGGCCATGCGTTATGGCATCATTGATGAAGTGCTCTTGAAAAGAAAAGATACTGACGAGGGAAAGGAAGATGGCCAATAAGAAAAACAAGGAAATTTTCTCCAATTGTTCATTTTGTGGAAAGAGCCAGGATGAAGTTGCCAAGTTGATTGCCGGTCCTGATGTTTATATCTGTGATGAGTGTATTGCTCTGTGCAATGAGATTGTCCATGACGATGAGAGGGGTAATGCTGCTCATGCTGATGGGGTGAGGCCAGCAGCACTTAAACCCATGCAGATTAATGACCACCTGAACGAGTATGTGATAGGGCAGGAATTTGCTAAAAAAGTACTCTCTGTTGCCGTCCATAACCACTATAAGCGAATAGAGGCCCCTGTTGATGATGGTCAGGTGGAATTACAAAAGTCCAATATTATCCTCATAGGGCCAACGGGCAGTGGCAAAACCCTGGTGGCTCAGACCCTGGCCAGGATCTTAAATGTTCCTTTCTGTATGGCCGACGCTACCACCTTGACTGAGGCTGGGTATGTTGGAGATGATGTTGAAAATATCCTGGTTAATCTCCTGCAGGCTGCTGATTTTGATATAGAACGAGCAGAAAGTGGTATTATCTATATTGATGAGATTGATAAAATTGCCAGGAAATCAGACAGTCCCTCGCTGACTCGCGATGTCTCCGGTGAGGGGGTACAACAGGCTCTACTGAAAATCATTGAAGGGACAGTCGCCTCCATTCCACCGAAGGGGGGCAGAAAACATCCGCAGCAGGAGCTGGTGAAGATTGATACCACCAATATCCTCTTTATCTGCGGTGGCGCCTTTGTTGGTCTTGACAATGTTGTGAAACGGCGGGGCGGTAAAAAATCAATCGGTTTCGGAGCTAAGGTGACCAGCGAAAGCAAAAAGAATGTCGGTGAGCTGTTGGCCAGTGTTCAGCCCGAGGATCTTTTGAAATTTGGCCTGATCCCTGAGCTTGTCGGTCGTTTACCAGTCATTGCCACCATGGAAGAGTTGGTGGAAGAAGATCTTATCCGCATTCTTCGGGAGCCGAAAAATGCCCTTATCAAACAGTATCAGCGACTTTTTGAGCTGGAGGGAATTAAACTTTCTTTCACAGAGGGGGCGGTGACAGCTATTGCTCAGAAGGCCTTGAAACGAAAGTCAGGGGCTAGGGGGTTGCGTTCGGTATTGGAAGCCGCCATGCTTGATGTAATGTATGAGTTACCCTCCAGGGAGAATGTTGAGGAGTGTGTGATCAGTGAACAGGTGATTAATGACGGAGAGTATCCTGTGATTCTTTATAGTAAAGCTGCTGATAAAAAACTGCAGAATGGCTGATTGAAGAAAAATATAATTACCCCCGTTGGTTCAATAGTAGATTGAAGAGGGTAATTGCTAGTTCGCAACTTTAAGAATAGTCATCTGAGTAGCTATAAGCCGCTGTAAAAAATAACATGGTCATTGAAGTAACCGGAGCGGCATAAGGAGCCGTAACGAATTGATATAAATGGCCATGTTATTTAGTATCGGCTCCTAAGAAAGTTCATTTTTTTATCCTTTGTTTGGTTCAGGAATTGATATGGAAGAAATTGAGACTAAATTGTATCCCCTCATGCCCTTGCGTGATATTGTTATCTTCCCTCATATGGTGGCTCCATTAGTTGTGGGTAGGTCGCGATCAATTCTGGCATTGGAAGATGCCATGGAGAAGAGAACCGAGATTTTTCTGGTGACCCAGAAAGACTCCAAGGTTGATGAACCGACTGAGGAAGAGATGAGTACCGTGGGCACCCTGGCAGTTGTGATGCAGCTTCTGCGGTTACCCGATGGAACCATCAAGGCGTTGGTGGAGGGAAAAAAACGGGCCAGAATCGTTTCTTTTGTTCCCAGTGATACTTTTTTTCAGGTTGAGGTGGTTGAACTGCCGGAAGCTGCAGAGACCGATGGTAAGGTCCTGGCCTATGATCGCGAGTTACGTAAAATCTTTGATGAATTCTGTGAAAGTACTAAGAAACTGCCGAAAGAGGTGGTGAAATCCGTCACTCATATTGAGAGCTCCAGTAAACTTGTGGATGTGATCTGTGCTCATTTGCCCCTGAAGACTGAAGAAAAACAAGAGATTCTGGAGTGTGAGCCGCTGGTTCAGCGGATGGAAAAGGTTGTCGTGCTTATTCAGCGTGAGATTGAGGTCTCTGAACTGGAAAGGGATATCAATGAAAAGGTAAAAAAACGCATGGGTAAGATCCAGCGTAATTATTATCTCGGTGAGAAGGCTCGGGTTATTCAGCGGGAAATAGGGCAGAATGAAGATGGCCTTGATGAGATTGATGAGCTGGAGGAGTCGGTAAAAAAGAAAAATCTTCCAGCTGTTGCCCGTGATAAGGTAACAAAGGAGTTAAAAAAACTTCGAAGCATGCCTCCTATGTCGGCTGAAACTACAGTCGTCAGAAACTATATAGATTGCATTGTCAGTCTGCCGTGGAAAAAGAAGAGTAAGGCTGTCATTGATATTGATAAGGCTGAAGAGATTCTCAACGAGGATCATTATGGGCTGGAGAAACCGAAGGAGAGGATTCTTGAATATCTTGCGGTTCAGGCCCAGGTGAAAAAGATCAGGGGGCCGATTCTCTGTCTGGTCGGGCCTCCGGGCGTTGGTAAAACCTCCATCTGTAAGTCGATTGCCAGGGCCATGAACCGGAAGTTTGTCCGCCTGTCGCTCGGCGGAGTTCGGGATGAGGCCGAGATTAGAGGCCATAGACGTACCTATATCGGCGCCATGCCGGGAAAGATCATCCAGTCCATGCAAAAGGCGGATGTGGCTAATCCCGTGTTCTGTCTTGATGAGGTGGACAAGATGAGTACCGATTTCAGGGGCGATCCTTCTTCGGCGCTCCTTGAAGTCCTTGATCCTGAACAGAACTATAGCTTTAACGACCATTATCTTGATCTTGATTATGATCTTTCTGAGGTCTTTTTTATTACTACGGCCAACAATTTACATGGTATTCCTCTGCCTCTACAGGACAGGATGGAGATTATTCGTCTGAATGGGTATACGGAGGGGGAAAAACAGAAAATCGCCGAAGGGTATTTGATTCCTAAACAACTTGAGGCCAATGGCTTTAAGCCAGGAGATGTTCGGATCAGTGATGGTGGTTTCTCGAGCTGATTCGGCGATACACCAAAGAGGCTGGTGTCAGGAGTCTTGAACGTAATTTGGCCTCTCTCTGTCGTAAGATTGCCAGGGACAGGTTGAAGAAAAAACAGAAGGACAAGCAGTACCGGCTTACTGCCCAGTCGATTGTTAAATATCTTGGAACTCCCATTTATCGTTTTGGTCTGGCTGAAGAGCGTGATGAGATCGGTCTGACCACCGGGCTTGCCTGGACAGAGGTTGGAGGTGAGTTATTACAGATTGAGGCGACCCTGATGCCGGGCACCGGCAAGCTGACCATTACCGGCAAACTGGGTGAGGTGATGCAGGAATCGGCTCAGGCTGCTTTGAGTTATGTGCGCTCCAGAGCTCTGCGTTTGGGGCTGGAGACTGATTTCTATCAGAAACTCGATATCCATATCCATGTCCCTGAAGGAGCCATTCCTAAAGATGGTCCCTCGGCCGGAGTCACTATTGCCACTACGTTAGTGTCGGCATTACTTAAAGCTCCGGTGCGCCACGAAATTGCCATGACCGGAGAGATTACCCTCAGGGGGCGGATTCTGCCCATTGGAGGCTTAACGGAAAAACTACTGGCCGCCAAGCGTGGTAATATTACGCATGTCCTGATTCCAAAAGAGAATGAGCGGAATTTGGCAGATGTTCCTGTTAATATCAAGAGGAGTCTTGTTATCGAGTGTGTGGCGCATGCGGATGATTTTCTGGAACGGGCCATTATTCTCAAGGAGGGTGAAACGCTTTTTAAGGATCTGCCGGTGCCTACCGTTTATGGTGAGATGAAAATGTCAGCAGATAACAGTCATCATTGATTTTTCTCTTGACGCAAGCCGCTGTTCTTGTTATTAAGTTTTTCACGATTGATTGAGGGGGCGGTTAGCTCAGCTGGGAGAGCATCGGCCTTACAAGCCGAGGGTCACAGGTTCGAACCCTGTACCGCCCACCATTTAATTTTTCGTTTTTTCAGTGTTATGGAGTGGTAGTTCAGTTGGTTAGAATGCCGGCCTGTCACGCCGGAGGTCGCGGGTTCGAGCCCCGTCCGCTCCGCCAGTAAATTCAAGGGTTTCAGCCGAAAGGTTGAAACCCTTTTTTTATTTCAGCTTTGGTAGTGGTAGAAAAAGCCTACCCGCGTAAAGCAGGTAAACAGCTAAGACTTCGAGAATTGTTATTGTTACAAAGCTGGTAACAGCGTGGAGGGTTGGATAGATCTAGTGGCCAGTTTTGCTGGGGCAGGTATATAAAAAAATATATGAATTGCGAAGGAATGAGGGTTCTTTGCTGTCTTTGAAAGCAGTGTGAGCTGAGAAAATACTCACCTCACACTGCTTGATTGTTTAGGGGTTGATTCCCATCTCTTTTTCCTTCTCGTGTACTGCCAGTCGAGTTTTGACGGCGGTGTCAGGGATCAAACTCATGGAGTCAATGCCCAGCTCAACCAGGAAGGTGGCGAATTCCGGAAAATCAGAAGGACCCTGGCCGCAGATACCGATCTTCTTGCCGCGCCGTTTGGCCGTGGCAATGACCATGCGGATCATCTCCTTGACTGCATCGTCGCGTTCATCCGCAATGCCGGTAATAATGCCGGAATCACGATCGAGACCATAGGTGAGCTGAGTCAGGTCGTTGGAGCCGATGGAGAAGCCGTCGAAGATATCGGCAAAGGCGTCGGCACAGATGACGTTACTGGGGATCTCGCACATGACGTAGAGCTCCAGACCGTTTTCACCTTGAACCAGGCCGCATTCGCGCATAACCTCGACAACCTTTCTTCCTTCCTCAGGAGTTCGGCAGAAGGGGACCATCAGCTTGATGTTGGTCAGGCCCATGTCATTACGCGCCTTGAGGAGCCCCTGGCATTCCAGTTCAAAAGCAGGACGATACTTGGGGTCGTAGTAGCGTGAGGCTCCGCGCCAGCCGATCATGGGGTTTTCCTCTTCCGGCTCATAGAGGGTACCGCCAGCTAGGTTGGCATATTCATTACTCTTGAAGTCGGAGAGGCGGACGATGACATCCTTGGGGTAGAAACCGGCTGCAATACGGCCGACACCTTCGGCCACCTTGTCGATAAAGAACTGTTTTTTATCGGCATAGGCCCCGGTCTTGGCGTCGATCTGTTTGACGATATCCTGTTTTACCGGATCGTCAGAGAGCTTGAGCTCCTCGTAGTTGTACAAGGCTAGTGGGTGGAGGCCGATATGGGAGTTGATGATGAATTCCTCACGGGCCAGACCAACCCCATCATTGGGAATCTGGCATTCGGTGAAGGCTTTTTCTGGGATAGCCAGATTCATCATGATCTTGGTCTTGGTCGCCGGCAGGTCGCCCAGATCCACTCGATTAATCTCAAACTTGAGCAACCCCTCATAGACATAGCCGGTCTCGCCTTCCGCCGAACAGGCGGTAATGTCGTGGCCGTGGGTGATCTTCTTGGTGCCGTCACCAGTGCCGATGACGCAGGGGATGCCCAACTCACGGGAGATGATGGCTGCATGACAGGTCCGACCGCCGCGGTTGGTGATGATGGCGCTGGCGATCTTCATGATTGGCTCCCAGTCGGGATCGGTCATGTCGGTCACCAGTACCTCTCCCTTTTTGAAGGAGTGGATGTCCTTGACATCGGAGATGACATTCGCCTTGCCCTGGCCGATCTTGGTGCCCACTGCCAGTCCGGTGGCCAGTACCTTTCCCTTCTCCAACAGCTTGTAGGTCTCCATTACCCCTTTGTCACTCTGGGAGTGGACGGTTTCTGGTCGTGCCTGGACAATAAACAGCTTGCCTGTACCGATGCTGATCCCGTCGCCGTCCTTGGCCCATTCGATGTCCATGGCCTTGCCGTAATGGTCCTCAATGATGCAGGCCCATCTGGCCAGTTGAAGAATCTCCTCATCATTGATGACGTAGGAGTTGCGTTCATCGATGGTGGTGGCAATGTTTCTGACCGGGTGCGGAGTGGTGGGGTCATTGTCGTAGATCATCTTGATCTCTTTGGAGCCGATGGTCTTGGAGACAATGGGGCGCTTGCCCTCTTTGAGGGTGGGTTTGAATACGAAGTATTCGTCCGGGTTGACCGCACCCTGAACTACGTTTTCGCCCAGACCCCAGGCACCGGTAATAAAGACCGCATCTTTGAAACCTGATTCGGTGTCGATGGTAAAAAGGACACCGGAACTGGCCGAATCGGAACGGGCCATCTTCTGGATGACAATGGAGAGATAGACATCAAACTGACCGAAATCCTTGTCATGACGATAGGAGATGGCGCGATCGGTAAACAGGCTGGCAAAACACTGGCTGCAGTAATCCAGCACGGCATCGTAGCCGCGGACATTCAGATAGGTTTCCTGCTGACCGGCAAAGGAGGCATCAGGAAGATCTTCGGCGGTGGCTGAGGAACGGACGGCTACATCGACATCCTTGCCGTATTCCTCCTCCATCTTCTTGTAGGCGTTGATGATCGCATCCTGCAGGTCCTGAGGGAATTTGGCCCCGCGGATGATCTCACGTACTTTCTTGCCCCTTGCCTGCAGATTGTGCAGGTCATGGGTGTCAAGACCGTCAAGAGCATCACGGACAGCATCTTCAATGCCTGCTGATTTGATCAGATATTGGTAGGCATAGGCGGTGATGGCAAAACCGTGAGGGACAGCAACTCCCTTTGAGGTGAGATGTTGGTACATTTCGCCGAGGGAGGCATTTTTCCCGCCAACCATGGGGACATCTTCAATGCCGATATCGTCAAACCAGAGAATTAGTTCTTTGTCGTGAGTGTGACCCATGTGTAAGTTCTCCTGCTGGGATTAGTTGGTTAAATAGAAGGGCACTTGCCCGGTTTTGTTGGCTTTTTCTGGATACATGAAAGCTGGCTGGTGAAAAATGTCAGCTAAGTGGAGCAATACATTAATTTTGTAAAACTACTATATAAATAATAGTGACTATTCGTCAAGGTTTAGCCGGTGATATTTAGGAGCCATTATGAAATAACCATTACCTTTGTGATTATTTTTTACGATGGTCATAGCCGGAGTATCGTTTGCAACTCACTTGTCTGGCTTAGTGTCACTCCCGCCATTTCATTTTATGGTTACTCTGAATGAGGACTTTGATGCGAAAGGTGCGAATATCATGAGAACTTTTATTCGGTTGACTTTTTGTCAGATTTTATTCCATACTTAAAAAAAATAGTAAATGAATAGTGGTATGTTGAATCATGCTGTGTCAATATCGGAGGATGTGATGGCTCCTTTGAGTAAGAAGTTATTGTGGAAAATTAATGAGATACAGGTAGGCACTGGGGGGATGCTTCGGGAGGATATGTCTTTTGCCAGAATGGTAACAATTGCCTCAGGTCTTTGGCAACCCCCAGTGGATATTTATGAATCTGGTGAAGAAATCACTGTTTATTGTGATCTTGCCGGAGCGGCAAAGGATTCATTGGAACTTTTGGTGGAAGATCATCAATTGCACATCAGGGGCCTGCGGCGGCTTCTAAAGCCACAGGCGATTGTTTGTATTCATCAATTGGAAATTGAACTGGGACCATTTGAGCGAACGGTGGAGCTCCCGACGCTAATCGATGTAAGACAGGTCTCATCTTCATATCTTGATGGAATCCTGATTGTTTGTCTGAAAAAGAGAATAAGGGAAGATCAGATTGCAGTCAGGATTCAGCTTGAGGGCTAAAATATGGAGAAGGATCAGCAGCAAGTAGAAAAAAAAGTGGACCCCACCAGTTTGGCAGTGCCTGAAATTCTCCCCATTTTGCCGCTTCATGGTTTTGTCTTTTATCCTGGAATGGGGTTCCCCCTGCAGGTGGGTGATGAGGCGTCCAAACAGCTCATTGACGATGCGCTCCTTGGTGAACGTTTGATAGGGCTTGTTTCCACTCGAAAAACAGCGCCGGAAGAGGTCGTAAATCTGACAGAAGAAGATCTGTGCCGGGTTGGTGTTATTGGCTATATTCATAAAATAAGTAAAGAAAAGGAAGGATATTATCATGTAATAGTCAGTGGCACCAAAAAAATTGAAATTGTAAAGGTCATTGAGGCCGTCCCATATTACCGGGCTACTGTACGGGAAGTTCCCATGATCTTTCATGAGAGTCAACAGGGGCAGGCCCTGATTTTCAGTCTGCGTAGCCAATTTGCTCGACTTGTACAATTAATGGGACTTCCACGAGAGTTGGATCTTACCCTGAACTCCCTGGATAATCCTTTTCATATCAGTTATCTGGTGATAACTCAGCTGAATGTGAAGGTTGAAGTGGAGCAGGAGATCCTGGAGATCAGGGATTTTGAAGAACTCTTGAAACGTGTTGTGCTTGAACTCAGCAAGCGTCTTGAAACGGTGGAGACCAGCCAAAAGATACAGGAGTCGGTAAAAAAAGATATTAATGGTCAGCAGCGTGAATTTTTCCTTCGTCATCAACTGGAGTCCATTCGTAAGGAGCTGGGAGAGGATGGTGAGAAAGTCGAGGTCAAGGAGCTGCGAGAACAATTCGCGGTCAAGAGTCTGCCGGACGAGGTGAGAAAGGTGGTGGAAAAAGAGCTTGTCCGTCTGGAACGTCTCTCTCCAGCATCACCGGAGTATGCAGTCTCCCGCAATTACCTCGATTGGATCCTTGACCTTCCCTGGTTGGAATCAAGTACGGATACCCTTGATCTGGACAAGGCTGAAACTGATCTGGATCGTGATCACTATGGACTGAAAAAAATAAAAAAAAGGATTCTGGAATTTCTGGCGGTGCGCAAGCTGAAGGAAGATATGCATGGCCCGATTCTTTGTTTCAGTGGGCCGCCGGGAGTAGGAAAAACATCTCTTGGGCAATCCATTGCCAAGACCATGAATCGTGAGTTTGTGCGTATTGCCCTCGGCGGAGTCAGGGATGAGGCTGAAATCAGAGGACATCGGCGTACCTATGTCGGTGCCTTGCCGGGCCGTATCATTCAGAGTCTGAAAAAGGCTAACACCAATAATCCGGTTTTTATGCTGGATGAAATTGACAAACTGGGTAATGATTTTCGTGGCGATCCTTCCTCTGCACTACTGGAAGTCCTCGATCCTGAGCAGAACGCAACATTTACAGATCACTATCTGGATCTGGAGTTTGATCTTTCCAAAGTGATGTTTATTGCCACTGCCAATATGCTTGACACGATTCCCGATCCCTTGCGCGACCGGATGGAGGTGGTTGAGCTGTCCGGGTATACCTTGCAGGAAAAAGTGGCCATAGCCCGTCGCCATCTCCTGGCCAAGCAGATGGAGGCCCATGGTCTGAGTGAAGAAAATCTTGTTCTGGCGGATGAGGCTCTTGCCTCACTTGTTGAATCGTATACCCGCGAGGCAGGGGTGCGGAATCTGGAGAGGGAGATTGCGACGATCTGTCGAGGGATTGCTGCTGACATTGCCAGGGGCCGAACAGAAAAACGGGTTGTTGGTCCTGATGATCTTTATAGCTTTCTTGGCCCTGTTCGATTTTATCCGGAAATCATGGCTCGAAACTGGGGCCCGGGGCTTGCCACTGGTCTTGCCTGGACGCCTGTGGGAGGAAAAATTCTTTTTGTAGAAAGCTCCAGGATGAAAGGAAGCGGCATCCTGACCCTCACCGGTAAGCTGGGCGAGGTAATGAAAGAGTCAGCTACAGCTGCCCACAGCTATATTCGTTCCCATGCCAAGCAGTTGGGTATTGATGAGAATATATTTTCCAAGATTGATATCCATGTGCATGTACCGGCAGGGGCCGTTCCTAAAGACGGCCCGTCTGCCGGGGTGGCCATGGTGGCATCCCTGGTTTCCGTGATTACGGGGCGTGTCGTTCGTCCTGAAGTGGCCATGACCGGGGAGATTACCTTGCGTGGTGACGTGCTGCCTGTGGGTGGCATTAGTGAGAAGGTTCTTGGTGCCTTGCGGGCCGGGATCAGAGAGATGGTCCTGCCGGTGTTGAATGAAAAAGATGTTCTGGAAATCCAAGATGATATACGTAAAGACGTAATCTTTCACTACTCACATAGCATCGAAGAGGCCCTTGAGATTCTTTTGGAAAAAAGAGTTGCATCCAAAAAAGACGTTCAAACAAATAAGGAATTTGAATGATGACGATATCTGAGACTGTGCGTGAATTATATAGAAGCTGTAATGTCGGGAGTGATCACTCCGGCAGTGACTATTTTACCTTGATTCGAAAGCTTGTGGAGAAAAGAGAGAAAGAAGGTGAGGTCTGGCAGAGGTATATAGATCAGGTTTATCTCTTACTTATGGATGAAATTATTACCAACCTGGGACGTCCAAGGGAACTGGTTACCTTCGGAACCTCAGGTTGGCGTGGGATACTGGGGAAAGACCTTTTTGTTCGATCTGTCTCCTTTGTCACAGCCGCTATTGTCGAACTCTATCAGACGCTTGAAGAGGAGCAGAAACTGGCTCCCTTTCTTGGAGTTTCGAGTTTGCAGGAGGCTCAGGAGAAGGGTTGTATCGTTGGTTTTGATAATCGTTTTGGCGGTGAGGTTCTGGCTGCCGCCGTCATAGATGTTCTGGTCAGGGCCGGATTTACGGTCCATTATGCCGGAGAGTCCACCACCGGTGTGCTGTCGGCGGCGCTTCTGGAACTTGGTGCGGCCTTTTCCATAAATCTGACCCCTTCACATAATCCCCTTGAATATGGTGGATTCAAGTATAATGCCGCCGATGCAGGACCAGCCGCCTCGGAGTTGACTGACAGGATTACGGCCAATGCCCGGGGGATCATCGTCGCCGATGCCTCCCCCCTGGTTTCCTTGACTGCTCCTCTGCTTCCTCCATCCCAGAGGGCCGATATCCGGCCATTTGATTCTCTGGCATGCTGGAAGGCGTTGGTGCGCCGGAATGTTTCCATGCACGGTCTGAATCTGGATAAAATCATGCATGGATTTACGGAGAATCAAGATCTTTGTGTGGTGATTGATTCGGTGCATGGTGCCAGTCGTCTTCATGTTGCGCCCTTGTTTGAGGGAAATGAAAGCGAAAGGTTGATCCATCTGCGAGCGGATGCGGATGTGACTTTTGGCGGCATCGCCCCTGAGCCTTCTTCGGTGAATATGCAGCAGGTGGGTGAGACTTTGTCGGCAAGACCGGAAAGGCTTAAGGTCGGTGCAATTATTGACCCTGATGGTGATCGCATTCGTTTCACCGACGGGAGTGTTGAGATCAGCATGAATCAGTTCGGAGCCATGGCTTATCATTTTCTCCATGAGGTAAAAGGGAAACGGGGGATGGTTGCCAAGACGGTGGCTACCTCTAATCTTGCCAATTGTCTGGCTCGTGCATTTGACGAACAGGTATTTGAACCCAAGGTGGGATTCAAGGAGTTCAAGCCGGTGATCGGTCAGGCCCTGGTCTGTTTTGAGGAATCAGATGGCATCTCAGTCATTGGCCATACACCGGAAAAAGATGCTTATATCGGCTTGCTTCTGGCGATGGATATGGTCTTGACTCTCGATCTGAATCTGGGAGACTATTTAAAGCGTATTGAGGATGAATTCGGGGCCTATTATCCTGACCGCGGTGGGCTGACTGTGAGCGCCAAAGGGGAAGAACTCCAGGCTATCCTCCTTCAATTGCAAAAATATGGCCAGGGCGCTGTGGTCAAGGTGGGCGATGTCGAACAGCGTATCGCTGAGGTTATTGATATTGACGGAAGAAAGATGATCTTTGAGGATGGCTCCTGGTTGATGATCCGTCCTTCCGGTACGGAACCAAAGGTTCGATTTTATGTCGAATCGCGAACTCCTGCCGGGACCGGAAATCTTGTGTCAGCGGCAATGGCCATGCTGCAGGAAATCGGCCTGTTGTCATAAATATTGTATTGTGCAAAGATGCAGAGACGCTGGGAGAGGCAGAAAAAGTTTTTCTTGGCACCTCTCTGCGTCTCTGCGCGAAATCATCGCTTAATGTGTGAACATCAAGAGGTCCTTTGATTTGCTGGAATCATTTCGCCAGTATGAATTGAACGTTGATTTTTATTGGTGAAGTATTTAGTGTGCAAAAATGCAGAGTGAAAAGTGAATGGGAATCTGTTTTTTTCCCATTCACTCTTTTTTATACAAAACTACCAGGAGTTGTTCATGTGGGAATATACTAATAAGGTTCAGCAACACTTTTTACATCCTAAGAATGTGGGAGAAATAGAAAATCCTGATGGTACCGGTGATGTGGGTTCTTTGGCCTGTGGAGATGCTTTGAAATTGACCTTCAAACTGGATGAAAAAGGAGTGATTGCTGATGCCAAATTCAAGACATTTGGCTGTGCCAGTGCCATTGCCTCATCTTCTGTTCTGACTGAGATGATTATTGGCATGACGCTTGATGAGGCCGCCAAGGTGACTAATGAGGATATTGCTAATCGTCTTGGCGGACTGCCCAAAGAGAAAATGCACTGCTCGGTGATGGGCCGTGAGGCACTTGAGGCGGCCATCGCCAATTATCGTGGTTTGAAAATTCCCATGGCTGAGGGAGAAGTAGTCTGCGAATGTTTCGGGGTCACGGATCTCGAAGTTATAAGGGCCATTAAGGAGTCAAGCCTGCGCTCGGTGGAAGAGATTACTAATTTTACCAAGGCCGGCGGCGGTTGCGGTAAATGTATAGATCGTCTGCGGGAGATTCTGGTGGCAACGGTACATCAGGGGGCTGATGTCAAGACAATAGCTGAAAAGCCGAAAAGAATGACCACCCTGCAGAAGATCAAGAAGATAGAAGAGGCCCTGGAACGCGAAATCAGGCCAGGTCTGCGCAAGGATGGTGGAGATATTGAACTGGTTGATGTGGATGGAGACTTTGTTACTGTTTCTTTACGGGGGGCTTGCACCAGTTGTGCAAAATCACAGACTACCTTGAAGGAATATGTGGAGAAAAAACTGCGGGAGCTGGTGCTTGACTCGCTGATTGTGGAGGAGTCAAAATGATGAGACCTGAAGACGTTGTCTATATGGACAACAACGCCACCACCAAGGTTGCTCCTGAGGTTCTTGAGGTCATGCTGCCGTATCTGCAGGACTATTATGGGAATCCTTCATCCATGCACCGCTTTGGCGGACAGGTTGAGGCTGCCATCACTGAGGCCCGAACGAAAGTGGCTACTCTGCTGGGGGCGGATCCGGAGGAGATCGTCTTTACCAGTTGTGGTACTGAAAGTGATTCAACGGCAATTTTTTCGGCCCTGCAATCCTTTCCTGATAAGCGTCATATTGTTACCACCCGGGTGGAGCATCCGGCTGTTAAAAATCTCTGCGAGAATCTTGATACCCTAACCGGGCATAAACATCGTGTGACCCGCTTGATGGTCGATGCTGACGGCACTCTTGATCTCAAGAAGTATGAAGAGGCCCTGGCCGATGATACCGCCATTGTCAGTGTCATGTGGGCGAATAATGAGACGGGTGTGATTTTCCCCATCGCAGAGATGGCCAGAATGGCCAAGTTACGTGGCATCCTGTTTCATACCGATGCTGTGCAGGCCGTTGGCAAGATCCCTATAAATTTGAAAGAACTGGATGTTGACTTTCTGTCTCTCTCCGGTCATAAACTCCATGGTCCCAAAGGAGTCGGCGTTTTGTATGTCCGTCGGGGTACTCCTTTTGTGCCTTTTCTGGTAGGTGGTCATCAGGAAAAAGGCCGCCGTGGCGGCACTGAAAATGTGGCTTCCATTGTCGGCCTTGGTCGGGCCTGTGAACTGGCTGCGGCCAATATGGCGGAAGAAAACAGTAAGGTCAAGGCTCTCAGGGATAAACTGGAGCAGGGGCTGCTTTCGTCCATACCGCATGCCATACTTAACGGTCATAAGACTGACCGTTTGCCCAATACATCTAATATCAGTTTTGAGTATGTGGAAGGCGAAGCCATCCTGCTGCACATGGATCAGTATAATATCTGTGCCTCTTCCGGGTCTGCCTGTACCTCTGGTTCCCTTGAGCCATCACACGTACTGCGGGCCATGGGGGTCCCTTTTACCGCAGCCCATGGTTCGATCCGCTATTCCCTGAGTATCTATAATACTGAAGAGGAGATTGATTTTGTCCTCGAGAAGATGCCGCCAATTATTGCCGGGTTGCGACAGATGTCACCTTTCTGGAAGGCGGATGCATAGATGATTGTCGTTGATCCAAGTTATGAAATCCAGGATGATCTTGATCGGGGCTCACTGGTGACACGGTTAGAGGCCTGCGGTCGTATCTGCTATAAAAGTGAAGAGAAAATTACCGAAGGCTCAGCCCTGCCTTTTGTGAAGAAGATCGCGGAACACGGTCATAACTCGGTCATGGAGATGGCGGTGGTGACGTTGCGTCTCTATTGTTCTTCTCAGCAGATCAGTGATTTTCTGGGCTGCCAGCCTAAATATTTTGTTGTTGATCTACTGGAGGGTGGTCTGCTGGTGACCGGCTCGATCAGAGCGTTCAGGGAGTTGTATCTCTCTTTTCCTGAGATACCTCTGGTTCAGGCCATGGTTGATTTCCTTGGCGCCAGCCATTCCTGTTTGCTGGAAGGTGTCTGGCGTCCAGTAGAGAGAAAGGGCGTATCGTCTATGGCTGTTGAAAAAATGACTTTGGAACAGGTGGAGCAACTGGCGCCGAATCTATTGCTCCGTCATCGCTTTCTGAGTGTGAAATTTATTGTGAACAGAGCGGTAACTCATGAGATCGTCAGGCATCGTCCCTGTTCTTTTTTGCAGGAAAGTCAACGATACTGCCGTTATAGTCAGGATAAATTTGGAAATCAGGTAACTTTTATCCGCCCCATGTTTTTCGCCCTTGATTCTGCAGAATATACACTATGGAAGCAGGCCATGGAGTTGACTGAGGATCTCTATCTGCAGCTTCTTGAAACCTCCACACCTCAGGCTGCAAGAACTGTATTGCCTAATTCCTGTAAGACTGAGATTATTGTTTATTGTAATCTTGCTGAATGGAAGCATATCTTCAGATTGCGGACCTCTCCTGCCGCAGAACCTTCCATGCGTGAGGTTATGATTCCTCTTGCAGCAGAGATGGAGAAGAGGTATCCGGAATTATTCATTTGATGAGCATATAAGTGTCTTTGTTTTTATAGTTTTAGAGAAAAGGCTCCTTGTCGTAGAATTACAGGCAAGGGGCCTTTTTTCTTTTTGCCATGTCTTTTTGTTGTCTGCGCTCTGATATTGACAGATTTTTAAGAATTAGTTATATGAATCATCAATTATGATGAAGTAGAGATGTGTCAAGGGGTAGATGATGCCTGCTGGTGTTAAACTCCTTGGTTGCATGATCCTTAACCTATGCCTTGAGAGGAGAACAGAATGGTCCTTGATCCAACAAAACATGCAGACTGGGAAATAGCGCAGGAAGCGGAAAGCCGGATGAAAACTGTCTATGAACTGGCTGAAAAGCTTGGCCTTGAAAAAGAGGAGCTTCTGCCGCACGGACATTATGTCGGCAAACTTGATTTCAAGAAAATTATGAATCGACTGGGCAATAAGCCCGATGGTAAATATATTGACGTGACTGCCATCAGTCCCACTCCTCTTGGTGAAGGGAAGTCAACCTGCTGCATGGGGTTGGTCCAAGGCCTTGGAAAACGGAACAAGAGTGTTGTCGGTGCCATCCGTCAGCCATCAGGTGGTCCCACCATGAACATCAAGGGCTCTGCAGCCGGCGGTGGTCTTGCCCAGTGCATTCCCCTGACCGAATTTTCCCTCGGTTTGACCGGTGATATCAATGCCATCATGAATGCGCACAATCTGGGCATGGTGGCGCTCACTTCCCGCATGCAGCATGAGGCCAACTATACTGATGAGCAGCTTGCCAAGCGCAATCTGAAACGCCTCGACATCCATCCCAAGAAGGTGGAGTTCAACTGGATCATTGACTTCTGCGCCCAGGCTCTGCGCAATATCACCATCGGTATCGGCGGCAAGATGGATGGCTATACCATGCAGTCATCTTTTGCCATTGCCGTTTCCTCCGAGATTATGGCGATCCTCTCGGTCGCCAATGACCTGGCCGATATGCGTCGCCGCATGGGCAAGATCGTTGTCGCTTATGACCGTCAGGACAGGCCTGTGACCACGGCTGATCTTGAGGTAGATGGCGCCATGACCGCCTGGATGGTTCAGGCGCTGAATCCGAATCTGTTGCAGACCCTGGAAGGACAGCCGGTTCTGGTACATGCCGGTCCTTTTGCTAATATCGCCATTGGCCAGTCCTCAGTTATTGCCGATCGGCTTGGTCTGAAGATTGCCGATTACAATGTGACCGAGTCGGGATTTGGTGCTGATATCGGATTTGAGAAGTTCTGGAATCTCAAATGCCGTTTCTCCGGCAACAAACCCAACTGTGCGGTTGTCGTTGCTACTATCCGGGCTCTGAAATGTCACGGCGGCGCACCCATTCCTGTTCCCGGCAAGCCGATGCCTGTCGAGTATGGCAAGGAAAACGTGGGCTGGGTTGAGGAAGGTTGTAAAAACCTGCTCCATCATATTGAGACGGTGAAGAAAGCGGGGATCAATCCCGTTGTCTGCATCAACGCCTTCTATACCGATACTGATAACGAAATCAAAGCTGTTCGCCGTATTTGCGAGGCAGCTGGTGCCCGGGTTGCCCTGTCCCGTCATTGGGAACATGGTGGTGAGGGTGCCCTTGAGTTTGCCGATGCGGTGGTGGATGCCTGTGAAGAACCCAATGACTTCAAGTTCCTCTATGATCTCTCTGATCCCTTGGATAAACGCATTGAACTCATTGCCAAAGAGGTGTATGGCGCCGATGGCGTCTCCTATACCCCTGAGGCTCAGGTCAAGCTGAAACGTCTGGCTGATGATCCTGATATGAAGGAGATGGGAACTTGTATGGTCAAGACTCATCTCTCCCTCTCCCATGATCCAAAACTGAAGGGTGTGCCTAAGGGCTGGACTCTGCCCATCCGTGACATCCTTACTTACAAGGGTGCCGGCTTTGTTGTCCCGGTTGCCGGGGCAATCAGTCTGATGCCTGGAACGGCATCGGATCCGGCCTATCGGCGTGTGGATGTTGATGTGGAGACGGGGAAGGTTAAAGGTGTCTTTTAATAGCAGTTATGAATATGGAAGTATGAATTAAGAATGATGCGGGCATGATTTTTTAATTCATCATTAGTAATAAGTAATAATAACGGGTTAAAAAGATCTTTTCTTTTTAACCCGTTTGTTTTTTGAGGGAAAAGGATGTATCCTCTGAAAGCTGAAAAGTTTTGTTTGGCTCCCGATTTCAAGTCGAGGTCTTTGTAATCTTTATTTATTTATAGGATAAAATGGCTGTATCACCTAATACTAAAATGGCATCTCAGAAAACGGGTCTTCGTGGAACAGTTAAAGACCAGTCTGGTGCCGGTAAATATAAGATTGGCGAGCTTCTGAGTAAGGCTGGGTATATTACCCCTACTCAATTGGAGGTAGCCAAACAGCAGCAAAAGAAGAACGGAGGGCGTCTCGGTTCCATCCTGATTCAAGCGGAATACATTGACAGGGATACTATCAGTACCTTTCTGAGCCGTCAGCATAATATTACCTCTGTCTCCATCAGTAACGAGCCGCCTGGAAAGGATGCCGTAAAGCTCCTGCCCTATGAAACAGCCAAAAAATTCATGGCGTTTCCGTTGCGGCTTGCTGGTAATACCTTGCAGATTACCATGGCGGAACCGACTGATACTGAAGCGGTTGCCAAGCTGCAGGAAATTATCGGGAAAGATTTGAATGTCTGTGTCTCCACCGAAGACGATATTATTGCGGCGTATCAGCAATATTATCGTATTGATGCCGCCGAGGTTGCGGCCTTGCGCAGCGGTCTTGGGGATACGGTTGAAGACGAACCTTCAGTTGCAGAAATTTTTGATCACATCGGTGAAACTATTGCAGAGGCGGCGGATGATTTTGAAATAGAGTCAGCTGAGGAAAAAGAGGGTAAGGAGCAGTTCGGGGCCTCGGATGCCCCCATTATTAAACTGGTGAATGGCATCCTGGTCAAGGCAGTACAGGAGGGAGCTTCTGATATCCATTTGGAACCCTATGAAAAAAATATGCAGGTTCGCTATCGGAAGGATGGATCTCTTTTCAAGTCAATGAATCTGCCCTTGACGATTAAAAATGCCTTGGTAGCTCGGGTAAAAATTCTGGCCAACCTGAACATTACCGAGCGTCGTATCCCCCAGGATGGTCGCATCAAGATGCGCTTGGGGCATAATCGTTCTGTTGATTTTCGTGTTTCAACCCTGCCCACGCTTTTTGGGGAATCGGTGGTTCTTCGTATCCTTGATAAAAGTTCCCTGAATGTTGATTTGACCAAGCTTGGTTTTGAGGTTGAGACCTTTGAGATGTTGAAACGGTGTCTGAATCGGCCCCAAGGCCTTTTGTTGGTAACCGGGCCTACAGGCTCGGGAAAGACGGTTACCCTCTATTCGGCTTTGAATTCCTTAAACAGTGAGGATATCAAAATTCTGACGGCCGAAGATCCGGTAGAGTTTAATTTTAAGGGGATCAATCAGGTGCACGTGAATGCCGAAGTTGGTATGACCTTCGCCGCAGCCCTGAAGGCTTTTCTTCGGCAGGACCCTGATATTATCATGGTGGGTGAAATTCGTGATCTGGAAACGGCGGAGATTGCTATCAAGGCTGCTATGACCGGACATCTTGTCTTTTCTACCCTGCATACGAATGACAGTGCGGCAACTATTGCCCGTCTGGTAAATATCGGAATTCCTTCCTTTATGCTCGCTTCATCAGTCACCATGGTGCTTTCCCAGCGTCTCGGAAGAAAATTATGTCAGAAATGCAAAACTCCAGTGATGCATGATCCTCAAGAACTGGTACAGATGGGCTTTAATGAAGATGAGGTCGATACTTTGGTCACTTATGGTGCTGTCGGATGCTCCGCGTGCAATGGGGTCGGTTATAAAGGACGAGTCGGTTTCTTTGAACTGATGGAAGTGACCGATGAGGTTGCTACGGCCATTAGTGCAGAGGTCCCTGAAGATACCCTGCGTAAGGTTGCCATCCAGTCAGGAATGGTGCCATTGCGTCAGGCAGCCCTGCAGAAGGTTCGTGACGGTGTGACCAGTGTTGAAGAGGCCTTGAGGCGCACTGTTGCCCATGAGGAGAGTCTTCCTGCCTATCTGGTGAATCCCGATGTGGAGAACTATGAAGATGGCGATATGATTATTCGTGAAGGAAATCGGGATATCGATTTTTTTAAATTGATTCGTGGAGCGCTGACTGTCATCAAGGGAGGAAAAAAGATTGCAGAATTGACAGAGCCGGGTGAATATTTTGGAGAAATGGCGGCAATATCTGGGGAGCAGCGAGCCGCTTCAATAATCTCTCAGGGACGTTCTTCGGTGAAACGGTTTCCCGGTGATAAGTTGGAAGAAGTGATAAAGAAATATCCGGATGTCTCCGAGCATCTTTTTAAAACCATGGTCACCAGGTTGCAGAAATCAAATCAAATTATTGTCAAACTTGCAGGCGGCGCCGGTGGACGACCGTCCCAACCACCATCGCGTTAAACATGACTCAGATTTCTGTTTATATCATAGCCTATAATGAGGCCGAGAAGATTCAGGCCGCTGTAAATTCTGTTCTGTGGGCCGACGAAATTATTGTGGTGGATTCTCACTCCACTGACGATACGGTGTGTCTTGCCGAGTCGCTTGGGGCCAGGGTTGTTCAGGTTGATTTCAAGGGATTTGGAGATCTGCGAAACAGGGCGATGGCGGCCTGTTCTCATGAATGGATCTTCAGCCTTGATTCTGATGAACGGTGTACGCCGGAGGCTCGAGATGAAATCCTGGAAATTGTTCATGCCGAGAAGAGCGTTGATGCCTATTATGTGCCGCGCAGGAATTTTTTCATGGGGCAATGGATCAAACATTCCGGCTTTTATCCCGATTACCGGCAACCTCAACTTTTCAGAAAAGGGGCTCTGGTTTTTAAACCGGATATGGTGCATGAGGCCTATTCAATCAACTCTTCAATCAAACCCGGGTTTTTGCGCCATGCCATCTGGCAGGTGCCTTTTAAAAATCTGGAAGAAATGATGCATAAGGCCAACAAGTATTCAACGCTTGGGGCAATCAAGCTTGCTGAGAATGGGAAGGGCGCAACCATGGGTAAGGCCTTGGCGCACGGACTCTGGTCATTTTTTAAACTTTATTTTTTGAAACGAGGGATTGTGGATGGATGGCCAGGTTTTATCATTGCCCTTGGTAATTTTGAAGGAACTTTTTATCGCTATGCCAAATTGCATGAGTTGAAATCGCAATGGAGATTGCCGGATTCGCCACCTTTGTTGAATCAATCAGACATACCGAGAGATCACTCGCCCTGAAGATGCTGGGATAAGCCATTTTTGCACCATGTGAGATGATTATCACAAGTGTCTGCCAGTATGGCGTCATTAACAGGCAGGCTTTTTCGTGAGTTCATCGGGTGATAAAGGTGATAGGCAAGGGCGTTAAAGCGTATATTTTGACGTCTGATGCCATTGTTGAGTAATCTTGCCGTAAATTCTGAATCCTCCCGGCCCCATCCCAAAAATTCTTCATTAAATCCATTTACATCCTCAGCATCTTTTTTCCAGAAGGCAAAATTACAGGTTTTAATTCCTGTCAGTTTTTTACTGCTAAAGGAAAAAAGTCTTGATAACAAGGGGGATCGAAGACAATTTTTTCTGTTTTCTATGCCAGGAGCACAGAGACAGGTACGGATCTCTTGTTGTTGCAGGGCCTGTTGAGTTGTTTTTTGGTCGAGGAGGACGCGGGATCCTTGCACAAAAAATCCTGCTTGAGCAGCCAAGATATGGTCTGCGATAAAATGCTGCTCCAGAACAATGTCGCCATCAATGAGAATCAGATAGTCACCTGTCGCTTTGGCAATAGCTTTGTTACGGCTGCGGGCCAGGCGAAAGCCTTTGTTTCTCTGCCAGGAGTGAACAAGAGGGACAGGAGACTTTTTGGTCAGTCTTTCAATGGTTTCTTGAGTATTATTATCCGAGCCATCGTCAGCAATAATAATTTCATTAGGGAGATGAGACTGTTTGAAAACACTGAGGAGGGAAAGTTCTAATGCCTCTTTCCAGTTGTATGTAGTGATGATGAGTGAAGTGCGCATAAGCAAGATTCAAGATTTATATTGAGCGTATGAGACCACTTTTTATAATTGTCTCTCTGATCTTTTCTGCAGATATATTTTCCATGCATTTCCAGTCATTACATGGTGTTCGTCGGTAACAGGGGCTACAGTCTAACTGCTCTTGAATCACCGTGTGGATAATTCCATAGGGGCCGGTTCTTACTGGGTTGGCGGGGCCGAATATGGCAACAGCCGGGATGCCGAGCGCCGCTGCGATATGCATGGGACCCGTATCATTGGAGATGAAGAACTCGGCTCTGGCAATCAGGGCCACAAGTTCTTTGAGTCCGGTCCTGCCTGCAAGATTGATGGCCATTCCCTTGCTGGCCGCAACGACCTCCTCAGCCACCCCAGCATCTGCCTTGCTGCTGATAACCACTGAGGGCAGTGGCAGGCTGGCTGCCAGTTCACCGAAACGATCAGCGGGCCAGCGGTTGGCCTCTTTCCCTGCGGATGGTGCGATAATGCAGAAGTGCTCAGGAAGCGAAGAGAGCAGGGGGATGCTAGAGGGGTAAGGGGGCATCGGGTGGCTGACCTGGGAGGTGTCACAACCCATGAGGGCGGCCAGTTTAAGATAGCGGTCAATGGCATGGATCTGTCTGCCGCCTTCAATCTTGTGGGTATAAAAAAAAGGGCTGCCTTCATCTGAGTCAGCAAAACCCAGCTTGTAATGGGCTCCGGCGGCAAAGGTAATCAGGCCGCTTCGCAGGAGTCCTGAGAGATCAACGGAGACGTCAAAGTGTTCGTCTGCCAGAGCCTTTCTGAAGGTGTTGATTTCAGGGATGATCTCCCGGAGACGGGATATCTCTTTCCATCGCTCTTTATCCATGATCCATAATCTGTTGATCATGGGGTGACCTTCAAGAAAGGTATGCAGACCTTTAGCCACAACCCAGTGAATTTCAGCTGCTGGAAACGTTGTGTGGACCGCAGCCAGAAAAGGCAGGGTGTGGACGATATCGCCGAGGGCACTGGGTTTGATGATGAGAATTTTTTCCGGTAGTTCGGAAAAAGATATGGGCTGGATTGATTTTTGTGTCATGGAAGATGAATGATTCCTGAAGCGTTTGTCATTTGGAACGCAGGGCAGGATAGAGTGCTTTGATATCGGCTATATGCTGGCTGATGGTGAGTCGGTGTTTGTTAGCAAAGTCGGGTGCCACCGGCAGGGCTTTTCCGAGTTTCCTGATCGTTGCTGCAATGGTTTCCGGTTGATTATTGTCCAGGAGAATGCCGTCCTGCTCTGATAGTAATTCCGCCGCGCCCACTTCCCTGGTGGTGATCACCGGGGTTCCGCACTGGAGTGATTCCGGGATCACCAGCCCGAAGGCCTCATAGTGGGAGGGCAGGATGGTAAAATCAACTGCGCTGTATACGGGGGCAAGGTTATTAATATACCCGATGTAGCGGACGTTTGCCGGTATTTTTCGGGGTAATCTGCCGCCTGCCACCAGGAGTTCAAAGCGGTCGGGATCAAGCTGGTCAAAGGCCATGAGAAGTTCTTGTAATCCTTTGCATTTGTGCCCACAAGAGGGCAGTAGAAAGGTGAGCTTGTCGCGAGAGATGTTGAACTCTGCACAGGTCTCTTGCATTGTGCGGGGGGCGGCGGGGGAAAATTTATCGGTATCAATGGGTGGGTACAGCACCTCGATCTTGCTCTCTTCCACCTGGTAATTATTGATAATCTCTCGGGCGATGGCCTTTGAGTGGGCCATGATGATCGGCACAGTTGCAAACATCTTTCTTTCACACGCGATTTCGATTTTATCGTGGAACCAGCGGAGCAGCGAAGAGCGGCTGACCCGTTTGATCACCTCGGGATGGACGCCGCCACAGACGGCGATATCCTGACAACTGGTGCGGGTGAGACTCAGCGAGATATCATACTCATTTCTGTTAAACTCGGAGTTGCAGCGGTGCAGGAACAGGTATTTTTTCCAGCGTCCCGGCAGGGGTGGAAGCTTGGTTTGGCGGATGGCACAGGGAAATTGGGCGGCCAGCTGTCTGTCCACCTCATAGGTATGAATGGTAACCTCATCTCCAGCTGCAAGAAATCCCTTGATCAACGACAGCATGTAAGCCTCCATGCCGCCGCCACGGGAAAATTGGTTATGGATAATGGCAATTTTCATGGAGGTGTGGGTACGGTGTCGGTCGGGCTGTCGGCGTTGATCCTGAACAGAAACTTTTTTTCGATGGCTGCAAGTCTACGGAGATAGAAAAACCTTTTAATGGGACTGTTGGGCAGCAGTTTCCGGGCCATGGTTTGTCTGTTGTTGAATTTATATTGCAGGTCTGCGAGTGGGGCGTCAGTGATTTCTGGGTCACTATATCGGGCCATGGCTGCCAGGTTTTTAAGCCGCCAGTGAGCAGCGTTGTGCCCGTGTCCCTGTTTTTTTCTGAAGAGTTTCTTGTTCCGTTTGACCATCTTCCTGACCGCGGACGAGGTCTTGGAGAAACTGCCGGAACCACGATGATAAACAAAAACATCTTCGGTGATCATCAGCTTCATCCCTGTCTTTACCGCCCGGTAATTAAAATCCGTATCCTCATAATAGCCCAGGCCGAATTCTTCATCCAGTCCATTGAGTTGATTATACACATCTCTGCGGATAACCACACAGAAAAAACTGAGAATGTCGGTTGGGTAATGGCAATCGCGTGAGTGGGCGCACCAGATAGCACCTTCGTCAAGGATTTCCAGCACAGTGGTGCCTTTGGTGTGGATCTGCTGGTCATTTCCGATCTGGTTGCTGACCGGCCCCAGCATAGACCACTCAGGATGCTCATTCATGAGCTCCACCAAGCGGGGAATGGCACCCGGAGGGACTTCGGTGTCACTGTTCAAGAGGATCAGGAGATCAGATGACGCCTCTCTTGCGCCGGTGTTGTTTCCCTTGCTGTACCCGCCATTGGTCTTTGTTAGGATCAGTTTGATCCGGGGATCTTGTCCGGCGGCAGCCCTGAGAGCATCTTGTGTTCCCTGCTCTGAATGATTGTCGACAATAATAATTTCCAGGGCACTTTTTTCACGCGCAAGACTTTGCAGGCAGGGACCAGTGGTCTGGGGAAAATTATTATAGCTGACGATAATAACACTACACTGCGGTCTGTTCATGATTCATCAACAGTTGCTGGATCTGGTTGCTGCACAGGAAGGGGAGGTTGATCCTGATTTTCTCTTCCGGCCAATTCCACCAGGAAAGTTGCAGTAGTCTGGCGATGGTGATGTCGTCAAAGCGTTTTTTGATCTCTTGAGCCGGGTTGCCGGCCATGATGGCATATGGGGCGACATCTCTGCTGATTACGGCCCGGGCTCCAATAATGGCTCCGCTGCCAATGGTAACTCCGGAGAGGATGGTGGCGCCATAGCCAATCCAGACATCATTGCCGATGCCAATGTCTCCTTTGGATGAGGGGTGCCCCTTTATGGCTGCGGCCTCTGGCCAGCTCTCATTGAGGGCCGAGAAGGGATAGGTGGTGACCCAGTCACTGCGGTGATTGCCGCCCAGGATAATTGTTACCTGATCAGAAATGGAACAGAATCTACCAATGGTCAGCCGCGTGGTCTGGTCAAATTGACGGATAGTGGGCTCGCCATAGGTATAATCGCCAATGATGAAATTCGGGCCAATAATCCGATCGCAGGTCAGAGTTGGTTTCTTTCTTCGAGAAAATAACATGATTTTAGTTCCGAGTTTGGTTTGGCTGGGCCTTATAGACAAACTGGGTGGCCAGGAAGTTTTTGCAGAGATCTGTGTAGGCTCGCCGCAGGCGCATGCCAATAAAGGGAATCAGGCGCAGGAGATCGGAGGGGGCAAGGATGCGGGTGTCGAAGAGGATCTTGAAGGGGCAGATGTCTTCAAAGGTGTAACCAAAATCGACCACGGTGTAGCCGCTCTGTTCAAGGAGTTGGCGAAAGCTTTTGATAGTAAAAAAGCGGAGATGGGTCCGGTCAAAAATGCCATAATCTTCATATTCCCATCTGCCCAGCAGGATCTGTAACCGGGATTTCCAGTGGACGATACTGCAGGTGGAGATGACAAGATATCCATCGGGGGCGAGTAATCTTTTGAGGGCGTGCAGAGTGGCGGCCGGGTCGGCGATATGCTCTATGACCTGGGACATGAAGACGATCTCAAAGAGACCGTGCTCGTTGGTGTAGGCAAAAAGCTGTTCCTGAGTCTCTTGCGAGTCTATCAAACCGGTGATGACCTCCTGCCCACGTTTTCTGGCCAGCTCCGCCTGCTCCTCAACTGGTTCTACCCCCAACACGTGGCATTGCTTATGGCGGGCAAGGTATTCCGTCATGTATCCTGTAGCGCAGCCAATCTCCAGAACATGGCTTTTGGCTGGGATCATCTCCAGTTGAATGCGGTCGATGTTGTTCTGATGGAGCGAAGCAAAATCAATGTGATCCTGGTGATATTTGATCATGGCTGGTGTCACCGGGAACGTTAGTTCTGGTACTGAATATTGTAGAGTGACTCATATTCTCCATGGAGCGCGAGCAAGCTTTCATGGCTTCCTTCTTCAATAATAACACCATCCTTGACCACAATTATCCTGTCGGCATTTTTGATGGTGGACAGGCGGTGGGCAATGACAAAGGTGGTCCGGTTTTTCATCAGATTTTCCAAGGCCCTTTGCACCTCACGCTCGGATTCACTGTCGAGGGCTGAAGTAGCCTCGTCAAGCACCAGGATTGGGGCATTTTTGAGAATGGCACGGGCAATGGAGAGCCTTTGTCTTTCTCCACCTGATAATCTGACCCCTGATTCTCCTATCGATGTGTTAAATCCTTGCGGGAGCTGCTCAATAAAGTTCAGGGCATAGGCGGCACGGGCCGCTTCTCTTATCTCTGTTTCCGACCTGTCCTGATCACCATAACTGATATTATTGCGGATGGTGTCGTTAAAAAGGATGGTCTGCTGGGTCACGATGGCAATCTGGTCACGTAGGGATTTCAGGGTTACGTCACGGATATCCACGCCATCAATAAACAGATTGCCTTTCTCGATCTCAAAGAATCTGGGGATCAGGTTAGCCAAGGTTGATTTTCCTGATCCGCTTGGCCCCACGATAGCCAGGACTTCACCTCTTTTAACTGAGAGGTTGATGCCGTTGAGAACAGGGTTGATACCATCATAGCTGAATGTGATATTTTCCAGGGTGATGTCCTGTTGAAATGGGGGCAATGTCTGAGCCCCGTTCTTGTCTGCAATCTCCGGCGTGATATCGAGGAGATCGAAGACCCGGGTGGCGGCAGCCAGACCCTGCTGGACGGTGGAGTTGATTTTGCTGACTCCCTTGATCGGTTCATAAATCATGATCAGGGCGGTCATGAAGGAGAAGAACGTACCTGGCGTTGAGGTCCCGGCAATGACTTCTTTGCCGCCAAACCAGATGATGAGCGCCATGCCGATACCGCCGATCACTTCCATAAGCGGGTGTTGGATCCGGCGGTAGCGGGTATCTTCCATGATCACACCAAAGAGTTTATGGACTTGGGTCGCAAAGCGTTCTGATTCGTATCGCTCCATGGCAAAGGCCTTGACCACCGGGGCGCCGGTGATGGATTCATGGATGATATTTGAGGTTACAGCTGTTTCTTCCTGTAAGGTGGTGCTGATTCGACGAAAGGCACGGCCGAATTTAACAATGGGAAGGGCGGCAGCCGGTAGAAAGATAATGGAAAGCAGAGCCAGCTTCCAGTTCATGGTAAAGATGACGCCGAGCAGAAAAATGACCTGAAAAAAGTCCCTCAGCAGTCCGACCACAACGGTGGAAATTGCTCCCTGCATGAGGTAAATATCAGAGATGATGCGCGAGATGATCTCGCCTGTGGGGGTTTTATGAAAAAAAGAAAGGGACTGCCTGTGGATATGGTCAAACAGCCGGACCCGCATGTCACGAATAACCGTCTGGCCGACCTGTTCCAGAAGATAGAAATTCAGACCGTAAAAAATGCCTTTGATTAAAAATAAGGTAATCAGGGCAAAGGGAAGGACGGCCAGAAAGAAAGTGTTCTTTTCAAAGAATATCTTGTCCAGCAGAGGCTTGACCATATAAGCCTGAGCCCCAGTCAGCCCAGCAACCACAAGGGCCGCAATCATGGCAATAAGAAACTTGAGCTTGTATGGCTGGATGAGGAGATAGAGGCGAGAAAAAAGTTTTTTATTGGATATCAGGCTTGTTGGCATAAGAAATTAGTAAAATAAGGACATTCTAGGCAGTATGATATAGCAAACCTATATGTTGGATTACGTGCAGTGAATCGTACCTTGATAAGATATAATTTTCGTTGAGTGGGACGCATTGAGTGTTAGACGAACTTAATGCGTGTAAGAAATTTACCACAGAAGCCCCGAGGAAAGTACCATTGGGGAGTGTTTATCATGCTGGAAAGATAAAAAATTAACCATAGTACAAAGGTTAAATAAAATGATAACTTTTTTAAGATTATACAATAAATAAGACTATTTCTTGTGGCAAAAATATACAAACATGTTTACTTTAATCATAAAAAATGCGAAAGTTTTATTTTGTATTTCGTTGGATTATTTAATCCATCTTTAAAAATGCATCTCATAACTAATGAGAAAATTTTAGTCTGCCATGAGGATATACAAAAGGTCTCGAAATGTTCAAAATATTTGTTGTTGTTTGTATATTTCTCACATTGAATATCAATCAGGCTTTTAGTCAGAAACTAAATATTATACAGGGCGAGAGCTTGTTATCTCTTGATTTAAGAGATAGTCCCCTTGGATCGGTTGCCGAAGAGATCTATAAGCAAACAGGATGTAAGATTATTTTTGATGAAAAATGGAATAACTTATTATTAAGTGGGCAATACTCCGGGGTTACTTTGGAGGAGTTTTTTGGGCGATCTCTTCGTAAGCATAACGTTTCTTTGTCGTATGATGACAGGAGTAACATAGCTAATCTTCGTTTTTTTGGTGATAGGGATATCGGCAGAATGAATGCTGATATTTTGGCGAGAAGGAACGCTGCAAATGGAGGAGCTAACGAAGAGATTAAGATGATACGTGAGGAGCGGCGTCAGGCAATATTTGCGTATTTTAACGATCCTGAATCTATTGATCCTGAAAGCGGAATGAAATTTGGTGATATTAAGGAAATGCGGAGTGCTCAACGGGCAGAGCTAGAACGTTGGCAGAATGATCCTGAGTCCGTTGATCTGGTGAGTGGAATGAAATTAGGTGATATTAAGGAAATGCGGAGTGCTCAACGGGCAGAGCTTGAGCGTTGGCATAATGATCTAGAATCCATTGATCCGGTAAGTGGAATAAAATTAGTAGATATTAAAAAAATGCGCAGTGGGCAACGAGCAGGGCAGGAGCGTTGGCATAATGATCCCGAGTCCATTGATCCCGTAAGTGGAATGAAATTAGGTGATATTAAAAAAATGCGCAGCTCTCGACGAGCAGATCGATAACACTTGAGGAATGACTCCAGAAGTGATTGTTTATCTAGGTCGGTTGACGGATGCTGAAATAAGATGATTTTATGGCATGTAACATATAGAAATGAGGTGGCTCGCACAACAGAAGTCGAGGGTTGTGTACAAGTAGGGTGATGGAAGAGTGTGTGAAATTCGTATATGATATAAAAATAGTTGCAACTTTTTTTATTATTCTGTTTTTAAAAAAAACGAAAATGTGTTAATGTAAATTTAAATGTTAATTTTTTTTACTAATGTAAAAGGGTGTTGAAAAGATTGTTTGCTTATGGTGCAAAATCAATAAGTTACCCGAAAAAAACATTTTTAGGCATTAACTTGTTGAAGTTATGCGTTATTTTGAAATACTTTTCAACGCCCTTTGTGAGAGTAGTAAGTGAAATTAAAAAAATTTAATGGAGGAAGTTATGAAGAAAAAACTCGTTACCACAGTTCTTGCGTTGCTTTGTGTTGGTGCCTCAGCTGGTACTGTGCTTGCTGATCCAGTTGCCTGTAATAATGTTTCCATCTATTCGGTCGGGGTCAATACTCCACTAGATGGAGATGTTATGGTAAATTTAATACCAACTGTAACCTGTGGTACTTGGACAGCTGGTACTAAGTATCAGTTTGTTTTACCTGCAACAAACACTGACCAGATGTACGCTACAATATTGACAGCCTACTCACTGGGACAAAATTTGTGGGTTCAAGTTTCTGCGTTTGCAAATAATGAAGATTTGCTCTCCATGTCGATGCATAAATAAATATTTATGTATAAATATTGACAATAAGTCAATATTTATTGAAAAACAGTCTGTTGCTAGTAGTCTATGGCATAGGCTGTTTTTTTTTGTCTACAGAGGAAGAATAGTGAATGTCTACTAGTCTTTTGGTCATGTCCCAAAAATAATAAGTCAAATAGTTGGTAAAAAATGGAGCGTTTCGCATGATCCAGAGTCAACAGGGAACTGACCCCCATGCCAACCAACCTACTTCTTTTATAGCATTGGGCAAAGGACTCTGGCGTAACCGTCAACTTATCTTGCAAATGACCAAGCGTGAGGTGGTGGGCCGCTATAAAGGTTCGGCGCTGGGACTGGCTTGGTCGTTTTTCAATCCTGTATTCATGCTGGTAGTGTACACTTTTGTCTTTTCTGAGGTCTTTAAGTCTCGCTGGGGTGGGAGTGGTGGTGACGACAGCAAAACACAATTTGCCTTGGTGCTCTTTGTCGGTTTGATTGTATTGAGCCTGTTCAGCGAAGTAATCAACCGCGCTCCAGGATTGATTCTTTGTAACGTCAATTATGTTAAGAAAGTCGTATTCCCAATTGAAATTTTGCCCGTCATTGCTATGGGTGCTACATTATTCCACAGTTTCATCAGTCTTGGCGTGCTGCTGGCTGCCTTTACACTCTTTAATGGTTATTTGCACTGGACGGTAGTTTTTATCCCGTTTGTATTTCTTCCATTAATTATTATTACCCTGGGTCTTTCCTGGATACTCGCATCTCTGGGAGTATTTCTACGTGATGTCGGGCAAACCATCACTGTCATTACCACCTTGCTGATGTTCCTTTCCCCGGTTTTTTATCCGTTGAGCGCTGTGCCGGAGAGGTTTCGTCCAGTCATTATGGTAAACCCTCTTACCTTCATCATTGAGCAGGCACGAGAAGTGTTGATTTGGGGGCACCTGCCAAGTTGGGTGGGATTGGGTATTTACACCCTTGCAGCAACTTTTGTTGCTTGGGCAGGTTACGTCTGGTTCCAAAAAACTAGAAAGGGTTTTGCCGATGTCCTCTAAATCCACCCCCGCTCCCACACCCACTTCCTCGCTGATCGATAACCCTGTCTGTTCTGAAATCGCCATTTGCGTTCGCAGCCTCAGCAAGTGTTATCAGATCTATCAAGCCCCGCGTGATCGGCTTAAACAGTTTATCTTGCCACATTTAAGACAGATTTTGGGTAAGCTGCCTAAACAATATTATCGCGAGTTCTGGGCGCTTAAAGACGTTTCTTTCGAGATTCGAAAGGGGGAAACGGTTGGCATTATCGGTCTTAATGGCAGTGGTAAATCCACTCTATTACAAATGATCTGTGGCACGCTTAATCCAACCAGTGGCAGCATCCAAACATTTGGCCGCATTGCCGCTTTACTGGAGCTCGGATCTGGCTTCAATCCAGAATTTACCGGGCGCGAAAACGTCTATCTGAATGCCTCGGTGCTAGGTCTGAGTATTGAAGAAATCAATTTGCGCTTTGATTATATTGCAGACTTTGCAGGCATTGGGGACTTTATTGAACAACCCGTAAAAACCTATTCCAGTGGTATGGTAGTACGTCTTGCATTCGCGGTTGCAGTTTGTGTTGATCCAGATATTCTTATTATTGACGAGGCGTTGGCTGTGGGAGACGCTGCCTTTCAATTTAAGTGCATGGAACGAATGCAGAGGCTTACTAAATCTGGTACCACGTTACTTTTTGTTTCCCACGACATGAGCATGGTCAAAAGCTTCTGTCATCAGGTGATCTATCTGGAACATGGGCATGAGAAGATGCGAGGCCAACCGGATACGGTGGCGGAACAGTATTTCCTTGATATTCGTGACGAACAAAGCCGCCAAACTGCTAATGGAAAACCGGTGCTACTCAAGAAATCTTTAGGTGAGAGTGGTTTGCCGGCATTTGGGACAGAACAGGGTCAAATCCTTTCCGCCTGTTTTCTGCCTGACGAAAGCATGAAAACATCTGTCCGGGCGGGCGAGACTATTCACCTCCGTATTGAAACTCAATACGACTCTGACCTTTCGGGGGCAGCAATAAGTGTGATCCTGATGGACCGGCGCATGCTGGACATTGCCGGTAAATATTTTTTCTTGCAAGCTGATGATGTACGGGATGGGAAATCGGTGGCAACCATTGAGGTAACTTTTGAAGCCCGTCTCTGGCCGGGAACCTATTTCATCACCTTGCGCCTGGAAAGCAGGGGGATAATGCGAAAATTTATGCCTGTGGACAAACAGACAGCTGTACTGTCCTTTGAAGTAAATGCTTATGAACCTGATTTCTTGGGCACTGTAGATATCGGAATAAGGCAAGTTCATAGCCCGTCTTCGTTACCGGTTTTGCTAGCTGAGAAAAAACGCGTCGTGGCCCTGCTGGCGGTTCGTAATGAGGCGCTATATTTGCCACGTTGCCTGGAACACCTGCGTCAACAAGGGGTTGAAACCTGCGTAATTGACAACGATTCCAACGATGAGAGTTTGGAGATTGCCAAGCAATATATGGATATGGGGGTCTTTCGTATTGTAAGGCAACCCTACAAAGGATACTTTGATTTGGTTGAGCAGCTACAAATAAAGGAACAATTGGCCTTGGAAATTGAGGCAGATTGGTTTATCCATCATGATGCCGATGAAATTTTGGAGGCACCTCAGGTCGATATTACACTCCAAGAGGCACTTACAGATGTTGACAGACTTGGTTACGATGTAGTCAACTTCGAAGAGTTTGTCTTTTTACCAGTGGATGAGGGGTCCTCTTCTGAGGGTATGGATTATGTGACAATGATGCGTTATTATTACCTCTTTGCGCCTTCGCAACAACGCCTTCAGCGAGCATGGAAGAAATGTAGACAACGGGTAGAACTGGCCAATCTTGCTGGTCATCACGTCCATTTTGAAAACAAAAAAATATTCCCGGAAGACTTCAAATTACGTCATTATATTGCACTCAGTCGTGAACATTTATTTCGAAAATATGGCCAAGAACGTATCTACAGTCCGAGGGAGGTGGAAGAGCGTCAATGGCATGGTGCGCGGGCACGTTTTGACCCTAGTAAGGTGAGATTGCCGCGCCGGCAGGAATTAAAGAATCTCGACAATGATGGTTGGGACCGTTCCAATCCCTTAACCACCCATCCTTTTTTTGGGGACTGATGGTAATGTTGATAAAAGAGATGCCCATTATAGTCGGTGGTTTCTATCGTTCTGGCACTTCATTGACCCGTCGTCTTCTGGACGCGCATAGTAGCATTCATTGTGGGCCGGAGGTCAAGTTTTTCAAGGATTTGCGGGGTGATTATTTGAACGACCCCCTTGGTCATGTCCGTTTATTTTCCACTCTTCCATCATTGGGCTTAGAGCCAGATGAGATACGTGACATCTTTGGCCGTGCGTTCATAGAGGCGCATGAACTTGCCGCTCGCAAGGCCGGTAAGGCGCGATGGGCAGATAAAAACCCCGAAAATGTACTGTACCTTGACCAATGGCAGCATCTGCTGCCTGGTGGTTTTGCGTTTATCCATGTAGTGCGCCACCCGCTGGATGTACTCGCTTCGCTACTTGAGATAGGCTTTCCTAAGGCCGTGCCTACAACGTTTGAGGGTAAAGTGAAACTGTTAAGAACTTTCGTGGAAGCTGGTTCTCAATATGAGGCTTTTTATCCTGAAACGAGCTTTCGCATCCAATACGAGGAATTGGTAACTGCACCCCTCGCTACATTGGAAACTCTATTTAACTGGTTAGGAGAGGAGTTTGAGCCGCGCGTGCTGGAAAATTTCAGCCATGCTGAGCGTGGTCAGGGAATTGAGGATCCGAAAGTTACCATGTCAGATACTGTACATGGTCGAAGTATAGGGCGATGGCAGACCGATTTGACTTCAGAACAAATTAAAATTGCACGAACTGTTTTGGAAGCACTCTTCTTGAATTATCCAAAATGAAAATTCAATCAATTAATCACATTATGGATGATAAAAAAAAATCCATTCTTGTCGTATTGGGTATGCATCGGAGTGGTACAAGTGCCATTACGCGAGGCCTGCAGGTAATGGGTGTTGAACTCGGCGATAGAATGATGCCATCTGTTGAAGGTGATAATGCGAAAGGTTATTGGGAGGATATTGATCTTAATGCGTTGAATATCGAGATGCTGCGTGCTATCGACAGTGATTGGAATCATGTTGCTGCTATTGATTCGATTGCGTTAGAAATTTTACGCAAACAAGGTTATTTCCTCCGTGCAGCCGTGTTACTTCGACAAAAGGCCAGCAATGCAAAAATATTTGGTTTTAAAGATCCACGTGTAGCAAAATTATTGCCTTTCTGGAAAGAGGTGTTCAGTCATTGTCAATTTGATGTGAGCTATGTCATGGCCGTGCGTCATCCACTCAGCGTTGTTAAATCATTGGCCAAACGCGGTGGCATTGAAGCAGAACAGAGTTTTCTACTGTGGTTAGGCCATGTTCTTACAAGTCTGACTAACAGTGTTGGTGATAAACGAGTACTTGTTGACTATGATCGTATGATGCAATCGCCTGAACGTGAGTTGATGCGAGTTGCAAAATGCACTGGACTGGAAATTGACTCTGCAGAGTTGCAAAATTATAAAAATGAATTTCTTGATCCAGGGTTGCGGCATACAGTTTATGATCTGAATGATTTGTTGTTGGATGATACTTGTCCTCCTATTGTACGGGAGGTTTACACTGCATTGCTCGATGTGGCATCAGATAAAATTAAGTTTGATAACATAGAGCTACATAATAAATTAATGCGTTGGGCTGACGAATTTGATCGTCTCAGATCAGCACTTCTAGTGATAGACAGGATTTTCATCCAAAAAAACGACGCCACGCAAACTGTAGCGGAGCGTGAGGGGCAGATTGCAAGCCTCAATCGTGTAATAGCCAGCTTCAATCAAGCCGTGGCCGAACGTGACGGACATATCGCTGGCCTCAACCAATCCGTGGCCGACTGTGACGAAAAAATCGTTAATCTCAACCAAGTCTTAGCAGATCGAGATAGGCAGATTGCTTTATTGACTCTTTTTAAAGATGATGTGATCAGCTCGACAAGTTGGCGGGTTACAAGGCCACTCCGTGTTTTGGTACGCCATTTAAAGCAGAACAGAGGTGTCGCCGCACTTGCTGTTGGCCTGAAGGGTCTGCTGAAAAAATCATGTGAGCTTTGTCATTGTGTGGGACAGTCTAGTATAAAACAGGAGAGCAAGACAGTTCTTAATTCTGACCAGAGCTGTGAACCCAAGATCAACAGCTGTTGTTTTATGGAAACAATAAGCTGCCAGGCAGCTAATTTGTTAGAGCCGAGAATACTTATCATCGGTGAGTTAAGTATTCCTCAGTGTACAAAATATAGAGTTGAGCAAAAGCAGGAAATGTTTAAAAACCTTGGTTTTGCCTGCTCTGTGCAGAGCTGGACTGATACTGATGCCTGCATGAATGCCCTCTCCATCTGCACCCTGGTTATTTTCTATCGTGTCCCCGCATTTCAGGATGTATTGAAGATCATTGCCGAGGCCAAACGTTTAGGTATCCAAACGATCTGGGAGGTTGATGACTTGGTTTTTGATCGTGAGGTGTTGAGTGGAAGTAAAAATCTTACAGAACTGGATCAGGAAATTGTCCAGGAAGTTTTGCAGGGAGCAGTTCTTTATCGTACGGCGATGTTAAGCTGTGATAAGGGTATTGCCTCAACGCCAGGACTTGCTTCTGTGATGGAAAAGGCAGGTGTACCTGAAGTTTTTGTTATTGAAAATGCTTTGGATCAGCAGACCTTTATTCATGCAGAAAAAATAAAGGCAGCGCTGCATAAGCCAAAAGACCAAGCTGTCCGTATCGTGTATGGATCAGGAACTAATACGCATAATGTTGATTTTAAAGAAGCTGCAATCGCTTTATTGCAAATATTGAGCACGTTCCCGGAGGTGAGGCTCCGTCTTATTGGAACTCTTGAGCTTCCTGAGGAATTTACTAAATATCGATCACAAATAGAGAGGATTCCGTTTTGTACGTTTGATGAATATCTGGGCTGTCTGGCAGAATGTGATATAAGTATTGCACCATTAGAAGGCAATATTTTTAATGATGCAAAAAGTAATATTAAATTTCTTGAAGCAGCAGTTCTTCGAATTCCCTCTGTATGTTCGCCACGAGCAGCATTCCGTCAGTCTATCACCCATGGAGTGAATGGTTTCTTATGTGAAACTCAGGACGAATGGTTTGACGCATTAACCTTACTTGTCACAGATACTGAACTACGTGAGAAGATAGGATTAACAGCCTATGAATCAGTGGTTACGTCTTATTCATCTACTAATATTGCGAAAAAACAATTAGTTCCTATTTTAAAAGATCATAAACGTTCTGTGCGCAAAAAACGTATTCTGACTGTAAATATTTTTTATAGTCCACGCTCTTTTGGTGGAGCGACCATAGTGGCTGAAGGACTCAACAAGATTTTAAATGAAAGAGGAGATTCCGAAATTCACGTATTCACAACATTGCCGTTGGATGTTGTGCCGGCCTATATGCTCAGACGTTATACAGTAGACGGGGTCACTGTCTTTGGTGTAGGTCTTCCAGAAAGTGATAATGCCAGAATTCAGTTTGAAAATTCCCATATCCTTACTGCATTTGAAAGCGTACTTTTGGCGGTGCAACCAGATTTGGTGCATTTTCATAGTATTCAGGGGATTGGGGTGGGCGCTGCGGATCTTTGTGTGGCAAGAAGGGTTCCCTATATCGTAACGCTTCATGATGCTTGGTGGTTATGCGGTCGGCAGTTTATGATTAATCAACAAGGAACATATTGCAATCAGGAGGGAATTGATACACATGTATGTGCTGCCTGTGTTGATAATGCTGATTTGAATTATTACAGGCAAAGTCGGCTTCATTCAGTGCTTAAAAATGCGGTATTCTTATTATCACCAAGCCAATTTTTTGCTGATTTTTATATAAAAAATGGATTTTCTTCAGCTAAGGTCTTGGTCAATAAAAATGGAATTCATAAACCTGTTGATGACCCTAAGTATCGTCGTGTAGGGCCTTTGTCTTTTGGCTATGTTGGTGGAAATACAGAGATAAAAGGTGTTCATCTTGTGAAAAAAGTATTTGCTGATCTTGCTGATTCAGCTATCAAACTGGTCGTTGTGGATAACGCCCTCAACCTTGGTTGTTCATCTTATGACAAAGATTTTTTTAAAGGAGGAGGGTCTGTCGAAATTGTACCTGCTTACACCCAGAAGACTATTGATAACTTTTTTTCTTCAATCGATGTATTGCTTTTTCCAACTCAGTGTAAGGAAAGTTTTGGCCTTACCGTTCGAGAGGCGTTGGCGCGAAATGTATGGGTTATTGCCACAGATGCAGGTGGTGTCGTAGAAGATATTTACCCAGGCAAGAATGGATTTATTATTCCATTTGATGATAACGGTCAGGCTTTAAAGCAGGCAATGTTGGAGACAATACAATATTACCAACGGTTTAAAATCGGTGACGAAATTTGTCTGGAAACCACGCAAATAAACTGGTTTGAAGATCAAGCCAATGAACTAGCCGGAATATATAAGCGTTGTATTGACGACAATATTGAAGAGCCTTGCTAACCTTGTGATGCTGAGATGTTACTTTATTTAAAGCAGAAATTGATCTTGGCCTGGTTTTTTTTTACTGATTTTAGATATCGAACAATTCAAAAGTCAGCTTTGTTTGACAGTGATTATTACCTTCTGACCAACCCTGATTTGACAAAATGGACACTTATCCCTCTGGTTCATTATCTGCGCACAGGCTGGCGTGAAGGCCGTAGACCAAATCCTTTCTTTGATCCTCTCTTTTACACTCGTAAATATCCAGAAATTGCTGCAGGCAATGAGGAGCCCCTCTACCATTATATCAGAGAGGGGTGGTGTAAGGGATATTTACCATCGTGTCAGTTCTCTCCAGACTATTATCTGCAACAAGCCCCGCCAATTATTGAGAAAGTTAATCCTCTTTCCCACTATCTGTATCAGGGGCATCATGATGGCAGGAAGCCATCGCTTTATTTTGATCCGGATTATTATCTGCGAACCTATCCAGATGTTGCAAAGAGTGGGATGTCCCCATTTAATCATTATTTTACAATCGGCATCAAGGAAAAGAGGAGCCCTAGCCCATTCTTTGATGTGGCTTGGTATCTGGATAGAACACCAGCCCTTCGTACTCTGTCTGTTGATCCGGTGGCACACTATATGGAGTTTGGGGCAGTCGAAGGTAAAAGTCCTATTCCGCTCTTTGATCCTCTCTATTATCGGGAACAGTATCCCGAACTTGAAAAAGAGGATGAGCTGTACACTCATTATCTGACCATTGGCCTTGCTGAGGATAGGCGTCCCAGTAAATGGTTTGACCCTGCCTTTTATCGGAGTGCTTACCCTGATAGTCTTGGTGAAGGTTTGTCCCCTCTGGAACATTATCTGGAAAAGGGAATCTATGAACAATGCTATCCTGATGGTCGAGTTCAGAATTTGCCCGGAATGCCTTTGATCTCCATCGTTGTTCCTGTCTACAACGTGGAGGAACATTATCTCAATAACTGCATCCGTTCCGTAGTCTATCAGGCATATCCTCATTGGGAACTCTGTCTTGCCGATGATTGCAGCAGCCAACCACATATTCGTCAGCTCCTTGAGCAATGGGCAGCAAAAGACAAGCGCATTAAGGCGACTTTTCTGGAGACAAATCAAGGGATATCCAAGGCAACCAATGCCGCAGCTTCCCTTGCCTCCGGAGAGTATATTGCCTTTCTTGATAATGATGATGAACTGACCGTGGACTGTCTTTATCAGGTCGTCAAGGTCATCGGCGAGACCAGAGCCGATCTGCTCTATAGCGATGAGGATCTGATCGGAGCTGATGGGCGCAGGTTCAGTGTTTTTTACAAGCCCGGATTTAATCCGGAACTGTTATTGTCACACAACTATATCACTCACCTGATGATAAGCAGGAGGACACTTTTTGATACGGTGGGGGGGCTTAATGCAAAATATGACGGGGCCCAGGATTATGATCTTGTCCTGAAGCTGAGTGAACAGGCGCAGCAGATCGTCCATCTCCCTCAGGTCCTCTATCACTGGCGGGCATCGGAGACTTCAACCAGCATCAATCATGAACAGAAATCTTATGCTGATGAAGCGGGACGGAATGCAGTGGTTGCTGCCATGGAAAGAAGAGGCATAGAGGCCGAGGTCCAGGCAACGGACTGGAGGTTTTATTATCGGGTGCAGCGGAAGCTGTGTTCTCGGCCTTTTGTTTCTATTCTGGTGTACTGGAATGATGATCCTGCTGATGCTTCTGCCTGGCTTCGTTCCCTGCTTGTTTCTACTGGTTATGATCAGTTCGAGATTCTCTTGATGATGAGTGCCGCAGCAGACAGGGAGGGTGCTTATTGTCAGGCTGTGACTGAAGTCGGAGTGAATATCATTTGTCTGCCTGTGGAGGAAGGTTTGGGTCGTGCGGCGTTATATAATCTTGCGGCCGGGCAGAGCCGAGGAGAGTACCTTGTCTTTTTTGATTGCGAGGTAACAATTCGTTCCGCCGATTGGTTGGAATTACTTCTTGCCCAGGCGCAGGAAAAAGGAACTGGAGCAGTTGCTTGCGGTGTGCATAGTATCAAAGGGGGTGGGCAGGAGATTGAAACGCTTCCCGATATCTCGAATGATTCATCATGCTATTATCTTAATTTCTTACAGCAATGTTCCGTTCATATGAATGGTCTGCAGTGGTTTCAAAATGTGCTGGTGGTGCCCTGGGAACTGTGTCTGGTTTCAAAAGAACTTTTTGAATCATGTGACGGTTTTGATGAGAGCAACTTTCCCTCTTTGTTCTGGAGTGTCGATTTCTGCCTGCGGCTGCGTGAGCAGGGGCAGGAAAATATCTATATCCCTCCGTACGGTGTTGCCGAAATGCCGGAAAAGAAAGATGACAATATTGCCGTCCGGGGAAAAATAAAAGAGTGGGATGAAGAACGCAGAAGATTCCAGGCGCGCTGGCAAAAACTGTTATTGCAAGGTGATCCTTATTACAATCTGGGTGTCCTGAATAACAGGCATATTGCTGTTGATCAATTTTTGAAATGGTATGCCAATGCCGATCAGGAAGGCCCTGAGGCTTTGTCTTCCTGAGAGTCGGAAATGTCCTTGGGGCTTAAAGTCACAGCAAGGAATTGACTTGTGTAAATGGGCTTATTGGACTAAAATGTGAGATTTTTTATTCAAAAATTTCCTCAAGGCGTACATTTTGTAGCAGGGAGTTTTTATACAAGAGTGACATAATCATTATTCAGGTAAATCAGGTAGTATGATCTCTGTCGTTATCCCTGCATATAATCATGAGCGCTTTATTGGCGCGGCCGTAGAAAGTGTACTTGGTCAGACGTGGACTGATCTTGAGTTGCTGGTCATTGATGATGGCTCAACCGATAGAACCGGTGAAATCGTTAAGAAGTACGATGATCCTCGTCTTACGTATTTGTATCAGGAGAATCAGGACGCCTATAATACGATCAATCGCGGCCTGGGGCTCGCTCGAGGTGACTTTGTTGCTATTTTGAATTCAGACGATGTTTTTTCGCTTAACCGTCTTGAACGATTGATTGAAATGCAGAAGCAGACTGGAGCCCAGTGTCTGTTTACCGATGTGATCCCTATCTCGGACAGTGGTGAGGAATTTGTTGATCCTGCCTTTGGCTGGAACCTCTGGCATCAGAAAAACAGAGCATTTTGGGCACAGTGTGGCGATCTCTATACGGCCTTTCTGAAAGGTAATTTTATGGTGACGACCTCCAATCTCTTCATGACTGCCGAGGCAGTGAAAAAAGTTGGAAAATTTTGTTCGTTACGTTATCTCCATGATTATGATTTTATCTTTCGTATGATGCTCGCTTTTCCGGGAAAAGTCCACTATCTGGATAATGAGAAGCTGCTTTACTATCGAATTCATGCCGGCAATACTTTAGGAGAAGCTGCCATCGTCGGAAGAGAACAGGACAGGGAGCTGATTAGAAAGTATATACTGGCGAGAGTCCCTGATGAGCTGCAGGGAATAATTTCTGCAGGAGTCGATCGTTTGATTGAACTGGAACATGAATTACTCGAGGTCAAAAACGTACTCTATAAACCTCATGTTCCAGGGATAAAAAAACAAATAGAAATCCTTATTCAGTCGATTTCAGCACGTTGTTTACGGAAATGAGGCTATTGATAGAGTATATCTCAATTGCTGATCAAGATATTGCCCCGGGCCCTCCGGGCGTGAAAAGAATTCTGGGTAAATAGTCATTTCCAGGAGCTCTTTTGCATCCTCTCTTGTTGATACAAATCTTTTATGG
The DNA here is from genome assembly GCA_043826415.1 of Pseudomonadota bacterium. Classification (GTDB taxonomy): domain Bacteria; phylum Desulfobacterota; class Desulfobulbia; order Desulfobulbales; family Desulfocapsaceae; genus UBA2270. Next base: position 50,438 of record JBDRQE010000023.1, read on the forward strand.
AAGAAAGAACATTTTTTAATCTTTCCCGCCTGATTCAAGCTGGTGAAAAGATTGCCCAGGGATGTGATACCATATCCTTTGATATCTTTGACACCCTTTTCATCCGCCGTGTTCACGATCCTGACATGCTGAAGATTCCCGTTGCCCGTTATATCGCGGCCAGGGCTGAACAACAGTGCCAGGGGTGGACATGGCAAAAGATTCAAAAACTTCGTGATGCCCTCGAGACCGAGCAACGAGAACAAACCGGGCAAAAATTTGAAGATCATGAGGCCTGCTATCCTGTTTATATGAGACAGATGCTGGCTGTCATTTTTGGTGATGCTCAGGCCGATTCATTGCTGCAGGAAGTAACTGCATATGAATTGTCAGTTGAGAACTCCATGCTTGTACCCCGTCAGGAACTGGTGGCCTGGCTCCGGCGGTTATACGGGCAAGGGAAGAGAATCCTCCTGATCTCAGATATCTATCTTCCCGCCACACATTTAAGACAGCTCGTGGGACATGGCGGTTTTGCAGACTGTGTTACTGATATCATTTCGTCAGCAGATTCTTTCTTGGCCAAGGCCTCAGGAAAGGGGTTTTCTCTTATTCAGGAAAGGTATGCGCTCAATGTTAATACCTGGCTTCATATAGGAGATAACCCTGTCTCTGATGGCTATCGTCCCAGCCAGGCCGGAATCAAGGCCCTGGTATTAAAAGATGGTCTGGAAAAGATGCGCAAGGGGTTGGTCAGACGGTATTGGCAATATGGTCGTGGCCGCTCTTTTTTTCGAGGTCGGGCTCTTCTGCAGGTGATGCAGCCATTGGAGGAAGAAAATAGACCTTGTTCTCCTTTGTACATCGAAGGGTATAATTTTTTGGCTCCGGTTATTGGTGCCTTTATTCAGCGCCTTGCTGAAAAAACAATTCAGCACAAGATTCCTCATATATATTTTCTCTCCCGGGAAGGGTGGATGTTTAAAAAATTCTGGGAGAAATCGATATCAACTATCTATCCAGCAACAACATTGCCGTCGGTCAGTTATCTCTACGTAAGTCGTATGGCCTTAGCTGGCGCCGCGTGCGCGTACCAGGGGTTGACCAGTGACAATGCGGGTATTGCTTTCTTGCCGCCTGGAAATCGCGATTTTCGTGATGTCTGTCGGATTTTCAAGCTGGATGGCAGCAAACTTGCTCCACATTTTGCTCGGTATCATCTTGCTCTCGATACTTCGCTTAGTCCCTTGTATCCTGAAACCACGACAGAAAATGCGATCTCTTTTCAGGAGCTTCTTGAAGATGAGGCATTTCAGGATGAAATCCGGCGTCAAACACGCCCGTATAATGATGCCTTGATCAAGTATCTTGAACAGGAACATTTTTTTGAACAGAAAGATGTTGCCATCGTCGACATTGGCTGGCTTGGTACTATACAACGGTTTCTCTATGAGGCCGTTCAGCATCGTTCGGACAGACCACGTTTCCATGGGATGCTTCTGGCAGCTACCCGTGGCATACCTTTTCCTACACGGCCTGATAATGCAATTGAAGGGCTTATCTATGACCGCGATCGTTTTAATCTTGGTGGTAGTTCGATCCTCTATGCCAGAGATCTTTTTGAAGAGGCTTGCCGGGCTCCACATCCGACTTTGAATGGATATCGATTGACGGAAGAAGGTCGTTGCGAACTTGAATTTCGAACCCAGGATGATGCAACAGGTAAGGCTGAGCAGGTTCAAGATGCATATTTCGCACCTTTACAACAAGGTATCCTTGATGCCGCTCCATTTTTTGGGGCAGCAGTATCGGTACTTGGATATCAGTCTCAGGATTTGAAACCGTGGTTGAATCACTTGCTTGTGGCAAAACTTGCCTTTCCGAGGACCTTGGAGGTTCGTAATATCAGGCTACAGCATCATTTGGATGATTTCCATGGCAGGAATGAGCCATCAAAAAAACATAAGAAGGCGGATAAACATTTATGGGATTTTTCCCTTGTGGCTTTACGCTGGAGACCTTTGCTTAGGTTGAAATTTTTTCTTTTGATGATCAGGGAACGGCTCAAGGAATAGGTGATCGTATGAAGGATCGAGTGAGAGACAGGTTGTTTCAACCAACGGGTATGGAGATTGGAAGAAGTGGTAGATTGTTTGCCTTATCCAGGATAGTTCCCCTTGGAAATTGGGCTGGTGGGCCGGGATGGCGATGTCTTGTGGTTCTGTGGTTGAGCCATAATTGCGGCAGGATACTTTTCCCGGTTTTTGTCCGTTATGAAAGAGAATTGTCACTATTGTTTCGGAAAATAAGGCGATTACGTCATAAAGATTAAGAAATGTCGGCTGAATTTGTCATATGCTCACCATGTGTGAAGCAAAAAATGATTTTTTGGCGAGCGCTGAATAAAATATGGGAACCATGTCATACACCGTATAGGAGAATTGATGCCCAAAGTTAGCCATATTCTCCGGTCTTTCATTCGAGACAGGGAACTTTACGAATTAAACCTAAAGCAGACGTTCTCTGAGAATAAAGTCATTATCTTCTCGGGACTATTGCTCTACGTTGTTGCCATGCTGATTCGTTCCTGGGGTAATTTTTCCCAGCCAGGATTGTATGCTGAGGATACTGCCCACTATTTCAACTATTACTACGGTGGCATTAGATCTTTGGGTGATATCTTCCAACACCCAAACGGTTATTATAATATTTACAATAATCTGGTTGCTTTTCTGGTAGCTAAGGCGGATATCTTGATTCAACCTTTCCTTTATCAGTGGGTATCGATTATTCTTTGTATCTTGACTGTTGCCGCATTTTCTCTTTCCGGCTTGATCAGGAGTAAATATATTTTATTTGTTAGCCCTTTTTTTCTTGGCCTTGCCGGATTTAATCATCTTTATTATTATATTAGCCTTACTTTTCAGATGTATGTGGGCGTGCTTCTTCTGCTGGTTCTTCTTTTCTGGCAAAAAAAATCTTCAGTAAGTTTTAATATCATCTATTTCTTAGTTGCTTCTTTGCTTATCTGGTCAGGGCCTTACTCTGTATTGATTGTACCTTTTTGTCTTGTTTTCATGCTCTTCTTTGCCGGGAAAGATCTTATTTTTTTTGGACTGTTGTTAGTGGCTTTGGCTTATACATTTTCTGTTAGTGATAGTACCATAATGTTAGGCAATCTCTTTCATAAAGAGATACTGCTTCTCTGGGGCAATACACTGGTGACACAAGTTTTTTTTCTGGGCTTGAAGGACTCGGTTAATCTCGAAAAACTTCTATTAATTGCAGGAACTCTTATTCCTTTGCTGATATATTTACGCAAAGAAAGATTCTATCTGAAAATAGCGATGCTCTTTTTTTTGATCATCATCAGCTCATTTGCACCACTATTTTTGAGCAAAAAATATCTTCTCTATCAGAGTGTTAAAGAATGTCATGTGTTGATCGCTCAGTTTTTCTGGGTGACTTTTCTGCTTTATTCAGCTGACAATCTTATTCTTAAACAACGCCGTTGTCAGCATTTATTAGGTACTGGGCTGGTTCTTACCATTGCTTTCTTTATCGTTTTTGATAACTTTCATAAGAGTGATATGTATCGAGCTCCGATACTTACTCCGATTTCTAATTTCTTACATGCTGTAAAAGAAGCGGAGCAGAAGGGACTCAAGGAGAAACATCAATTCGTTATCATCTCTACCAATGGGACAGATAACATGTTTAGTGCAGTAGCAATTGTTGGTGATCGTTCCAAGGAATCAAAAGAAATTGCTAGGGAGAATATACGTTAGCTGTTAGAAAAATTTTCTGAAACTGATAACGTCTGATGGTTGCTGTTCTCCGTCATACTTGCTGATTTTTGTCCAGAGACTTCCATGGCTGTCAAGAGAAGGTATTGTAAGGAGGGAGGGGGGGATACAAAGAAAACGAACTGGAAGCTGAAGAGAGACTTCCGTATCTTGATCAGGAAATTGTGAAGAGATGTCAGCCCGTTAACCAGCATGGCTGAGGAAAAAAGAGAGGAGTATGCTATAGGTAATCCGCGGATTTCTGACACGGTAAAACCATTTTGTTGGAAAAGATTTTTAGCAGAGCGCAGGGTGAAAAAATGTAAGCTGTTGAGGTTAATAATACCTCGTCTTGTATAGGAGAATCGACCGAAAAGGAGCAATATCCTGGTCAGGATAAAACCTATATTGGCAACTGTCAGGCATATTTTTATGTGTGGAGAGTATTTACTGATCTGTAGTAGTCTGTCCATAAATTCATCAGGGTTATGGACGATTCCACATTCATCAAATAAGAAAATATAGTCAAAAGTATTGTTCTTATCTATTTCTTCATTGAAAAATTGCGCATTTTTTATACAAACGATATGACCTGTATTACGCAGATAGGTGTGCAATTTTTCTGGTACCTTGCCCATTAATAAAATTTTCGATTTGGGCGTAATGTCCTGTTCAAGCAGGGCTGAAATGTATAATTCGTTAGTAGCGCTTCCGTCTAAGGCGGTTTCTACCGGCTTGCAGTCGTATTTTGGGTCATAACAGATATGAAAAGGCTGTACCCTGGCCAGTAATGTAGCTTTGAACACGTCGCATGCGTATTTGATGCCGTTGACATGACAGATTTCATCTCCGTAGAAGGTGGGAATAGGTAACTCCTTTATTCTTTGTTTTGCATAAATTAACTGAATAATGATCTCGGTATCAAAATGGAAATCGTTACTGTTGAGATTGAACGGGATTTTTTTCAGGGTATCAATACTATATAATCGGTATCCGCTGTGAAATTCGCTCAAATTTGAGCCAAGCATTGCGTTCTGGTATGTCGTAAGGATTTTATTACCTACAAATTTATAAAGGGGCATACCGCCTTTAAGCGCTCCCTTCTTGTCGATCATCCTGGAACCAAAGACCACATCTGCCTCTCCTGTAGCCAGAACATTAACCAATTCCGGCAGACACTCTGGTGCATACTGTCCATCTCCGTGCACCAATGCTACCCAGTCAAAATTGTTTTCTATGGCATAGTGAAAACCGATCTTCTGGTTGCCGCCGTATCCTTGATTTACAGGATTGTACAGGACGGTAAGCGTGAAGGGAATCAGCTTTGCCTGGCGGACCAGCTCGCTCTTGCGAAACGTATCATCCTGTGAGGAATCATCAATAATCAATACCTCTACCTCATAGAGATTCAGGAGTAGAGATGGGATGCGCTTAAGAACATTTTCAATAGTTTTTTCTGCATTGTAGGCTACTATGAAGATTAGTAACCGACTATCGTGTACACAATCAGCGCAAGATTCGTCATTGATGTTTTTATTTTCTTTGTTGTTTTGCATGGTGTGATATCGCCAAATACGAGATGATGTATAGAAAATAAGGAGTAAAGATTTTTTATTGGCAGATAAGTATCTTGGGAATGTACATCAGTCCCTGAAAAATAAAGGAATATATTCCGAGAAGATACATTAAAATAACGCCAAAGCTTAAGATGTTACTCTGGATAGCCTTATGAGTTAAGGGGTACAGGATGCCCAGCATGGAAAAAATCGGGAACAGATACCTTCCTTGGGCTTGAAAGTCGGCGGTCCATGAGTGATATACGGAGACCCCGATGAGCATCACTGATGAACCCAGCACCGATAAAGCCAATCCACTGTTTACAAAGCCGCCTTGCAAAAAGATAGAGCCGAATGCAAATAACAGTAAACTCAATCCTGTCCATCGCACTAATTCATAATAGATGTGTGGGCCATTAATGCTGGAATAACCATATACGCCAAACCCACTCTGGAATGAGCGTTCAAACCAGTTCTCTTTTACTAAAATATCCCGTAGAGTTGTGCCACGTGCTTTCCGATACAGATTGATATGCTTTTTATCCAGTTCAGTGCTTTCTTTGTACAAAGGGTGAGCCAGTGTTTCCTGTAACTTTTGTATCTTCTCTTGACGGTCAAGGCCGTTCACCATGTAATCAATACTGATTCGCATACCAACAATAAGAAATCCAATCAAGGTGATAATTGATAGTTGTGTAAATATCCTTTTTTTCTTCCCAGCAAATTCTTCACTTAAAAATAATTTTAACCCAAGACAGAGATAAAAAAAGAGAATAAATGGATAATAATTTTTCTTGAGTAGAAATAAAATCCCCAGAAGAATAGCTAAAATAGATCCCGTAATAATTTTTGCAATCCATCTGTTGTCTTTAAAATAACGATACAGCAAGCTTTCAGGATCGATTAACTGGCAGCTGATAAGAAAAGCACAGAACAGACCGAAGGCATCAGAATTACAATAACTAAATAAATACCAGATCTGTGGAGAGAGAAGAAAGGGAAGGGCTACCATCCGGGCGTATCTGTTTTTTATGGTGGATAGCAAAATGAGAGTAAAAAGAAAAATATTGAATATTCGCAAAGAAAAATAATCAGGAAGTTTGAATCTATCTAGTAGAACATGAAATTTCCCGGCGAACATGTAATATACTTCAGGGATATTGAGTCGCGAATAGCCATAAACGCTATAAGTTTCCCGAATTTCCGGATCTTCAACAACAGGGGGCAGCCAGTGATCTCGGTAGTAGGATGATGCAGCCAAATGTACATATTCGTCGGGATGCACATTTCGTTGGCTTGTTCCGGCCATAACAATAGCAAGCATCCATACGCCAAAGAGTAGCAATGGGACAAAACGTAGATCTTTTATTAACGATCCTGCACCATACAGAACAAAGCAAATAAAGATAGATAGAGCGGCAAGTCGGAAGGATAACCATCCGATTTGCCGCTCTATCTGTTGAGGAGTAATAATTAATTCAAAAAAGGGATCATCGCCAGTCGATTTGACCATAAGACCTTTGCTGACAATGCCATACTCGATAATGTGATGCAACGGAACAAGCTGATTAAATTCCTCAGGGCTTGCAAGTGAGATGGGGGACCATCCCGGTTGTTGGATTAAAACACGTTTTAATGTTGCCTCACCTTTGTAACGATGGGTGTCAATCCGTAACCTTTCGATTTGAGCAATATTAGTCAGGAAAAAATTATAGCGTTTACAATTAGGATTTACATAAACCCCTGACATATTTTTTTCGGAATAGAGTTGCCCTGCACCTGCCCAATAAATTTTAAAATCAGTCTTTTGATTTACCTCAAGCTCAATTTCTACATAGGCTTTATTCTCGAAAAAATGATAATAAAGACTGCATGCTAGAAGACAGATGATGGCAGTAAATAGATATTTCAGTGTTTTATTCATGTGTAAAAAAACACTTCCTCTGGTCGTGGTCAGAGTTCAACGGTTCTGCCGGTTGAACAGTTAAGTGTGGTGGTTTCGTAAAAAGCAAAATAAACAAGTGAATGACCACCGGCAAAACCGGTGGTCATTCATTTGTAATGGGTTGATGCATTTATGGTTGAGTTGTTGTCAACGCCGAAACTTGGATTATAACACAATCCTTAATTAGATTACTGTAATTATTCCGTGACATGAATTTGATTCCAGATACTTACCGTCATGATACTTTGCAGGATTATCTAGGGCTATATAGTGGACAAGAAATTTTTTTAAATTTTTCATACTGCGGGTCTCCCCATCTTTTTGGTACATTCTTATCTCCGGAGTTATAATAGATAGTAAAGCGACTCCCACCCCAAGTCAGTATCTCTTCCCGGCCATCACCGAATAAATCGACAACTAGCACCATGGCTTCATAGGGATTGAAATTTGGTTGGTTATGTATTCCCACCCAGTTATTTGGGTTTTCGACAACAGCACCAGAAAATTGTTTTATTAATATTTTGTTTAAGATTGGTGAGACTATGGCCAGTTTAGAATTTTGTCCTTGATTTATTGGATTTGGCACATGTCGTTCTATGTAAATAATCTCCGTTCCAATTATATGATCCCATTCAATTCCTTGAACATACTCACCGGCGTTATCCCAACCGGGATAAATTCTCCAATCTTTTTTTATAACCTTGCCTTGATAGTTGGTCATCCAGTGGTTGACACCATCATTATTCCTAACAAGTACTTCAAGTCCATATGACTCAGGATCAAAATCACCAATGGTATGCTGGTGAGGATGTTTCTGTGAATTGGGAGATAGGGTAGAAAATAATTGTTTATTACCGGTCATGTATCCATAAGCCAGTAATGAAGGATAATTGTTAATTGGAGAATAAAGACTAAATACTGACTCAAGACCTGTTCTGGAAGGATCTAAATCCTTAACTGTTGTTGCGCTAAATCCTCGCCCTTCGGTCATACTATTAGCATCCGCAAGCCAGATCAATTTACCTGATTCGCTCAAGGCAATAGAACCAAAAAAAATTTCGTCTCCACCGTTGCCGTCAAGATTGGCAGTTTGTGGTGTTAAATAAACAAACATGCCATTGTTCTGAATTTCACAAGAAAAACTCCAGTCAATTTCTGGGGTACCACTGCGAATGTCTATGGAGGCGATAGTGATACTTGTATCATAACTAGCGCTGGTAACGATAATTCTGGTTGAACTTTTGGCATTATCTTCTGCTCTTTGTGCTAGAAGAACATACATCCATTGTTCGGTAGGGCTTAATTGAATAGTTTGTTTTATGTTTCCAGTTTTCCCATCTCTTATAAAGAGTGTGTGCCAATCGTTTCCAAAATGTAAAAATTCAGCTTTTGAATCTCCATCCGCATCACCGATATATCCATAAGTTGTGTAATTCCAAAAATAGTGGCCGGAATAATCCCAGTTAGTATTGACGGATATATCCCATAACTTTTTCCCACATATTGAGTAGGCGGCAATGCGATTTCTATTGGCCATGACAAGATCGGGGATTCCATCATTATCCAAATCACCAATAGTCGGCCGGCCATTGAAATCAATATCGACACTGTGGCTTTTTAATATACCAGTGACTTCATTAGCATCGATGTCTATACATTTCGGTTCGACAGTTGGAGGGGTATTTACGTCAGGAATAGTTTCTGAATTGGTAAATATTTCATCATCAATAGTTCGAATATTGACATCAAGACTTGTAGCGAAGCTTGACCCGAATAGAGCTATTAATATGGACAGAAATCCAAGCAGTTGGTACATAAAAGTGTTTCGGGAAGAGGCGGTTCCATCGGTTGTTGAGAATGAATTATCTGCAGGATAAAACTGACATTATTCTTACCTTGTCGAAAAGTACCATAGATATCTGGAATTAAGGTTGCTAAGGTTCACCGAGTATTTCGCATCGGCAAGATTTCGTTTGTCTAGTTTTTTCTTATGTAGGCCTGAAACAATTTTACAACCGCTCTTATATTTCCATTTTTGGCCTCACGCAGAAGACTTTTTAGCCCTAATAGAGGCAAAAGCAAATTAAAACACATCATCTGTAAAGGAGATGCATGCCTTGTCATAAATGTACGTAAATGCTTTCCTTTTATAGAGGCATACTCCTCTGTATATTTATTAAAACCAGTTTTACTACCCTTATGATACACAATAGATTCAGAGATATAGGCAACCCGGTAACCTGCTTTTTTTACCCGTAACGAATAATCAAGGTCTTCAAATCCATATGGATTAAAGATCTCGTCCAGGCCGGAGCATGCAAGTAAGGCAGATCTACGGCTGAGTGAACACGCACCAGAGGGAAGGCAATCTTGGGTTTGTTTTTTGTCATACTGTCCCACGTCGTATTCTCTGAATCCTCTTTTAGCTGTCGAACCAGTATAGAAATTTACAACACTTCCTCCTGCCTGATCAAAAACTTTCTTTTCATCCATTAAATAAATCTTGGGCGAGACAACCCCAAGACTGATATCTTGTTCAAGAGTATCTACCATGGGCTGAAGAAAATTTCTTTCAACTAAAGTGTCATTGTCAAGGATGAGAATATAGTTATAAGCAAGAGTTCTTTCCAAAAACTCAATACCTATATTCCTTCCTCCTGCCACTCCGGCATTAAAGTTGTTTCTTACGTAGTAAATATCAGGAAATGCTGAACGAATGGCAAGCTCAGAACCATCATCTGAATTATTATCCACAACGACAATTATTATGCTTGGATAGGTGGAGCTTTTGAGACTTTTTAAACAATTTAGTGTGTAATCTTTTTGATTACATGTCAATATTACAGCAGCTACAATTGGAATATTATTCTGCATTGGTTTAAGAGGGAACCAAACGAATTAGTTGTGAGAAATGAGAGTGATAACGAGAAAATAATATTTGAGAATTTTTTCGTTATTAGTAAGTTGTTAGAGGGGAATTATATATTTAGATTAAGGATTCCTCCCACACATTCACTAATCAGCATTCAGCATAGTCGTAACAGAGTGATGACGCGCATGAGTATCATACCATCCTGGGTAATGATTGCCTGTAATTCGAGAAAGAGCCTTTAAGAGAGTTTGCGCAAACGAATTTTTTTGCCAAATCGTATTATCACCAAATCGACGATATTGAGTAAATATGTCCTGATAAATTATGACGACCTCTTTTTTTGTCAACCATTTTCCTGGCAGGTCTGAGCCGAACATTCCCGAGGCTTCTTTTGTAAAAATATGTTTTACCACCTTACCTTCACAAGATTTTAATGGTACTTTCATCATAGGCACATCGGCCTGCTGCACGGCTTTAAACGATGAATACCCCAAGCTTTCAAGAAGTTCTATCTCGATAAGTAGTTTTTCAAAAGAAACCTTATCTGATTCGATAGAGAGATATGCCGGTTTGTTGCTAAAGCTTTTCAGGGATTTTAAACAAAAAAGATCTGCACCTTCAATGTCAATTTTCATAAAATACGGAATCCCATATTTTCTAAGGCAGGACCTGAAATTAATTGCATCGACTTCCACTATTTTATTTCGAGTGCCAAGCTGTTCGTTTCTTTCAGCGAAATCAGGAACGACAGTACCCCAAACAGAGCTGTTTTCATTTACATAAAATTTAACAGTTTTCATTGATTGATCATCTACTATCGCCCCTTCAACTATAATCAAATCCCCTCTCGCAATTTCTTGCGAAAATATTTTCTTATTATTTTGCACCAGGTCAGGGTTTGCTTCAAAAGCAATGACCTTAAAACCTCTTTTGAGGTAATACTCTGTATCCTCACCTTGATGCATTCCAACATCGAAAATGAGGTTGTTAACTAAAGACACCGCATCATCATTCATCTAAAGACCCAACTAATTTAAATTGACCGCATTAACAAAACATTCCACTCTAACATAAAAAAAACAGCTCAATTGATCTGTACTCAAACTACAACGGTTGGCAACGTCAATAAAAAATGGAAACAAATAGTTCTAAAAATTTTTTTTTACTTTTTGTTTAATACTATTCAGTACTATTCTCAAAGCAACTTTAGCTGAGAGGTATTGCTCTGGATGAACCAGCGCAATAGGATTATAATTTTCCAGGTCGGCATTTAGCTGGAGCTCACATATTCGTTCTTTTCGAACAAAAAGAATAAGGTTTTGTTTATACCAAAAGGGAATCTCTGCGTCATTCCATATCCTTCTTCGTACAATATCGACCCCTTGAAAACCTTGCTCTTTAAACAAAATATTCCAGTATTCAATCCACTGTTCATTAACATGGTTAGTACCACCTTGAAACGGTATAGCGGCTGAAAACAAAACAAAATCTGACAGCGTTGTCAGTGAGGACACAAACCCTTTTGCGCTCGATTCGGGTAAATGCTCGGCAACTTCTAAAGACATTGCTAGATCATATTTTTTATCCAGTTTAAATGGTTTAGTTAAATCAAATGACCTGAAACATTCTATAGGAATTTCTAAAAAATCCTTATTAACCCAGTCGCCATCAATTCCTTGAATATCATCAATCCCTTTTTCCTTAAAAACAGACAACCAGCTTCCAACAGCGCATCCGACATCGATGGCCGAGTGAACATCAGGAATTATGTTAAAAATAATATCTAAAATAACTTTTGCAGGATATAGGGTTCGTTTATGTAAATTTACATAAAAATCATCTTGATAAAACGACATCAATTAATCTCCAGATAATAAAATCTATGCTGATTGTTTGCATAATGAAATCAAAAGTGAAATGTAAAAGTATCAAATTTGTAATTGGAAACAGACTTTCATGATGATTGAAATATGACTATGATTGATTAAGAAGAAGAAAAAGCCACGGCATGGGGCGTTGTTTTAACAACACAGGCAGGTTATCATACCAAACTGCCGCCATGGCTTGGAACCCAAGTGTGTTGGGATGAGTATGGTCATTATAGCAACCCGAAGGATTTGAATATTCATACCAATTGTTAACTAACTCACTATACAGATCAACAAAGACCACTTTTTTTTCACTGGCTAAACTGCGAATTTGATCATTCATTTTAGTAATTTCTTTCCAGGTATGATCTGGATCGGGTGTTATCGACGCTAATATAGGCTCACTTCCTTTGGTCCGAATCTTATCGATCATCAGGCTAAGATTAAATCTCACAGTACTTATATCATAATGAAATAATAAATCATTCGTACCTTCCATCAGTAAAACATAGTTGAGGGGTAGATTGTTTATTGGTTGGTTATTCGTATAATATAATACAAAGTCCAGTCTCAATATTCCTTCAGATGTTAATTCCCCACCACTGCCAAAATTTTTAACTGTGATATCCTGATCAAATGGTTTTAATAACAATTCTAAGTGAAGAGGATATGTGTCATTTCTGCCAATCCAACCGTTATAATAATCATAATAATATTGGCCAGAAACTCCGCAGCCCTCTGTTAAACTATCTCCGAAGGCAATTAAAACCTGTCCGGAAACCATACGGGGAAATGAATGTACGCCAAATAAAATTAGGAAAAAACAAATATATAAGAATGGAGTTTTAAGCATAAAGAATCCATCGCTGAGAGGATAGTGTTGTTTTTACTGTATAGTTTTGTACTGTTATAGTTCAGTGTGAACTGGATTTGTGTACTGATTGTGATAAACAAAATACAGCACCTGATGGGTTTGATTTAAGTATCCTGTGTTGGGCGTGAGTGTTATCAACTGGATAACTTTTTATTGATTAAGGCTTTCGTCAAGTAAAAGAGATAGGGGGGTAGACCACGAACTACCATTTTCCTTTACGGAAATAGTCGCTTTGCGAAATTCTTTAATAAAATCAGGCGGGTGTGGTAAATTTTTTTGTTTCGTAGCCAATGATTCTCTGTAAACATTTGAGGTATTTTTCCATTGTTTCTTATCAAATTTCTGAGACACTGTCATGTATTTTCCATTTGCAAAGGTTTGCCACGACAAGATGATTTGGCCTGAATCATCTAAAGATAATATAGGATTAAGATCAGGTACCTTGTTGTCAGCATGTGCTTTTATCGGTTTCGCCCATTGCACACCATCCCATCGAGACCAATAAATATCAGAATATATCTCTGTAACAGAAGTCCAGGCGATCCATGCAGAATTGTTTCTATCCACAACTATTGTTGCTGATTTATTATTGTTCATACCCGTATCGATCTGGCGTGGTTTAGTCCATAAAGAGGAGTTGAAGGTAGAAAATTGTAGAAAAGATCCTTTCTCGTCTTCGCGCGTCCATACTACCCACAATCTCCCATCAACACCGGAACTGACTGTAGGATGGAAAGCAAGATCGCCACTATCGCTGAGTTGAACGGGAGTGGTCCAACGTCCCTTCTCGTAACTGCTAAAATAAACTTGTTCGCCCTGATGTTTATTTACAGACCAAACTATTTTATAATCATGACCTCCATTGGAAGTATCTATTGAGTCAGCATAATTTTCTTGATGAGTAAATAAAACGAATAGGGAACACCCTAAAAAAAACACCAAAAAACGAAGTGGAATATAATAACAATAACGTCTTGATAAAAAATGTTTTTTCATTTGATCATAAAAAATGTATTTATTGGAAGCATAGTTCTACTGTTTCACATTATCCATCACTCTGCTGTTTATATGCAGAGTCAATAGAAGCTAACCTTTGACGGTGTTTGACATTCATTTGCCGGAAGACTTCTTCGGGAGGTATATATCGCCTGCGTGGAAGAAAGTGAGCGAGCAACTTAGAAATATCAGGACAACTGAATAACGGGGTGCGACTCTTTCTGCTTCGTTCTGGTTTCCAGCAGAAAGGGCGTGGGCATCATTAAGAGGAGCCAGAAGACCTTAATCTCTGCCAATTATTTTACGTATATAATATGTAGGCTTATCTTGTGACTCATGATACGTTCTTGCAAGCATTTCTGCAACCAAACCAATAGTTATGAATTGTACCCCAACAAAAATAAACAGTACGGCCAATAGTAAAAGAGGGCGATCAGAGAGGGGAACCCCGTAGAGCTGGCGTTGAATAATTAAAACAATTGCTATCGTTGCACCAAAAGAACCAGAAATAAACCCACATGTACCAAAAACATGAATTGGTCTAGTGGCATAATTCAATAAAAATTTAACGGTAATCAAATCAAGAATTACACGTAAAGTGCGAGAAATTCCGTACTTAGATGAACCGAATCGCCTTGGTCGATGGTTAACCTTCACTTCTGCAATGGAAACACCCATAGCACTGGCAATGGCAGGAATAAATCGATGCATCTCTCCATATAACTTAATGGTTTTAATCACCTCTCGCTTGAAGGCTTTAAGCGTACAGCCGTAATCATGCAGGTGTACACCAGTTGCAAACGATATAATTCTGTTAGCAATTTTCGAGGGTAACTTTCTGCTGAAAAAAGGATCTTGTCGGTTATATCGCCAACCAGTTACCAGATCCACCCCTTCATCTATTTTTTTTAATAAGAGTGGAATATCTGCTGGATCATTTTGCAAATCAGCATCCATAGCAATAATCACATCACCAATAGCCAAATCGAATCCGGCACTCATGGCTGAAGTTTGACCAAAATTTTTTCTCAGGGAAATAATACAAATATGGGTGTCTTCAAGTTGTAATTTCTGTAAAATTTCTAAGCTGGAATCGCTACTTCCGTCATCTACAAAAAGTAACTCATATTTAATGGAAAGCTTTTTCAGTACCTGAGTTAGTTCGTCATAGAGGATAGGTATGTTCTTTTCTTCATTTAGTAGAGGGATCACAACAGAAATGTTCAATTTTTTTTCCTTTGATTATTTAATTTTGTTTAAAAAAATAAATAAAATGGTTGAACAACAGTATTGTTCGGCTCGTTGGGTTTATCAATGACGACAAAACTTACTGGATCGTCTCCGACCGTTTCGATCTTACCGCACAATAAGTGGTGCAGGTCTAGAAGCTCCGCTGGACATAGTGAAGTTCATTGGCTGGTGGAAGCGGCTTCTAAAAGTCTATCATCTTGGGTCAGAAGCAAGAACGGCCTGGTGGTGCAAATACTCCTTGGGATTTATCACCTATCTTCTCATGGTGAGTTACTGCTATGAAAAACACAGAGGAGTCTGTATCTATCGCTCGTGTCCGTCACTCCGTAGTCAAATTCGTGATGAGGCCATTATGGCAGGCCTCACCATGCGGCGCAAGAGTAAAAATGCCGGAGATAGAGAAGGCAACTAAAAAAAACTGCATGCAAGTTCTAAACCGGACATTGCCGGGCTGAACCATCTGAAAATAAGTTGTTTTTGTAGTATTTTATTCTTTTGCCAAAGTATAAAAAAAACCTTACCTTGTTCAAAGGTAAGGTTTTTTTTACTCATCGACATAATAATGCGATGATCTATGGTTCACTGTTTGATCGCAGACCCCCAACAACCAGTGGCGCCAGAAGGATTCTCAGTAAAATACAAATTGGTCTTTTTTCGACCATTGCAATTTGTTCCAACAAAATCACAATAGGAATGCACCATGATACCCATCCAGCAGTCAGGCATCGACTCTTCTAAGTGTACATAATGCACGGAAGGAAGAAGGTAGTCCCATGATCCCATCGTAAAAGTCTGTCCTTTATTTGTTGACCAGACATTACAAATTACCGCATTGAGTCCACTGGGAAAAAGCCGATATGGATAATTATAGGGAGTCGTTGTCCAACCCATGGAGTGGGCGGTAAAAAATGCCTTATCGAGATAGACCTCTTCACCACTTGGTGTGGTTGAGGTAACGTCGGGAGAGCTCGGCCAGTCTCCATCCCATGTTTCACGACCATTGTATCCGAGGGGGCCAAGATACTGTGTCACATTCACTATCGTCAATGATGTCGATGCGGAGATCGCCAAAGCATCCTGTGCCAAAGGTAACATCAGAGACGCAAGCAAAAGAATGGGCACGATAAAAATATTTTTGGTTTGTGGTATTTTATTCAAAATCTAACTCCTTTTTCATTTCTGTATCGGATAGATTTACTTTCGTCTTTCATTTCCAGTAGCACTATTCGTTAGGTTCACAACTTGCAGTCACGGTGATATCTGCGGAAACAACGAGATCCGTACGCGGATTCACGTCACTCTCGTCACTCCATTTTGTAAAGTGATAACCATCAGCTGCAACTGCTTCGACCTCTGTACCATTCATTCCATAGTCTACTGTCTGCGGCGAAACGCCATTGATACTTGCACAAGTCCCTGTTTCGTATGTCAAGGTATAGGTGTTGACGGTAAAGGTTGCGTCAACAGAGCAGTCTTTCAAAATAGGACCAGCGGTAAACTTCTCGCCAAGGAGTGAACCTCCACAGTCGCTGACAACGGATGCTGTATGTCCGGGATCAGGAACGACATCGAAATCTATAGAATTACCGTAATTGATACTTTGCGGTGTTTCAGGTGTGATGCTGCCATTGCCCACTTTACTTGGTGTGACAGTGAGAATGTCAATAGCAAAATTTGCGTCAACGGTGCAGTCTTTCGTAATTAGAGCAGTGGTAAACGTATTACCTGCCAGATTGCCTCCACAGGTGCCTGTCACACTGTCCACATGATATCCATCGGCTGGCGATAATGCGAATTGGGTTGTTGCATTCTTTTTTACGGATTGGGTGGAGTCAGGGTCTATTGTTCCGTTTCCTGCTGAAACACTCGGGGTGACAGCAAAAGAAGGTTTTAATAAAAGCAGGGGAATAGCGCCTCCTGCCTTACCTCTTTTGGGATAGAAACAGGTAATTTTCACCTGGCCATATGTTACCCCTGTAACAATAGAGGCTAAGCCAATTTCATTGATCGTCACCTTTTGATTGTCACTACTCTCCCAGCTCACAAGCCGGGTGATATTAGTGGCTTTCCCTAGTGCATCGTAACCAAAGGCTACAAATTGCTGTTTCCCATCTGCTGTAAAAACCCCGACATGTTCTGGAAATATCTTAATGCTCGAATAATTATCAGCGGCATCGACTGCTTGACAATTTTCTGAGAATAACAAGAGCCCTAAGATTGTCAGGACATGCATGCCTGCTACGACCTTCCTGTTGAGTTGATTTATATAGGCTTTTCTCAAGGTTTAACCTCCAAAATTTATAAAAAATAATGAGTAATTATTGAAATAGAGATTGTACTTTAACAACGGTTTGTTGTCAAATACTTTGGTTTTATCCTTGATGAAATCTGACTTGCCAATTCTGGTCGAGGTAGTACAAAGGCAGGTCACTGTTTCTTGATTACTTCATTGTTTCTTTTTGCAAAAAAACGATGTTATAAAAAGATAAATAATCAAGCATCGTTAAACTGGCAAAACTGATGATTGAAGCAATGGCAGCTCCCATAACACCATAGACTGGAATAAGCAGATAATTAAATATAAGGTTCACAAGAGCGGCAATCCAGCAATTACGGTTGTCAATTTTGATATTCCCGGTAGCTCCAAGGATTACCCCCGCAACATAGCCTACAGGCTTGATTACTGAAGCGACAAGGAATAGATAGATCAAAAAAATTGAATCATCATATTCTCCATTATAGATCAGATGAACTACGGAAGGAGAAACGACAGCAATAATTACAATGATGGGGATAATGCCCATATAAATCTTTTTTACAGACTGTTGAAAAAGTGTTTTTAGTTGATTGTTGTTGTTGGAGAAAGCTGATGCTTGGGGGAGACAGACCCTGAGTACTGAATCAAAAATCATATTTACTGCTTCGTTGACAAACATGGCCATACCATAAATGCCAACTTCTTGAGGAGATCGAAGATAACCCAGCATAAGCACATCTGCTTTAAGGATTACTACAGAACTAATTCCACTTAATACTGTAAATTTCGAATAATGGAAAATTTTCAATAATAATATTTTGTTTGTTTTGATAGTAATATTAATTAGATGTTTAAAAAAATAGATGCCGACGAGTGCAGATATACACATGCCAAAGGAAAAGATGATAATCAGTTTTTCAGTAGAGAAGTCTCTTCCAGTGAAGTGAAAAATAGCTAGCAATACAACAAATATAAGACAGTTGAGAAGCTCATAACTAAACAAGTGTCTCATTTTGATCTTTGCGATAAGAATTTGCCCCACAAACATATAAAATGTTAGGGAAAAAAGCATAAATGGTAAAAGAAGTAGAAGCCCTTTCCTCTCTAATCCTGAGTACTGAATAATTAGATCAGCAAAGAAAAGAATTACAGCAGAAACGAGGATGGTATAAAGAATTTTTAGGATAATGACCTGAAAACAGACTTCTGAAGGTTTGTTTTCACCATCTGTTATAAACTTAATAAACGGAAGGTTTAGGGAATTCTCGGAAAAAAGACGCGAAAAAAAATAAATCGAAAGAAAAATATTGAAAATGCCAAATTCATATTTTGATAATAAAAAACTTGCCAAAAAAACAAGGAGGAATCGGCTGAAGGCACGGCTTAATGTGGCTCCAAATGAAAAAAGAAATCCTTTGTTTTGCTTGAAAGTTAAAGTTATATATTGGTAATATTTCAATGTATTATTAACAAGTTGTAAAATTACAACAGGAAAAATTCACATACCTTACTTTTCTTCTACCAAATTTTTAAATATTGCTAGGGTCTGCTTGGCACATTTTTTCCAACTGAATATTTCTGATCGCTCAAAGCCTTTCGTACGCATTTGTATTTGTAAGTCTTTATCGCTCAAGACCTTTTGCATGGCGTGCGCTATGGCCTGACTATCTAAAGGATCGACGGTCAAAGCAACGTCATGAGTAAGCTCTGTAAGCCCTGTACCATTAGAGGTTACAATAGGGCATCCGCAAGCCATGGCTTCTGTAGTTGGAATGGGGAAAGCTTCAATAATTGTAGGATACAGATATAACTTGGCAAGACTGTAAAAAACAGGCAGGTCCGCTTGAGGAACTAGACCGGGAAAGATTACATCGTCTTGTATTCCAAGGGCCTGCAGGTCATGTTCTTGGGCATAACGAGAGCAATCGCGTCCAACTACCACAAATTTTTCCCGCCCGCCCATTTTTTTGTAAAGAGAAAAGGCCTCTGCCATTCCTTTGAAATTCTTGCGGGTATTTCTTGTGCCGGGATCGTAACGAATAACAGTAAGTATAAACTGTTCCGGAAGTTCATATTTTGCACGAACGGACTCCAATTTCGTTTTGTCGGAAATTCGTTTAAAGATCTCATGAGGCCCGAAATAGACTGTTTTTATTTTATCCCTGCACCAGGGAAATGCCTGAATAAAGCCGTTGGTAGAATAATCTGAAACCGAACTGATGAAATCGGCCTTGCGAAAATAGAGGGGCATGACCCTCTTTATATAAAAATTATCTACAGCAGTATAGACTTCGTCATAGGGGGGGATAAACCAATCTGCTCCGTGAACGACCATCACTGTTTTGCAGCGGGTAAAGAGGGGGACGGTAAATTTAGGATTAAAAAGGAGATCGATGCGTTCCTTTCTTGCTGCCCAAGGAATAGTAATCTGGTCCCAGAAGGCTTTATTCTTGCCTTCGAGAAGTATTTCCCGACAATTGAAAAACTCGGCGTATCGCCCGAAATGCTTTTTGCTCTTGTAGAAAAGGACATATTCATTCTTCTGGTCGAGCAATAATAATTCTTTGACAATATTCTTGGCATAGACGCTTATCCCGCCTGCTTCATCAGCAGATCGCATCATGATTCCTATACGCATTGCACTTTAGCCCCCTATTTTCTGCTCCCGGTGACCACTGCCGGAATCCCTTTAGCGATAGAATAGGGAGAAATGGATCGGGTCAGCACTGCCGAAGCCGCTATAATTGATCCAGCACCAACCTGTACCCCCCCGAGAATCATCACATGGGCACCAAGCCAGACATTATTGCCGATCATTATCCCCCCATCGTTTTTGATTCCCTGTAAACGGATGGGAATATCCAGACGATCGAAATTATAATTCCCCCCCCCGATCACACAACTCATCTGACCGATAATCACGTCCTCACCTAGAGTTACAGGACAGTTATTAGTTGACTGGATAATGGCACCACTATTGATTCCCGTATGATTCCCTATAAGTATCGACCCGTTTTTACAGGAAAGAATAACATTGTTGGAGAGAATTACATTATTGCCAAGAACAACAGCCCGATTCGAATCCTGATTTCTTCCATCCAGAATACAGCCTTCACTGATAACCACTGAATCCCCAAGGTGTATTCGTTTTGGGTGCCTGAGCACAATGCCTTTGGCAAATGCTGCTTTTCTTCCACAGGAAGCAAAGAGTCGCGGCCAGAAAATCTGACGAAGCAATATACCCAAGGCTCCCGGAACAATACTCAGCCAGACACACCATTCATAGTACAGAAGGAACAGGAAAGAGCGGTTACCGACAATAACGTCCTGATACTTCTTGAGCGGTGAACTTTTTCCTGTGATAGCCCTGTGCGTCTTCTTCTCTTCGTTATCCATTTGCCACAAAACCTGCCAAACCCGCTCCTATACCAGATATCCTTCCGCCCTATACCACTCACCGGTTCTTTTTAGTCCTTCATCAAGACCTGTCCGGGGTTGATAGCCGAGATCTTTCTTGGCCTTACTGATATCAAAGGCCCTGTTCTGTCGATACCAGTCAACACGTCTGGGAAAAATCGGCGGTATAATCTTGAAGGGTTTACAAATTTTTTCAAAAAAATGGCCGGCAATAATTAATGGCCAGATGGGATAATGGGGAATTTTCACACTAACCCCCAGAGCTTTTGCGGTGCGACGCACTAAATCCTCAATTTCAACATACTCTTCATCGGCAATGAGGTATGCCTCTCCATTTCCCTTTTCCGGATCCATGGCAAGGACATGCGCATCAATCAGACTGTCAATATACAGGGGATGATAATAGGTTTTACCGCTGCCGAACATGGGGAACATCCCATTGTTCACCCGTTTGAAAATCATAAAAAATCGTTCCGGGTCTCCTGGGCCGTAAATGGCGGCCGGACGAAGAATCGTTGCTTTCAGACCTTTTTTTACATAATCAAGCACAATGGGTTCGGCCATATATTTGGTCTGCTGGTAATAATCGGCAGCATTGATAGGCGCTGTCTCATCAGCCGGCGGATTTTCCACATTGCCATGCACACCACAGGTACTGCAGTAGATAAATTTTTTCACCTTATTCTTAAATGCAGACTCCAGGACAATACGCGTACCGCCCACATTGACTTCGTCGTAGTATGAATTGGGAACATCCATTTCCCGAAAAGCGGCGGCAAGATGCTGGACGACATCAACTTCCTGCATGCACTCTTCAACGACCTTGGCATCGGTCACCGTGCCAATGACAACTTTTGCTCCCCATTGACGGAGTTCATCCGTCTTCAGCCCTTCCTGATAATCAAGAGCAACCACCTCATGTCCATCATCCAAAAGTCTCCGTACTAGGGCCTTTCCGGTAAAACCGGTTCCCCCTGTCACCAGAACTTTCATATTTTTTACTCCTTTCTACCTTTCTTATTAAAAAAAACGATTATGCCAGATTGCGACATTAATCAAAGCCCAGAGGACATGATTGTGATTATGGACCATGTCGCAGTGTTCTTTAATCAGATGATTCACGTAGTCGAGATGCATGTTTTCTCGAATAATCGCGGAATCATTCAACAATGCAATCATATAGGATTTCATCTCTCCGCGCAGGAGATGCTTGACCGGTAAACTGTAGCCCTGTTTCCCGCGGTGCACAATATTATCGGGCAGCAAGCCCTGAAGGGCTGAACGAAAAATATGCTTTGTTTCAAAGCCCTTCAGCTTCCAGTCTCCGGGTAATGATGCCAGAAATTCGACCAGCACATGGTCAAGTAGTGGTACCCTGACCTCAAGGGAACTGGCCATGCTCATCTTGTCGACCTTCATCAACACACTGTCGGTCATCATATACCGCATATCCAGATATATTTCTCTGTTAATTCTGTCATGGGCATTGCAACGTCCTGAATATTCGCGGACCATTTTAAATGGATCAAAAACAGCATGGCCTTTGAAATGTTCATTAAAAAGACGGTTGTTCTGTTCTTCACTGGAAAAATATTGCCACCGAAGATGATGTCCCTCAGGGGGAAGATTTGCGCCTTCGACAAAACGCTTCAGCATGTTGACGGCGCCTTTTTTCTGCGGCTGGTCGGGAAGGGACGCAATCAGTCTCCCAATAACCTGCTTGCGCAGAGGAGTAGGGATGATCCTGAAAAAAAGATTAAGTTTACTGGCCTTGAATCGATCGTAGCCGGCAAAGCTTTCATCTGCCCCTTCACCGCTCAGACAGACGGTTACATGTTCTCTTGCCTGTTTACAAAGCAGATACAAGGGCACGGTGGACAGATCCGTCATCGGTTCATCCAGATGCCAGAGGGTCTTTTCCACATATTCAGATTTAATATCATCAAGCATCAACACCTGATGCTCCGTATCAAAACACTGGGCCACCTGAGCGGCATAATCCAGTTCGCTGAAGCTTTTGTCCTGATAGCCAATAGTAAAAGTTTTGAGAGGGCCGGATATATGGCGGCGCATCATGGCCACAAGGGCACTGGAGTCCAGTCCTCCCGAGAGAAAAACGCCAAGGGGTACATCGCTGACAAGATGGCTTTTGACCGCATAATCCAGCAGCCCACGCAGTTTCTCAACGTTCTCATCATAGGAAAGGAGAGGGTCTTGTGAGCTGAAGTCAAGGTCCCAATAGCGCTTGATCTGCACTTGTCCCTGGCGACAGAGCAGGTAGTGGCCGGCGGGAATCTTATAGATATCCTGAAACATGGTTGCGGGTGCCGGGACAAACTCGAATCCGAGATAATCATACAGGGCCTGATGACACAGCTTCCTTTCTATGGTTCGGTCTTCGAGAATCGCTTTTATTTCCGAGGCAAAGACCAACCTGTCGCCCTTGTGGTAATAGTACAGGGGCTTTATTCCTATGCGATCTCTGGCCAGGAAAAGTGTTTTATCTTTGAGGTCATAAAGGGCAAAGGCAAACATGCCACGAAGCTTATCAAGGACACCCATTCCGTACTCTTCATAGGCATGGATGATCACCTCTGAATCAGCCTGGCTGTTGAAGGTATGTCCTTTCCGAACAAGAACATCCCGCAGCTCCTGAAAATTATAGATCTCGCCATTGAAGACCAGGCAGAGGCTGCGATCCTCGTTGAACATGGGTTGCCTGCCATTTTCACTGAGGTCGATAATACTCAGGCGCCGGTGGCCCAGAGATACATCTTCAGAGCAATAGATCCCATCCTGATCTGGCCCGCGATGAGACATCTGGTCGTTCATTCGCCGGATCAACTCTGCATCATTCCAATTAAAACCGCAAATTCCACACATTTAAGAGAATCCCCAAGTATTACATTTAAACGAATGACAACTCAATATTGCAACTTTTGGTAAAAGTCCGCCAATTTTTTTTTGAATGCAGGAAGTGAATACTCTTCCTGTACCCGTTGCCTTGCTCGAGTACCAATTTTTTCCCGCAAGATCTTATCTTCTGCAAGGACTACAATTCCGTCAGCCATATCTACTGGTAATGGCTGAACGAGATAAGCGATCTGCTCATCCAATACCTGGGTATGGGTTGGTAAGTCGGTGGCTAAAACGGGTATCCCGGAATCCAGATAGGAATAAATTTTCATTGGCGTATTGTTTCCCAGCGTTCTGGGAGAAACAAGGATGTCTGCCTGGGTTAGGTAATGGCCAAGAAGATTAACCGGGCGTTGGCCACAAAAAAAGACCTTTCCGTCAATGCCAAGTTGCCTTGTCCGTTGTTTATATAATTGAATATCTTCGTTATTACCGCCAATCAGAACAAGCTGTAAGTCTTTTTTCTTACTCACAGCCCCTGCAAAGCCATCGAGCAACAAATCAATGCCTTGATATTTCTCAAAATTTCCAACATACATCAACACAATTCCCTGAAGTCCCAGCTCTTCCCGTATATTTTCCTGCCCCTTACTTCCACTTTCAAGCAAGGTAATATCTTCAATCCTGGCGGTCAGTTTATCCGGTGCATTTTTTTTGACAATATCTTCAAGAGCACGGCAAACAGCGAGGACACCTTTACTCTTAATTATCGCTGTCTTTTCCAGCCATTCCATTATGCTGCGTACCAGCCCTAAAGATGGAAATTTGTCTATGAGTTGCACTGACATACATGAGTCCATATCATAAACATAGGGGATCCTGAAAAATTTTTTTAGCACCATTGCCAAAAAAACAGATTCTTCCACGGCATGAATCAACTGAAACTCATGCTTTCTCACAAGCTGAATAGACTTAGCAAACAAAAAGAAATCACAGATCAGTTTTTTCGCGGATAGTCCTGGTTTAATATTGGATATTCCTGGGAGGGAAATGTGCCTGTGAATGGTAACATTGGGAAGAGAAATATCCTCACCTTCTGCAAAGACAAGCAGATGAACGACATGCCCCTGTTCACCCAAGGTCTGGGCCAGGAGCTTTACCGCAATGGGGGTACCTCTTTCCTGGTAAAAAGGTTGAGGAGCTAAGAGAAGAATATTCAAAATAATCGGGGACTCGATATCTACGGCAGTTGTTTTATATTACTACGAACGATAATGGGTGATCCAAACAATGATGTCAAGCCAATCAGTCGAGAAACGGCTTCCAGAGATCGAGAAATCGCCGGGTTCTTTAATTTTCGATGAATAACCATGGGTACAAAAAACTCAGGCTTCATCACAGGAGTAGCAAAATGATTTGCCGCCAGTTCCGCAATGATTTCTTTTCTGGAAAAAAGTGTATAGGTTCGGGTATTGCCTTCCATATTCTTTTTCACAGCAAAGAGGAGATCATATAAAATATTTGCGCTTCTTTTATCAGGATAGTCAAAGATAACAGCCTTGCCTGCCACGCGACACATCTCTTTGATCAGTTTTTTCCATTGATGCGCATGTGGCAACAAACGAAAGGCCATCACAATATCAAATTGATTGTCCTCAAAGGGCAGGTTCAGACAATCGCATGTTCTATATGTAAAGCTTCCCTTCTCACAATATTTATCCAGTCGCGCCCTGCAGGAATCAGCGCTTCCCGTAACTGTCACATCATAACCATTTCTTGCCAAAGGCATCGTAAGTTGCGCATGACCACCGCCCACATCCAGAACAGAGGCCTGAGGGAAATTTTGCAACAGGTCCAATGTAAGTTGAGCCTGAACATCTAAAAAATATTTACCGACAGGCCCCGCAAAACGGGAGGCATAATCGTCTGAGGCTGTTTCAATATCAGCTGTTTCCGATGGATATGGTTCTGATTTTCTATTACTCATTATCAAAAATGAACACAATATCGAGTTCAAACCTCGTTAAGGACTAATGGAAAGTAACGCTGCAAGACTTCTTCTCTTTCTCTTTTTTTTCTTGCCTCATCCCATCCAAGGACATTCCCCATAAAGTCAGCTAATTTGACAAGTACCTTCTGCTGAGGACATTCCGCAGTTCCTAATCCTGTCCGACGGAAGACAAGATCTGATAATTTATATGCCATTTCTTCATTTATCAGATAATTCACTTCAGCCTTCAGCAATTGCGCATCATTGTCAATCCATATATCGTCATCTTGCTCACTGCGCAAGAATTGAAGGATTTGTAATGCCCGCTGTCCGTATTTTCTTTCCAGCATTTCTCGTAATGCAGACTCCTTTGCATTCCATTGCCAAGGATGAGGAGAAAATTCGTTTTGTTTTTCTTTGTTTAACGCCGGAGAACATTGTTTTTTTAAAAAACAGACAATCTCTTGTGCAATATAAGGAGCGGTTGTATACTTTACTCCTTTAACAGAAAGCACCCTGCTGAAATTGCTGTCCTTATGCTCAAAGAAGGTTGAGTTCTTTTCCAATTGGATATTGCTTTCATCCAATTTAGCACGCATTGGCAATAAGCCGGCATGGAAAAAGGAGATGTCTTCATAGGTCAGCTGAGCTGGAGGATAGATAGCATTAATTTCATCCACCATCTTCTGGATCATTTCACGTTTAACCTGGAGACCATCCGGACTTGCGCTACTTTCCTCATAATCAGTTCCGATCATGGTGTAACCACGCCATGGGACAAAAAAATAAAGACGCTTCCCCCGTTTTATAATTGCATCTTTATCTTCATATTTACCCTGTCCTTCGAGGGCCACGGCATAGTCTGCAAAAATTTTCTTTTTTGAGACTATGTTCAAAGCAAGAGCCCATTTTTGTTCTTTAATACTTTCTTGAGATCCATGAAAGCAGCGTTCAAGCCATGGACCTGATGCATTCACTATAAATCTGGTTTTTATGAGATGTGTCTGTTGATTGAGCTTGTCGAGTACCGTTACATGATAGAGATCCTCAGCTCCTTTCTCAACTCCTGTCGCTTCCACATAATTTGCGGCCCTGGCACCAGAGTTGATGCTTTCCAGAATATACTCCAGCACCAATCTTTCAGTATCCTCCGCTAGAACATCATACCAGACAGAGGCGCCGTGCAGATCTTCTGTCTCAATATCAGGTATCACGTCCAGACATTTCTTCTTTGATACGATATGACCGCTGGGGATACAAAGGTCAGCCGGAAGACCATCATTACGATCCCAGCTTATACAATCGTTGAGAAACAAAGCTGTCCGCATAGCCCTTTTCCCTCGTAAGCCTTTACCGTAAACCGGCATTATACAAGGGAGAGGCTTCATAAGGTAAGGAGCAAGATGCATCATCTCTTTCCTTGCCTTAATGGAGTGTCGCATTCTCTTGATATTAAGATGCTGAAGGTATCTCAGTCCACCGTGTAAAATCTTCAGGCTGTTAGCTGAAGTTGAGCCGCAAAAATCATTCTTTTCTATAATGGCAGTAGAATAACCTGCCTTGGCGACATGATAAGCAATCGTTGCTCCATGGACGCCCCCCCCAATAACCAGAACATCCAGAATGTCAGAGCTAAGTTTTTTTATATCACGGGGCATCATAGTTTACTCTCGATATCATTCAGGAGAGGCGGCGCAGCCGCAACTGATTTAAGAAAAATAGTCGATTTTCCTGTAAACAACCAAAAGGGGAAATTGTCACCTTTGTGGACAGTAAAGCACTTTTAAGATATTTTGTCGGAGAATCAAACTGATGACTATTCTCGTACAGATAAAAGCCAAAGCTCCCGACACGTAAGGCTTCACTGGGCAGGGGAAGAGGATCACTGCCGGGCAAGACAACAATACCAGCATCTTCGGCCAATCTAAAAAGATTCGGAGTTGGCCAGAAACACGGACGACCGCCATTGTCCCCTAAAAACAGATTGCTGTTTCCGTGATTTACCAAAAAATCTTTAATAATTTGTCCTCGTTTGCCAAACCATTTTCCCACTCCCCAAGGCAGTACCGGAATCCCACCCAACTCTTTGACCCTGTCAATAGTCTCATGTAACGACAAACCATTGGTGAGACCTTGCTGCACAAAAAGAGCAAGGACTTCTATGTTCTCCATGGTCACCACTTGACGACCAGCAACAATATGAATCTCTCTTTCTGGGGCATCGTTACGAAAAACAATAAGAGAATCCTCACCACCCCTGTCAATCGCGGACCATTTTTCTGTTATCTTACACTGTCTGTTTGTCTCAAGCGCTAACGATAGAGTCTGGAACCAACTCTCCGTTTTTCCTTCGGTCAAGAGAAGCACATATGAGAAAGGCTGCTGTGTGAGTGCATGTTGTTTTGTGACCTCCTGAAAATTATTCAGTGCAGAGTCAAGGAGCAGGTCGATATTAAAGCAATCATATACATGAACATGGGCATCTGCAAATATCATCATTTTCTCAGCTAGTTACCTCGAGCCTTTTATCCCTGCCAGGTTTAAAGAAATATGGAAAATTTATCCTCAAAGCTATTTTGTAGAGAATAATGGGAACAGATAGCCCTGCACCCATGCCAACAATCATATGAACCAGAGGGCTCTGTATATGAAAGAAATCCCAAAGGACTATTCTTGCACCCACCCCAGCTAACATATGAACCAGATAAATCTGGAGGGAATAACGCCCTAGGGTTTTGATCACTCGACAGCATTTTTGTTTATCCAGGTGCTGGGCAAGACCTATACAAAAAAATATCCCTACTCCTGCAAGAAACAGAAACAAAAAAGGATGGGCACCATTGGTTAATCTCATAGGTGAAATGAGATTTGTAAATATAAAGTAGCCTCCGCCTGTCAGAATAAGTAAGAGAATACACGTTATTATGCCGGGAATGCGATATCTTTCAAAACGCCATAAATACTTCTTACCAAGAACCCCAAATACAAAAAACAGAAATCCAGTGGAAAAACCATGTAGAGCCATTATCTCAGTAGAAAAAGGTTCGAGAAAAATAGCGCAGGCCCCCAGTATCATAACAGTAACTTGGAATCTGCCAAAATACTGGACAACAGTGTAACTGGTAAACATTAAAAGAAGGGCATACAGAAACCAGAATTGTGACCATGGCAAGTAAGGAATGGCCAAAAAATCGGCAGGCATTATCCCACGCTGGGAATGTCTTGAAAAAAACAATTCTACTCCAACTTGCAGGAAAGACCATACAAAATAGGGGTAGGCGATAGTTATTAGTTTATTGACAAAAAAGGAACCTGGACCGCGTTTGGTGTAACTCTGGTCTACAAACAGTCCTGCCAAGAAAAAAAATAGAGGCATGTGAAAACTGTAGATGATGCTGTCTGAAAGATGAAAAAAAACATCCGGAATAGCCAGCTTTGCATGGTATCCGCTACTTAGAAGATGGGCATAGGCAACCAGTATTATTCCAATTCCCTTTGCGTAGTCTACCCATTCAGTCCTTTCTGTCATGGCAATCGGAGATCAGAAGAATAATAAATTTGTACAAAATCAATAATATCCAGATAAAGAATCGCAGATATCTGGCCAAAAAACTAAAATTATTAACACATTTTTCTTGACAAATCAATGGGATATATTTATTTACCTCGCTAAATTGGCATGTGTTGGCTAAACATAATGTAGTAGTATTGCAGTCTTTTCAATTTACCGATTTTAGCTATTTAAATTTATAGTATTCCGGATTTGCCGGATATAATTCAACTTTTTAGCACTCTCTCATTTTATGGTTTTTAGTTCCACGATATTTCTTTTTCTGTTCTTGCCGTTGGTTCTGTTAGCGTACCTAGTGCTGGGTAGAAAGCTCAGGAACATTGTTCTGCTGATTGCAAGTCTGGCATTTTATGCTTGGGGTGAGAACATCTTTGTTCTACTCATGCTGGTCTCCATCCTGTTGAATTATTCCTTTGGCATCCTCATTGATTACTCACAGAGACATGGTGGCAATGGAAAAATCCCTTTGATTTTTGCGGTGACTGCAAATCTAGGATTGCTAGGCTTTTTCAAGTACGCTAATTTTATTGTCGCGAACTTGAACACTATTTTGCTGAAGCTCCAGATGACTCCATTGGTGCTCGAAAAAGTCCATCTGCCAATAGGTATATCGTTTTTTACCTTCCAGTCTCTTTCATACGTAATCGATCTGTATCGCCGTGAGACTTTTGTGCAGAAGAATCTGATCAACATTGCGCTCTATGTTTCGTTGTTTCCGCAGCTCATAGCCGGTCCGATTATCCGCTACCATGATATTGCCAGTCAGATTGTCCAACGTAGAACGCGTTTCGATGACTTCAGTTACGGCATTCAGAGGTTTATTATCGGCCTGGGTAAAAAAGTCTTGCTGGCCAATGTGCTGGGAAGAACCGCCGACTATATATTCTCGCTGCCGCCGGGCAACATCCCGGCCAGTCTTGCCTGGCTTGGCGCAGTTTCTTATACCTTGCAGATCTATTATGATTTTTCAGGTTATTCCGATATGGCCATCGGATTGGGCAGAATGTTTGGTTTTCATTTTATGGAAAATTTTAATTATCCATATCTCTCAAAATCCATCAGGGAATTCTGGTGCCGCTGGCACATTTCACTATCCTCGTGGTTCAGGGATTATCTCTATATCCCCCTTGGCGGAAATAGGTACGGTAATGCCAGAACATATTTCAACCTGCTCATTGTTTTTTTACTTTGCGGGCTCTGGCATGGCGCTTGCTGGACATTCGTGATCTGGGGGCTCTATCACGGCGGATTTTTGATTTTAGAACGGCTCTCTCCTGGTAAGTATTTCCTGAATATTACACCGGCACCAGTTAAACATCTGTATGTATTACTGGTGGTGATCATCGGCTGGGTGTTTTTCCGGGCGGAGACGTTTGCCTATGCCTTAGGGTATCTGCGTGCTATGGTCACCTTCTCAACTCCTGATATGTATAATTCCCAGCTTTTTCTGAGCATTAATAACGAATTTTATGTGGTGCTGCTTATTGCCGTTATATGTTCTGCTCCTATCTTTAATATGCTGGGGAAACCGCTGGAATCTTGGGGGGGGCAACTGTCGATGAGCGGAATGCTGTTCCGGTTTACGAGGTCACTTAGCACGGTTTGTTTTTTTTGCTTTGTTTTTTTGTACTCGATTGCCAGCCTTATGGGCGGTTCATACAACCCATTTCTTTATTTTAGATTCTAGCATAAGCATGGCAATGAATAAGGTAGCAGGCAGTAGAAAAGTTCAACTTACTCTCGTGTACACTGTGCTGGTGTCGCTGTTTCTTTTGGCATGCATTTACCAGAAATTGGCAGCTGACATTGATGCTGGAAGTTGGCAGAAAGCTCTTACCCGTGTTGGTTTAGTCGGCCTGATCAGTTTTGTCCTGGTTTGGCGCCTTGATCAACCGATGCAACTGAGCATGGATAAGTTCCTGAAGACTTTGAGCCGTCTCGCTATCTCAATATTATTTTTGGTTGTTATCTTCTTCCCTCTATTTTCGCAGACATCTTTTCTGTCGAAAGGTGTTCAGGAGGTCGTGCATAGTATTGTAAAAGATCAGAACTCTAAGCTCGACAAGATCTATGCCCTGTTGAAAACCTTTTCCCAGAGTTATAGTGAGTATACAGATAAAAATTTTGTTCTGCCGAAGTTGTTCATTCACCTCAATGCTCTGGTCAAAGTGTACGGTCTTGGAATCTCTCCAAACAATAATATTGCAGTCGGCAAGAACGGCTTTTACTTTGAAGGATGGGGAGCGAGGCAGGTTGAGAAAGGTATCGTTGAGAACTTTGATAATATTGCCGATTACATGGGGCAGATTCCATTTTCAGCGGACGAATTAAGGCAATGGAAAAGAACCCTTGAAGAGCGCAAGTACTGGCTCAAGGAGCAGGGAATTGAATATGTTTTTGTGCTGGCCCCGACCAAGGCCTTGGTATATCCTGAAAATCTTCCCAATAATTTGCAAAGTATTAATAAAGGGTTGACCCGCTACGACCAGTTGTCCCAGTTCCTGCGTACAGAGACTGATCTTCAATTTGTCGATTTGCGACCACCCTTGCTTCGTGCCAAGGAGAAACGGGGTTATCCGCTCCTGTTTTATAAAACCGATTTTCATTGGAATTACTACGGTGCTTTTATCGCTTATCAGGCGATTGTGGATGTGTTGCGTGAACAATTTCCACGTTATAACCTTGTCCATCCCGAATTCTCGGACTTTAAACTGTTAATTGATGAGCATTGGGCTCATGATCGCTTTATGAATATGGTTGGTTTGCCGGTAGCTCTGCACAAGAATGAGCATCACATAACCATGGTGCCGAAGGCGGGGGGGCGCTACGATTCAGCTCTCGATTTACCGCCCGGTGGAATTTACGATTTCTATCCTCCTGAGCGGCCGGTAGTCGGTGTTGACGGAAAATCAATGAATCTTCGACTTATTCTGAATCCGAAGGCCCCGATACGCTCAATACTGCTCCTGGGGGATTCTTTCCTGGAAAAATGCGTCTATTTTTTTAGTGCCGATGCCCAGCGGGTCTTAAATTACAGAACGATAGTGAATTTCCCTGATATGATTATGCAATATGAGAAGCCGGATATAGTTATTCAGGAAATTCTCAATATGTTTATTTTGCGGCCTCCACCTCAAAATCCGCAAGGGTTCGCGGCAGCCTATTTAAAAGGAAAATTTGCTGATAATGCAGAACATATGATCATCAGTAAAAGCAGTAAAGATTTTACTCGAAAGATGAAAGGTGAAAGCAATATTTTTGAAATCCGGTTGTTGGATATTCCGCATATGGCGGCAGCAGAAGTGCGGGTTGCGAAGGTAACTCTGAACGCAGTGCAAGATGGTAAAGCTGAGATCCGGATGTACACTGCTGACAATAAACTCTGTGGAACATCTGCACATGATCTGGTAATTGGATTGAACAGTCTTTATTTTGAAGTATCTGCAAAAGCGATAGAGCGAATCGTTATTTCCGGAGCAGGAAACCCAGTGTCATTATTTACTCCAGTAGCTTTTGAACTGCGATCTGATCATGCTGTAGAAGTGAAACGGTGACAGCTTTAACACACAGCCTTGGCGTTGTGTGATGTTTTGTTCTACGTGTACTAATACAGGTAGAGGATATGGACTTTGGTGGCTGATTGTGTACGGTCGTGAAGCTTTTGGTAAAGTATAGGTTTATAAATTTGGACGGATGTCGTCCGTTCCCGAGTAAAAGGAAATGTTAAAAAATGTATAAAATAAATATTGGCCTATTGTGTATTGCTCTGACAACGCTCATGCTTGAGCTTACCTTGGTACGGGTGTTTGATGTCATCTGGTACTCCAATATGGCCTATATGGTTATTACATTGGCCATGTTCTGTTTCGGTCTGTCCGGTATCTACAGTTCGTTACGTCCGTTACAGAAGGGGGTAGACGTTCATGCCTATCTGGCTAAGCTCGCTTTTTTCTTTGCATTCTTCAGTCTTGCCTTGCTGCCTGCTCTGAACTTGATTCCTTTTGATTTTAACGCCCTTTATAACGCTCCGGTAAAGGGAAGCCTGACATTTCTGGTTATGTATTTATTTCTGCTAATCCCCTTTTTTTTGGCAGGTCTTATTTTTACAACAGTCTTTTCAGCTTATGCCAGCCGAATCCAGAGCCTGTATTGTTGGGATTTGACTGGCGCAGCTCTAGGTTGCCTGCTGCTTATTCCTTTACTGCCGCCTATAGGGCCGGGAGGAATTCTCTTTCTGACTTGTAGTTTCGGTTTGATCGCTTCCGGTTGTTTTAGCACCAGTAAACGGTGGTTTGGAACAGCTCTGGTGCTTGCATTAGTTGTCGCAGTGGTACCTTTTTTTAAAGGGGGGTATTTTGAGTTTAAAGAGCATATGGACAAGAGGGGTGTTAAGGGGGCTCGAGAGGGCCATCTTATTGAAGATTCACGTTGGGATCCTATCTCGAAAATCGATGTAATCGATTTTGGCAAGATGAAGCATGTTGCTTATGATGGTGGTTCTCAGTCCACCTATATTATCCCCTTTGATGGTGACTTGAGGAAACTGAGAAACGATGTGGAAACTGGCCATGGTTACCATTTCTATGGTAGCAGCGTTTACGTTTCTCATGCATTAAAAAAAGATACTGGTCATGAGGTTTTGGTGATTGGAGCGGCTGGTGGCTCAGAGACAAAGGCAGCACTTATGTATGGCGCATCGCATGTCGATGCGGTTGAATTAGTTGGTTACGTTATCGAAATTGGAAAGAAAAAATATGCTCAGTATAACGGGAATATATTTAATAATCCAAAAGTGAACGCAATCAAGGGGGAAGGGCGCAGCTTCTTACGTTCGAGTGATAAAAAGTATGACATCATTCAAATGTACAGTAACCATACAAGCTCCAGTATCGCTGCAGGCACCGGAGCAATGGCGACAACCTATCTGCAGACTGCTGAGGCCTATAAAGAGTATTTTTCTCATTTGAAGGATAACGGTATCCTCCATATAAATCATCATGTCTATCCTAAAATGATCTCTACGGCTGCCTTGGCTTGGAAAGAGATGGGGAAAACTGATTTTTTTAAATATGTCGTCGTCCTGGAGGCAGTCAAAGAAGGATTTCAGGACAACCTCCCAACGATGTTAATTAAGATGCAGCCTTGGACCAAAGCGGAGCTTATTGAAGTTCAGTCTTTCTTCCCGTCGGTGATCGGAATGGTTGTTAATCCTTTAGAACCAGAGAAAAACATGCTCTCTGAAGAGTTCTTCTCCGGAGACCTTTCACGAAAGACGATAGATAAGGTTGCATTTCGTATCGAAGCTTCAACCGACAACAAGCCCTACTTTAATTTCCTTCGGAGGTCATTTGCCGCGTTAAAGGATGATCCCGCAAATTTTCTTAATTACTCGACTGCTTCTTTGTTAAATTCCCAGCTTGCAAACGGTTGGATTCCAACTGATGTGGTTCATCTCCTTGTCACCGGAGGTGCGTCCTTTTTCTTTATTATTTTGTTTGTGCTCGTCCCGTTATATTTTTCTCGGGCTGGCAAGACGCGATGGGCTGGTAAGGCCAGCAGTTTAATTTATTTTTCCTGCCTTGGTGCTGGCTTCATCATTTTTGAGCTTACTTTTATCCAGATTTTCATGAAGTTGATTGGTTATCCTCTGTATACCTATTCAACAGTTGTGTTTGCATTACTCATAGCGGCAGGACTGGGCAGTACAGTGTCTGGAAGGGTAGGAATATCTACCCGGAACTTGTGGTTTGTCCCATTTGTCGGGGTGTTATTTTGTAGTCTCATTACTCTTTTGGTATATCAACAATATTTTGAATTGTTCCTGCAAACACCAACTGTGGTGAGGGTCTTGGCTGCTACTCTCTTGATTTTCCCCTTGGGCTTCTTTCTGGGCATGCCGTTTCCTCTTGGAATCCTCGCCATTGCTCAGCAGCCAAGCGGATCAATCGCTTGGGCATGGGCTATGAACGGGCTTTTCACAGTTGTGGGTGGTTTGGGTAGTGTCCTATTGTCTATATTTTACGGATTCCAAGCTACTTTGTTCATTGCTATACTGCTTTATCTCTTTGCCTTCGGTACTTTTTATAAACTTCGCCAGGCACTTTATAAGGCGGCAGGCTAAGACCTAAGCTAAATAGTTATTGTCTCATTTTTGGAGAGGCAGGGTCGTCTGTTTGTCTCTGATGAAAATATTGAGATAGAAAAAATGAGTCGAAGTTGTCTTAAGACTGTTGATCGCAGGGGACATGCCGGTAATTAGCCGGAACTGCTGATAGCCGGAACTGCTGACTTGAGTCGTAATCCGAAGCCATTGCCTTTCAGAGACAGTGGAACGTTCATTTGAATGCAACTGGGAATAAGATGCGCAATTCTCAACCGTATGTTGATATCGTTATTCCTAATTATAACGGGGTTGAATTTCTCGATACATGTCTCCGCTCTATTGGCAGGCAGACATATCCTTATTTTTCCATAACAGTTATTGATAATGGCTCTATTGACAATTCATTGGAATTTATCAGAAAAAACTATCCGCTTGTCCACCTCATTGTCTGGCCGCAGAATAAAGGATTCAGTCCAGCGGTTAATGCAGGGATATCTGCTGGTAGTGCCCCGTTAATTTTTTTGTTAAACAATGATACGGAGTTGGAGGAAGACTGCCTGGAGCAACTGGTGAAAGCGGCAATGTCTCAGGATGAATATGGATTTTTTGCCGCTAAAATGATAAGTTATAAAGACAGGCATCTCCTCGATGGCGCTGGTGATGGTTTTCTCAGGGGGGGAGTAGGGTACCGCTTGGGGACCATGGAAAATGATGATGCGCTCTATAGCCGTCCGGGAAGAGTTTTTGGGGCCTGTGCCGGGGCAGCTTTGTACAGGCGAGAATTGTTTGATAGTGTTGGTCTTTTTGATGAAGACTTTTTTGCGTATCTGGAGGATGTGGACTTTAATTTACGGGCCAATAGTCGTGGTAAAAAATGTTATTATGTGCCTGATGCCAGGGTGTTTCATATCGGTAGTGCCACCACGGGATCAAAAATTAACAGTTTTACCGTCAGATTGTCCACCAGGAATAATCTGAACTTATTGATCAAAAACTATCCTCTTTCCTTCTTCTTTCGTTTTGCTCCAGCTCTTCTTGTCTATCAGATTTTCTGGTTTGCCTTTGTTGTCAAAAAGAGTCAGCTTTCCGCATATTTGAGTGGTGTGGGGGAGTTTTTTGGAAATCTTCCTCGTATGTTGGAAAAACGTAGGGAAGTTCTGGCGGATGCCACTCTCACCACTGATGAACTTGCGGCAATTCTTGTTGCCGCAGAAAGGGATGTGGTTTGTTCCATCATGAATCGGCGGCGGGCGCAGGGCAAAACGAACCGGCTTTTGTCTCTTTATACTCGTTTGTTCCTTTGATACCACGAGTTGCATGATGCAAGACGTCTCTGCCGTTATTGTCAGTCATAATTCAGATCGAGTGTTGCCGCATTGCCTTGATGCTTTGGCTCAGCAATCTGTTGCTGTGCGTGAGGTCATCATTGTTGATTGTGCTTCCGATGACCGAGAGACCCTTTTGTCTATCGGGGCGAAGGAAGGAGCTAAAGTTGTCGAGACAAGGAATGTGGGTTTTTCAAGGGCAAACAATTTAGGGATGGAGTCTGTCTCTCCTCAAGCTGATTTTGTTGTCTTTCTTAACCCTGACACCTTCCTCTCTCCTGATTTTGTTGAAGCAGCCTTAGAGATTTGCCTGGAAAATCCCCAGGTAGGGATGGTCTCCGGGAAATTGCTCGGCTATGACATCAAGCAAAATGCACCAACTGGCAGACTGGATTCAACGGGTATCTTTCGTCAATGGTACGGCCGTTGGGTTGATCGAGGTCAGAGTGAGCAGGACCGGGGACAATATAATACGCCGGCCCTAGTTCCGGCCTTATGTGGAGCCCTGCTTTTTTGTCGGGTGACTGCTTTGCAGGCACTGCAGGGACCTGTCTTTGACCCTGATTTCTTTCTTTACAAGGAGGATGTCGAGCTCAGCCTGCGCATGAAAAAAGCGGGATGGGAGCTTT
Organism: Pseudomonadota bacterium; assembly: GCA_043826415.1. Classification (GTDB taxonomy): domain Bacteria; phylum Desulfobacterota; class Desulfobulbia; order Desulfobulbales; family Desulfocapsaceae; genus UBA2270. Next base: position 87,712 of record JBDRQE010000023.1, read on the forward strand.
TGTACCATCCGAGGCTTATCGCGTATCATTGTCGTGGCTGGAATGAAAAAAGAGGGAGCATACCCTTGGAACTTAGATGTATGGCAGCCGCCAACGAGATAGTGCTTTACAAAAAACATCCCTCCCCCTATATAATCTGGGCCTGGTTGAAATATTTGTTGGTACGTTTCATCCATCTGTAACTTCTTATGGTATCCATACATCAAAATCTCGCATGAGTAATTCCAGCACTTCCCATGATGGATTCTTTCTATCGGTTATAATTCCCACATGGAATGGTGCTGCATCTCTGCGAGAACTCCTCGACGGACTCGTTCGACAGACTGTTTTGTCTCATGAATTATTGGTTGTTGATTCTTCTTCCAGCGATGAAACGGTTGCGATTGCCAGGGAGTTTGGCGCTGAAGTAGTGGTGGTTCCCCAAGGTGAATTTGATCATGGGGGGACCCGAACCATGATAGCCAAGAAAGCGCGGGGGGATATTCTTCTTTTTCTGACGCAAGATGTCGTTCCTGCCTCCAAGGATGCAGTGGAAAAACTTATTGAACCTCTGTTGTCCGACGAGAGGATTGCCGTAACCTATGGCCGTCAGTTGCCAAATCCAGATGCTACTGTCCTGGCCTCGCATCTGCGTTATTTTAATTATCCACCGCAAGGGGAGGTCCGAAATTTTGCTGATCGGGAACGCCTTGGCTTTCAAACCATTTTTGCCTCCAATTCCTTTGCGGCATATCGCAGGACTGCCCTTAGTGAGGTCGATTATTTCAAGAGCGGATTGATCTTTGGCGAGGATACCTGTGTAGTCGGCCGCTTATTGATGCAGGGGTATAAGGTTGACTATGTAGCCGATGCGATGGTCTTTCATTCCCACAATTATACCTGCTTGCAGGAGCTCCGGCGTTCATTTGATATCGGGGTACTGCATGTAACGGAGAGATGGCTGCTTGAGGCTTATGGACGTGCAGAGGGAAGAGGTTGGCAGTATGTCAAATCAGGATTATCTTATCTGTTGCAAGTGAAGAAGACAGTGTTGTTGCCAAATTTCATCTTGAGAATAATGCTCAAACTTTTAGGCTATAAGTTAGGGCGCAATTTCTCCTTATTGCCGCAAGGGCTGGTTCCTTTTTTGAGTATGCACCGATCCTGGTGGGCTAGATGCAGAGACGTGTCTGTGGATCATAAATAGATTTATCCGGTATTGAACATGAAACAGTTGCCGAGCTGGAATCGACCATGAATATGCTGTCTGCAAATCTGCGCGAGCAAAGTTCTGCAATGGTTAGAGTATTGCATTTACTTGATATCGTTGTGGTGGGTGGGTATCTCTGGCTGCTTCTTGCATGGTACCGAGTGCCATGGACCTTTTATTATACCCGTTTTGTGCTCATTACTTTGGTGCTGTGTCTGATCAGCTTTCAGTCCTTCCAGCTCTATCGTTCATGGCGTGGCTGGAAATTTTATCAGGAATTTCTTGCGATCGTCAAGGCGTGGGGTACGGTTATTGGGCTGTTGTTGTTTTATTTCTTTATTTTTAAAATATCGCATGCCTATTCCCGAGTTGTCTTTCTGGTCTGGTCCTTGACTACCCCCCTGCTGCTTTTTGTACTTCATATGATCGCCAGGAAGTTCCTCCGATATTTTCGCTCACAGGGCAGAAACGTCCGGTATGCTGTGATCGTCGGGGCCGGTGATCTTGGAGTTAGGCTGGCCCGGGAGGTTGAGGCTATCCCCTGGGCGGGTATTGAGGTTATAGGCTTTTTTGATGACAAGATACAAGAAAATGAAGCCATGCAGGTTATGGGTAAACCCATATTGGGTGATATCTCGATGATCGAGGAGTATTTGAACTGTAATGATATCGATTATGTCTATATTGCCCTCCCCATGCGAGCCGAGAAAAAGATTTTCACAATTCTGCGGACCTGTAGGTCCTTAGGGGCACGCATCTATCTGGTTCCTGATTTGTATATCTTTGGTCTGCATCATGCCGAGATCCAATCCCTTGGGAATCTGATGATCCTTAATTTTAATCCCAATACCGAATGGAAGCGAAGTTTTGATCTGGTTTTTGCCAGTTTGGCTCTGTTATTCACCCTTCCCTTTACGCTTATCATTGCCCTGTTGATTAAACTGGAGAGCCGCGGGCCGGTTTTTTATCGCCATAGAAGGATTGCCGCTGCCGGCAAAGAGTTTGACTGCCTGAAATTCCGGACCATGTGCGAAGGGGCTGAGGGGGAATTACAGGCACTCCTGGCCGGAGATGCTGCCTTACGTGAAGAGTGGCAGCGCACCTTCAAGCTCAAGAATGATCCCCGGGTGACCCGGATCGGACGTTTTCTGCGGAAAACCAGTCTTGATGAGCTGCCTCAGTTCCTGAATGTCCTGAAGGGAGAGATGAGTGTGGTGGGGGCGCGCCCGATCGTGGCCCGGGAATTGAGCGATTTTTATAAGGAAAGCGCTGGCCGTTATTGTTCCATGAAACCCGGTGTTACCGGTCCCTGGCAGGTAGGGAGCCGCTCTGATGCTGAAGATTATAACGAACGGGTCGAGCTGGACGACTGGTACATCCTCAACTATTCCCTGTGGACCGATCTGAAGATCATTGCCAAGACTGTGCGTTGTATGTGGCGAGGCAAGGGGGCCTACTAAGAGCTTGATTTACAGCTAAGCACTCAGGCCAGATGATTATCTGCTCAAGGCTTCCATTAAGAGATGCGGTGCATCCTCTGCCGGAACTGGAATGTGGGTCAGGGGAGTTTCGGCCCGTTCAGCTTCTCTGATTGCCTGGGAGTCGGTAAAGAAGGCAATGGGTATGGTGCCCAAGCCTGCGCTTAGAAACTCACGATCGCTCACATCTTTGATCAGATTGCCGATAAAATCAATCCTGGGAATCTTGACATCTTCTGCCAGTTTCTTGATCTTGAGGGCCGTGCGGATGGATGAGCGGGAAGGAATGACCACAATTAACAACTGATCAATGCCGGCAATGGTGCCGCGGCCAAGATGTTCCACCCCTGCCTCCATGTCGAGCAGGACAATTTGATTGGGTGAGAGCAGGAGTTTGGTCAGCATCCGGCGCAGCACATTGTTCTCCGGGCAGGCACACCCCTTGTCACCTGTCTGGATGGCGCCAAGCACCATGAGCTTAATACCCTCATGACTGATCATGAAGTCGTGGAGCAGGTCGTTGACCTGTGGGTTCATGTTGTAAAAAGGGGATCCCTCCACCTTGCCGGAGCGTTCAACCAGGAGTTTGGTCATCTCGGCAATGGGCTTGATCTTGTCAATATCCTTGACCCCCAGGGTTTCTGCCATATGCGGACTGGGATCGGCGTCAATGATCAGAACATCTTTGCCGGCCTTCTTGTATTCATTGGCCAGCAGGGCCATAATGGTGGTCTTGCCCACGCCGCCTTTGCCGCTGATTGCAATCTTCATCCTTCTCATCCTCTTTTTCTTGCATGCTGAAACAAAATGATTAAGATACAATCACCTTATGTAGCCTATTTACTGTCAGACGTAAACCATGAAAAGGAGAATTGACATGTACGGAAATACAAATCAGATTACCTTGGCCCAGGCCCGGCAGGAGGCTTCCACCATCTTCCTGGCCAAGGTCTTTAACTGGATGGCTATTGGTCTTGGGCTTACCGGTGTTGTAGCCTATCTTGCCGCTGAATCCGGAATTGCCATGCAGATTGTGTCCAGCCCTCTGTTCATAATCCTGATTCTGGCTGAGTTGGGCATGGTCTTTTATCTCTCAGCACGGGTGGAGAAGATTCAGGCCTCTACGGCCACCGGACTTTTTGTCGGCTATGCTGTGCTGAATGGTTTGACCCTGTCCACCATTTTTCTGGCCTATACCCGATCATCCATTGCTGGAACCTTTTTTATTACGGCCGGGATGTTTGGCGCCATGGCCGTTTACGGTCTGGTGACCAAACGTGATCTCTCCGGTCTGGGCTCTTTTCTCTTTATGGGCCTGATCGGCATTATCATTGCCTCGCTGGTCAATATGTTTATGCTCAGTTCCGCCATGTCCTGGGTGATTTCCATGGCCGGGGTCTTGATCTTTACCGGTCTCACGGCGTATGACGTGCAGAGGATCAAGACCATGGGCGAGCAGGGGATTATGACTCAAGGGGAAGAGATGGTCAGAAAAGGCTCGATCATGGGTGCCTTGGCCCTATATCTTGATTTTATCAACCTCTTTCTCATGTTGCTCAGATTCTTTGGGGGCAGTCGGGACTAGAAGGAATTCTTGTCGTAATTATTGAGAGAAAGGCATGTCCTGCACGGCGCGGGGCGTGCCTTTCTTATTTCAGGATTATTGATAAATATCTATCGGGTGTAATCTTTTTATGCATACAACCTTTGCGGGAAAACGGATTGTTGTGGGAGTGACCGGCAGTATTGCCGCCTTTAAGGTTGCCGGTTGGGTGAGCTCTCTTACCAAAGAAGAGGCGCGGGTGGCGGTGGTCATGACTGACTCGGCCTGTCGTTTTGTAACCCCTCTGACTTTTGCCGCTCTTTCCGGTGAGCGGGTACACTCCAGTTTGTTTGCTCAGGAAGAAGCTGAGACCATTCCCCATATCCAATTGGCCCGAGAGGCAGATCTTCTTGTCATTGCCCCGGCCACGGCCCAAACCATTGCCCGTCTGGCGCATGGCCTGGCCGATGATCTGCTGACCTGTACGGTGCTTGCCACCAGGGCACAGGTGCTTGTCTGTCCTGCCATGAACAGCCAGATGTACAGTCATCCTGCCGTTCAGGAAAATATTGAAAAACTGAAGGGCTACGGGTACCAGATCCTGACCCCGGAGAGCGGCCGCATGGCCTGCAAGGAGGAAGGGCCTGGACGACTACCGGAATGGGAACTGGCGCGGGAGGTGATGCTCCAGATGCTGGCAATACCTGATCTGGTAGGCGAGAAGATCTTGATTACAGCCGGTCCAACTCGTGAACTCCTCGATCCGGCCAGATTCCTCAGCAACCGCTCCTCTGGGAAAATGGGATACAGTCTGGCTCGGACTGCCAGGAGACGGGGGGCTGAGGTGACCCTGATTACCGGCCCTACAGCGCTTGCCTGCCCTCCGGGTGTGCGCTGCGTAGAGGTTGAAACGGCTCAAGAGATGCATGAGGCGGTGTTGGCTCATTGTTATCAGGCCTCCGTGATTGTCAAGGCAGCAGCAGTGAGTGATTTCAGACCAGCGACGCCCTTTGCCGAGAAGGTAAAAAAAGAGCAGGCCGAGTTGGCGCTGTCTTTAGAACAGACCACGGATATCTTAAAAGAACTGGGGAAACTGAAGAAGAAGGCTGGCTTTCTGCTCGTCGGTTTTGCCGCCGAGAGTCATAACCATGTGGCGGAGGGAGAGAAAAAACTCAAGAGGAAAAATCTTGATCTGATCGCCATTAATGATATCGGCTCCGCAGATACCGGATTCGCGGCGGATACCAATCAGGTGACCCTTCTTGATCAAGAAGGTGTCACCCCTTTACCCCTGGTCAGTAAGGAGCAGACGGCAGACCTCATCTGGGATCACGTGGTGCGGCTGCTGGCCAAAAAGAACAAGGAATAAAAGATCTTGCGTCGAGACGGAGAGGCGCAGAGAGAGAACCAGAACAATCCCTTCTCTGCGCCTCTGCGCGAGAAGAATTTGTCATGAGGTCATGATTACTTACACTTCTACCTTCCCGTATCAACAACCGGCCAGAATGGCCTGAATGCGCTCAACATCATAGTCCGGCATTCGCCAGACCTTGGCCAGGGCCACCGCGTTTTCAGCTATTTGGGGGATGTCTTCAGCCGGGATATTCAGGGCTGCAAGTGAGGTAGGGCTGTGGACCTTCAGAAACCATGCCTCAAGGGCGTCAATCCCTTTTCGGGCCCGTTCTTCGCTGCTGCCGCTCCTGCAATCAAAGACCCGTTCGGCAAACCGGGCGAAGCGCTGGGGGGTGCTTTGGTACTGATGGCGCATCCAGCCGGGGATGATTGCCGAGAGTCCGGCCCCGTGGGGGACATTATAGAGCGCGGACAGGGAGTGTTCAATCAGGTGCATGGGGAAGCCCACCTTGCCCAAGCCCGCTGCGGTCAGCCCGTTCAGGGCCAGGGTGGCGGTCCACATGAGATCAGCGCGTCCCTGGTAGTCGTGCAGATCGGCAAGCACCCGGTTACAGCTTTCCATGGCATTGATAACCAGTCCTTCCATGAACCTGTCCTGCACCGGTGTGGCCGGGTCCTGGGTGGTGAAGTAGAATTCGAGGACGTGGGCGATGGTATCGACTGCCCCATAGGCGGTGTAGTCGGCAGGGACGGTAAAGGTTGCTTCCGGGTCGAGGATGGAGGTCTTGGGATAGAGCTTTTTATTGGCGAACCCGAATTTCTGCCTGGTCTCATCGTTGGTGATGACCATGCCGGAATTCATCTCGGAACCCGATGCCGCCAGGGTCAGGACCGTGGTTAAGGGCAGCGGTGCGGTGATGGACTTTTTGCCGGTAAAGAATTTCCAGACATCATAGTTAACCACAGCGCCGGCGCAGATTGCCTTGGCCTCATCAATCACCGATCCTCCGCCGATGGCGCAGACAACCTGGCATTTTTGACTTCTGGCCAGCTCGATACCTTCCCGTGCATGGCTGAGCAGGGGATTGGACTGAACTCCCGGATGCTCAATAATCTCGGCCCCGGCCTTGAGCAGGGAGTCGCTTACCTGCTGGTAGATCCCATTCCTTTTAATGGATCCGGAGCCGTACACCAGCAGCACTTTACCTCCAAAGGCAATGGTCTCCGGGCCGATGGCGGGAATGGTGCCCTTGCCGAAAAGGATCTTGGTCGGATTATGAAAGACGAAATTCTGCATGCCGTTTGCTAGGTGAAAGGTAGAAAGAAAGGACAGCCTATCCTGCAAATGCCAGGGTGAGCTGAACAAAATCCTCAAGAGTCAGATCTTCCGCCCGGGCCGTTGGTGCTATTCCGGCCTTGCGGATGGCGGCCTCGGTCAGTTGTTTGATGGTCGCCTTGTCCTGCTCCGGGGCCATGGGAAGAAGATTGGCACTGCTCAGGGTGTTGAGCAGGGTCTTGCGCCGCTGGCTGAAGGCCCCGCGTACCACGCGCTGGAGGAGTGAAGAGTCGTATGCGGGAAGGGCCTTGATCCGCTCGTCCTGACGGTCAAAATCAATGCGGACCACCACTGAGTCTATTTTGGGACGGGGATGAAATTCTGCGGGTTTCAGGGTCAGTAATTTTTTCACCGTTGCGCAGGCGCTGAGAAGAACCGTCGGCACTCCATATTGTTTGCTCCCCGGTTGTGCTGTCAGCCGGTCAGCCACTTCCTTCTGCAGCATGATGGTTGCCCAGGCCATCTTCTCCTTATTCTCAATCAGTTTAAAGAGAAAGGGGTTGGAGATGGAATAGGGCAGGTTGGCCATGATCTTGATCGGCCCATGACACAGCTCGGAGAGTTCATGGAAATCAGCTTTCAATACATCCTGGTGGATCAGGGTAACATTTTCCAAAAGGTCTTCTTCTTCCTGATGAAACCTGATAATGCCGCTGTCTATTTCCAGGCCGATAACCTGTTTGGCTGCATTGGCCAGCGGCCGGGTGAGGGCTCCAAGACCGACACCTACCTCCAGGATGATCTCCTCGGTCGTTATCCTGCCTGCACGGACAATGGCTTCAGCTGTTCCCGCATGGACAAGGAAGTTCTGACCAAACCGTTTTTTTGGGGTCAGGTGATGTTTTTCAAGGGATGATCTGGTGTTATGGGCTGCTGTCATTGAGGTACCATGGTGATATTAATTTAACTTTCGCCCCTGGCGAAACATGTCGGTATATATTTCCGGCAGATGATGCTGTTGCAGAGCTGCCACCACAACCTCCACCGGGTAAGGGATGCGGTGGAGAGAAACATGGATATCCTGTTCTGAGAGAGTCAGAGTGGCGCAACTGGCGTCCGGGTTTCCATCGAACATCCTGCCGGCACTACCCGGGTTGATAAAGTGAGTTCCCTGGATGTGTTTGTAGTATGGGGAATGGGAGTGGCCGCTGACAACGATCCGAGAGCTTGTCAGTTGGCTGAGTTCCTGAAAGCGGCTGTCCGGGGTCTGGGCAAAGAGCAGTTCTCTGGGGTGGTCAGGGCTGCCATGGAAGAGACCGATGGTGTAATCACCAAACTCTATTATCTGTGAGTCTTCCAAAGTGCACAGGTATTGTTTGCTCTCATCGCTCAAGGCCTGCACCGTTGAGCGGTACATGATGCGTTTTTCTTCATTATGGGGTTTTTTGAACTCTTTCCCCTGCAGCAGAGTTATGACCTTGTGATCGGTGTTTCCCAGAATGGAATATGCTTTCCTGTCTTGCAGCCACTGCAATGTCTCATTGGGGAATGGGGCGTAAACTGTCGAGTCTCCGCAGTTATAGATGGCATCAAAGGATTTATCCGCAAAGTAATGGTCAATGGCCAGAAGGGCAGGAAGGTTTCCATGGATATCTGACAGGAGAAGGATCTGCATGACAAATGGCTGATAGAGGTGGACGTGACAATATATATTCAGAGGGACAATGCTAATTCTACACGTGAACAGAGAAACAGGAAACCTCTTTATTTTTAACTGGCATATTTGGTAGAATGGATGGTACCTTTATTGGGGTTGGGGATATCTCTTGCCAAGAGCAATGGAAGTATGTGTTTATCAAAGATTAAATAAATTAAAGAGAAAAAATATGGAGATCAATGGGTTTAAGGCAGCGGCAGTTGCTGCCGGTATCAGGTATGCAGACAGGCTGGATCTTGGTCTTATTGTCAGTGAGGCGCCAGTTGTTACAGCCGGGGCCTTTACCACCAATCAAGTGAAGGCAGCGCCTGTTATCCTTGATATGGAGCGGCTTAAAAAAGGAAAGGCTCAGGCTATCTTAGTGAATAGTGGCTGCGCCAATGCCTGCACTGGAGAAGCTGGAATGCAGGCCGCCCTTGCTGCCGGCAGTTGTGCCGCCTCGGCTCTTGGTATCCCCGATGAGATGGTACAGGTCTCATCCACCGGTGTTATCGGAGAGCAGTTGAATGTGGATGCCATCAAGAAAGCCATGCCAGGGCTTGTCGCGGGTCTGGCGCCGAATAATTTTGAACAGGTTGCCAAGGCCATTATGACCACGGATACCGTTTCGAAAACGGCATACCGGACCGTTGTCATCGGTGAACAGGAGGTTCATCTCATGGGCATGGCCAAGGGGGCAGGGATGATTATGCCTAATATGGCCACCATGCTTGCCTTTGTGCTGACGGATGTCCAGATCGGTTTTCCGCAACTCCATGGCGCCTTGATCAAGGGCGTGGAGCGCACCTTCAACCGGATTACCATTGATGGCGATACCAGCACCAATGATATGATCCTGATCATGGCCAATGGCGCTGCCGGAAATCCCTGGATTGACGAAGACAGCACTGCCAACCAGGAAACCTTTCAGGCGACCCTGATGGATCTGTTAAAGGATCTGGCCTTGCAGATTGTCGCTGACGGCGAGGGCGCCACCAAATTTATCACCATCCGGGTCTGCGGGGCCAGAGAAGAGCAGGATGGTGAACGGATTGCCAGGACTGTGGCTAATTCCAATCTCGTAAAAACAGCCTTTTTTGGCGAAGATGCCAACTGGGGCAGAATCATTGCCGCCATGGGACGTTCCGGGGTACGTATCTCTCCGGAACGGGTGGATATCTCATTTGGTGATGTGATGATTGTCAAGGACGGTTTGGCGCAGGGGAAAACAGCTGAAAGGGAAGCAACCGCAATCCTGAAAGAGAAGAATATTGTGGTGACCATAGACTTGAAAGATGGAGTAGCATGTGCTGAAATCTATACCTGTGATTTTTCTATTGATTATGTGAAGATTAATGCTGATTACCGGAGTTAATAAGTAATAGCGTCCGGTGGTGTCCGGGGTCGTCCATGAAGCCAGCGTAAATGCTGGCTTTTTTTATTTTATGACGTCCAATGTTGTTTATTGACAGCCGAAGATAAAGCGGGTGTAAAAAGGGGTATGTTGTGCCAGTCATGATGTATTCTTTGCACTAAAAATAACTTGTACTAAAAATGATGGTCTCGTAAAAAGTACAAATTGCCATAATGTCATTTCGACCAGCGGGAGAAATATTAATAGTATCGTTTGGTTGAGGAATAAGATTTCTCGCTGTCACTCGAAATGACAGCCTTTTTTTGGTTGTTACGAGATTGTCAAAAATAACTTTGATGTTATTTTCTGTTCGTGATTATATAATAAATATATTATTTTTATATCAATCACGAATAATAAAAAGGTTATTTTATGGACACGAAATATAAACAGATTGCCCGACGGCAGCTTGATGCCACCTTGGCCCGATTTGGTGAGATAAAGGGGGTGCAGCTTCCGCCAAAGGGATGGGTCCGGGCGGTGCGCGAGGCCCTGGGGATGTCCGGCAAGCAGTTGGCCCGGAGACTCAAGGTCTCCCAGCCCCGTGTCCACAAACTGGAACAGAGCGAACCCTCCGGCGCCTTGACCATCAAGACCATGCGGCAGGTAGCCGAGGCCCTGGATTGCGTTTTTGTGTACGCCCTTGTTCCTCGTTCAACCCTTGAAGAAACCGTCAGGACGCAGGCCAGGGCGGTGGCTGGCGAGCGGTTGCAACGGGTATCCCACACCATGCTGCTTGAGGCGCAGGGGCTTTCCGCTCAGGAGCAACAGGCTTCCCTGGAAGCGGCCATCGAGGAGTTGGTGCGGGAGACTCCCAAGGATCTGTGGGATATGAAATCATGAAATTTGATGCTCCGGAGGGAGCAACCCCGCTTGACCCCGATGAGGCGGATGGACTGCTCCTCTCGCACATCACCACGCGGGCCGAGCTGGATCGCTGGGAACAGGAAAATATCGCCGAGGCTGAAGCCTGGGCCTTTCGCCGCGCTCATCCTGACATCCTCACCGATGGTTTTGCCCGGCGGCTGCACAAACGGATGTTCGGGCATGTCTGGCGCTGGGCCGGATTGTATCGCAAGACCGGCAAGAATATAGGCAGCTCCGCCTGGGAAATAGCCACGGAAATGCGCAAGCTTTGCGATGATTGCAAGGCCTGGATTGAGCATGGTTCCTACCAGCCGGACGAAATCGCCGTGCGCTTTCATCACCGGCTTACAGCGATTCATCTCTTTGCCAACGGTAATGGCCGTCATGCCCGACTGATGACTGACATGATTCTGGTGCATCTGCTCGAGCAACCCCGTTTTACCTGGGGCTGCGGGAACCTGGTCAATGCCGGAGATTGCCGGAAGCAGTACGTCAACGCCCTGTACGCCGCTGATCGGTACGATTACTGGCCGCTTCTGTCCTTTGTCCGATCGTAGCCAAACGAATACAGAATAGTTAGTTCCCATTGAGGTTTTTCCACATGACGCAGAAAGACGGAGGCGGAATTATTTACAGATTTGAGGTCCAAGACGGCCAGCCTGTCGCCGACCGTGTCGAGATTATCAAGGCCGACATCACGACCCTGGCAGTCGACGCCATCGTCAATGCCGCCAATAATTCTCTATTGGGCGGCGGCGGGGTTGACGGCGCAATCCACCGGGCCGCCGGAAGCGACCTGCTGAAGGAGTGTATGACCCTCAATGGCTGTCCGACCGGCGAGGCCAGGATCACCGGCGGCTATAATCTTCCGGCCAGATATGTCATCCATACCGTTGGCCCGATATGGGAAGGCGGAAGAAGCAAAGAAAGCGAACTGCTTTCCTCGTGCTACTATCGATGTCTGCAACTCGCCGAGGAAAAGGGGCTTTCGTCCATAGCCTTTCCCGCCATCAGTTGCGGCGTCTATGGCTTTCCCATCCAGGCCGCATCGGTGATCGCCATGAATGTAGTGACGGTTTTTCTTCAGAATAACCAAAAACTCAAGGTTGTTTTCGCATGTTATAATGAAGCTGTGCATGATGCGCTGGCAGAGGCTTTCCGCCAACGAAATAGCAGATGCAGTATTTAAAAGATTTCGTGCTTTTGGTATGGACTTGTAATGTAACCCAACAAGTAATAGGCGAAGTTTGGCTATATTTGTTTCGCAAAAACTGAATATTACCTATATTATTATTGAAAATTGTTGGCGGAATGATTTATGAAAAAAATTAAAAGCGGCTATGGAAGCGGGTGTGATGATGTTTTGTTTGAATCGTTTATGTATATATAACAGTTAGTTAATATTGATAATGTCGACAGCCTGAGTTCGCATAAACTTCTAAGGAAAATTAAAAAAAATGAGTGTCACTTATATTTTGAGGGAGCCGACAGAACTTGCTGTTTTGTTGTCTGGACTGCCTGAGAAGTATAGTATTCGGGAAGGTGGTCTTTCGGTTGATAGTATCAGCTATCTGGATACCTTTGACTGGCGCTTATATGCCAAGGAACTTATTTGTCTGCGGCAGGGAAATAATGGCTATGCTTTAACCGATTTTGGTGGTGAGGCAAGGGCTCAGTCTGATGGGTCTGCTCAGGGAAAGAGCTTTCCGCTGAACTTTGCAAATGGTGCTCTGGGAGAGGAAATTCAGGAAGTGGCAGGTATCCGAGCCTTGCTACCTCTGGTCGATATTTCCCGGCAGTCACAAACCTTTCAGATTGTTAATCGTGATCAGAAAGTAGTTCTCTTTGGATCTTTTGAATTGAATCAACTCGTGAACTCGAAGGGGGAACCGTCATTTCTTAGTGGCTCTCTGCGGGTCGAGGGGGTACGCGGCTATGATAAAATTCTGACCAGGGTCGTTGCACTTTTGCAAGGGCATGGGCTTGATGTTGGAAATCCAGAGGAGAGGAACTTGCGTCTTGCCCTTGCGTCTGTGGGTAGAAAACCCCTGGACTATTGTTCACAATTTTCCATTCTTCTGGATCCGACAGAGGACCTTATTCAGGCCGCGCAGAAGATTTTTCTCCAGCTTGTTGAGGGGATGGAGCGTAATATTCCAGGTGTTATTGAGGATATTGATACTGAATTTCTCCACGACTTTCGGGTTGCCTTGCGGCGGACGAGGTCTTTGTTGGGAAGCATAAAAAAAATACTGCCTTCTGCTGATGTGGATCAATTTCAGCAAGGATTTCAGGAAATCGGCATTGCTACCGGACCTGTTCGTGATCTTGATGTGTATCTCCTGGGGAAAAAGGGCTATCAAGCCATGTTGCCGGAAGGGTTGCAGGAAGGTCTGGAAGTTTTTTTTCAGGAACTGTCACGGCAGCGCCGGCAAGAGCTGCGACGGATGAAAAAGGCTTTGCAGTCCAGGAATTGTCAACAGTTCTTGAGGCGGTGGCGAAGATATGTGGAAGATTCTTTGCTTGCATCAGCTCTCGAATCAGGGCCTGCACCATGTAAAGAGGTAGCAAGCAAGGCTATCAGCAAGCGATTGCGCTCTATTCTCAAATATGGTGCCGGGATTACTTCTCAGAGTCCCGATAGCGATCTGCACAGTTTACGAATTCAGGCCAAAAAGCTCCGTTATCTGCTGGAGTTTTACCGCTCCCTGTTCCCTGAAGCGGCAATGAACTCTTTGGTCAAATCGCTTAAAAAGCTGCAGGACAATCTTGGGACTTTTAATGACCTTTCAGTGCAGCAGGAGATGTTAGGAGAGTATCAGAAAAGTTTGGCAGGCAGGGAACAAAAGAAAGCACTTCAAGTAGCAGCTGCCCTTGGCGGATTGATAACCCACTTGCACGAAGAACAGAAAGGTGTTCGTCAGGAGTTCGAACAAAGATTTAAGCAGTTTACCACAACGGATAACAGGCGTCTTTTTGATCTGTTTCTGTAACTATCCACCTTGTTTACAGAGTAACAACTGATCTCGCGCAGAGGCGCAGAGGCGCTGAGAAGGACTAAAAAAGTTTTTCTCAGCGCCTCTGCATCTCCGTGTGAAAAATACTAAATCAACAGGTAATTGCCATTGTAAGTGTTGGATGATTACCTGTTTCTTTGACGAATGTAACGACGTTGTTGTCCTCAAATTCTGGTATTATCGACAATGAAAATTATCGCCATCTATTCAAGTAAAGGAGGTGTGGGGAAGACCGCCACAGCAGTCAATCTGGCATATGGTTGTGCCCGCAGCGGGAAAAAAACACTGCTGTGCGATATGGACCCGCAAGGAGCGGCAGGCTATTATTACCGTATCAGACCCAAAGAGAGTTTTAACCGCAAGCGTTTTCTCAAAGGAGATCTGGAGCCCTTTATCAGGGGGACTGATTTTGAAAACCTTGATCTGTTACCGGCCCATTTTTCTTTTCGTAACCTGGATATTGCCCTTGATGGTCGGGGCGGGTCGGAAAATGAGCTGAAACGAATTTTTACCTGTGTCAAGGATGAGTATGATGTATTGATCCTTGATTGTCCCCCCAACATGACCCTGCTTTCTGAGAATATTATCATGGCGGCGGATCTGGTGCTAACCCCGGTTATTCCCACTACGCTTTCAATCCTCTCTTTTGCTCAACTGATAAAACTGGCGGATAAACTCGAGGTGAGCAGGAAGAAACTGGTGGCATTTTTCTCCATGGTTGACAGACGAAAAAATATGCACTCCGATACTATTGCGAAATTCGGTAAGAAAAAGATGTTTCTTTCCAGTGAAATCCCCTATCTTGCCGACGTTGAAAAGATGGGTCTTTACCGGCAGCCGGTAGCGGTTTCCGTGCCTGCTTCTTCTGCCGCCACGGCTTATGAACAGTTGTGGCTTGAGGTCTGGAGGAAAGGCTCTCAGCTATGAAGAGCCTCTATCTGGTCCGTCATGCAAAATCCAGTTGGGCGGATCCATCTCTGGCAGACAGGGAGCGCCCTTTAAATAAACGGGGGCTGCGTGATGCCCCGCTCATGGGACGGAGACTTGCTGTCAGGAAGGTCAGGGTGGATGCCATCTGGAGCAGCCCGGCACAGCGGGCACTTGAGACGGCGCGTTTTTTTGCCTCCGCCTTGAAGTATCCGCTGAAAAGCATACAGCTGCATGATCGATTCTATACCAATTCAATAGATGACTTGGTGCATGAAATCAGATCTTGTCCTGACGAGATTAAGAGTCTGGTCGTGGTTGGTCACAATCCAGTGATTTCAGAATTTGCTAATTTCCTGATCGGCCACCGCAAGGACAGCGATATCGAGAGCATTCCCACCTGCGGAATTGTGGCCATTGACTTTGATCTTCCCTCCTGGCAGCTGCTAAGAGAACAAGAGGGACGATTTCTGTTTTTTGATTATCCCAAAAAAGGTGTTACTCCTCTTTGAGGAAGTTCCTGAATCTGAGACGGTGGGTGAGTCATGCATTGCCAGCCTTTCAGTAAGGTGATCAGTAGTCTGTTATTTTTGACAGGCCTATTCTTCTTGAATTTCACTTCCCGGGTTATTTTCTCGCCGCTGCTGCCGATTATAGAAGGCGAATTTGGTCTTGGTCATGCAGCGGCTGGTTCTTTCTTTCTGCTTATCTCCGGCGGTTATTTCTTCTCTATCCTCTCGTCCGGTTTTGTTTCTGCTCGTATTAATCATAAAAATACCATTGCTCTGTCCACTATTGCCTCTGGAATTACATTAATAGCGTTGAGCCATTGCGCAACCTTGTTCTGGATGCGAATCGGTCTCTTCAGTCTGGGGTTGAGTGCAGGTTTATATCTGCCTTCCGGACTTGCTTCTATCAAGCGACTGGTCGCTCCTGCCTATCTGGCCAGAGGGATGGCAGTGCATGAACTGGCTCCTAATCTCGGATTTGTCGCTGCCCCGGTTCTGGCTGACATGATGCTCAGATATTCTTCCTGGCAGCAGGGTCTGATGTGGTTGGGAATAAGTATGGTTGGTGCCGGCTTGTTCTATGGCATAGCCGGCAGAGGCAGTAGTGAACGTGGAAAAGCACTGGATATCTTGACGTCACAGAGAATTTTGTCACGGCCGGAGTTCTGGTTGCTCCTGCTGCTCTTCTCTCTGGCAATCTGTGCGAGCCTCGGTGTTTATGCCATGCTGCCTCTATTCCTGGTCTCAGAACAAGGGATGACTCCGGAACGGGCAAGTTACTTTCTGGCAATGTCGAGGATAGCTGCCCTTCTGATGCCTTTGGTTGCCGGATGGTATGGTGATCGGCTGGGAAATAGAATGATCATGGCTTTTGTATTGTTGATTGCTGGTCTCTGTACTGTGTTCCTGGGTATGATCTCCTCATTTTCATGGTTGGTCCTTTTGGTGATCCTGCAACCTGTGTTTGCAGTCTGCTTTTTCCCCTCTGGGTTTGCTGTTCTGTCGGCATTAGGATCGGAGGGAGAAGGGGCACTTGCTGTCTCTCTCTGTATTCCTGCAGCTTTTTTACTGGGGGGAGGGGTCCTTCCGTTGTTGATTGGGCTGATAGGGGATCATGCCTCCATTGGAGTCGGCTTTATGGTAACAGGAACAGCCATGATGGCCGGAGCCATTCTCTCTTTCTTTGTCTCTTTTGAAAAAAAATGATATAAACTGAATTCATTTGAAGTAGTAGAAAAAATCAGGAGCGTGAGAACTGATTGTCAGTCTGCACAGGGAAATCTCTATTCAGATAAAAGTATGAAAAAGAGGGTAGCTGTCTGGAATTAAAGTTTTTTAATTCCGTCCTTGGGTTTGAGCTGACCATCTGAATATTCATATCTAATGAATGTTTACCATATTAAAAAAATGACTAAAACTCCAGTTTGTCAGCGTTGTATACATTTTTATGTGACCCATGAACCAGCTATGCCTTATGGCTGCCGGGCAATGCATTTTAAATCTGCCCAAAATCCGGCCCAAATTGTATTATCCTCTTCCGGAATAGAATGTCAGTTGTTTACTGCCAAGGATGCAAGTCGGGAGGTTGAAAAAAAATCATTGTCAAAACGTGTAATTTGATTGATGGGGAAAGGATAAGATGAAAAACCTGATGATGAAAAGTTGCTGGATAACGTTCGGCTAATCGTTTGTATATGGCTTGAAAATAAGTTTTATGATTAGTAAGGTTTTGTAATATAATAATAAAAAGTTAGGAGTAAACAGGATATTATGCGTTGGGGGTATAAAACCATACAGTATGGATTAAAAAAGGAAGGCCTGTTGGGAAGCTCATTTCTTGATGAAATGGAGGTTGAACAGTCATTGAATGAATTTGGCCAGGCAGGATGGGAGTTGGTATCTCTGTTTGGCATGCAGGATGGTTTGATGGCTGTATTTAAACAACCTTTAGAGATGCAGTCGGCACCAGTCCGTGAAGCTGTCAGTGAGGAATCTGCTGTAGGGAGTCGATTTTCCATGAAAAGTCAGGCCGCAAGACATCTGGAATATATAGATGAGCGCAAGGCCGGGCGCAGAGAGCCTCTTGTCTCGGTAGTTGTAGAGACGAAAGAGGAAGAGGAAGAGGAAGAGGAAGGTGTAGGGGGAATTCGAATAGAATAATCATTATATCTTGCCATCTTTCGACGTATTCTAAAATTGAACAAAGTAAGAATGGTGGGTATAAAATATACAATTCGACTGACATTGTGGGTAAAAAGGTGGCACTCCTGGTAGTGTTTGAAAATTATCGACGTTGGTTATTTCCTTCGATTCCAGGTAATTGGCTATTGTTTTTTATATTGGCATAATTGTTGGAATGTAAAAAATGAAGTGAATAACTTCATTTTTCCCCTCCCGCCTGGACGCCTGCTCATATTGAGCAGGCGTTTTTTTTTTGTTCTTTAAGTGGCCATGGGTAAAATTTTTACATTGAAGTGGATAATGGTGGGTAAAAAAGGACTCTTTAAATAACTTATGAAGCTTTCCTATAAAAATGAGTTTTGATTTTATGTGTTAATAGAGAGTGTTACGAGTTTTGTCCTTGTTTTGGCATGGCTGATGCATAAAATAAGACAAAGGTTGTTACTTACCATTCATTATATTTCAGGAGGTGTAAAATGAAAAAATCATTAGTAGTGGCTGCATTAGTAGTGAGTATGGGGTTTATTGGTCTACAACAGGCATCTGCATATCAAGGGATGGGTCGTGGTATAGGAGGTGGATGTTTGAAGGGTGGTGCAGGTTATAGTCAATTAGATCCGGCATCCAAGGCGAAGGTTGATAAGTTTTTTGCTGATACCCAGGATCTGCGGAAGCAGATGGTAGTGAAACATGCGGAAGAACGGGCGATTATGCGTTCGGATAATCCTGATCCCGCCAGGGTCGCTAAACTGGCCGGTGAGATATTTGATCTGAAAACGACTCTGCAGGCCAAGGCAGAGGCTGCCGGTGTACAAGGATTCATAGGTTGTGGTGCTTGTCAGGGACCAGGTTGGGGAATGGGACCAAGGGGACCACATCATGGTGGAGGATATCGTGGCATGATGAATTTCGGACCTGATGGTGGAGATGAAGCAGGTGATGCAGCTGCAGCACCTGCTGGGAAAGATGTTCAATAACAAAACCTGAATACGTATCTCATGTTGACCAAGGTTCACCCGGCTTTTTTAGTTGGGTGAACCTTTTTTATTAGATTGGCAGCTGTATCCTCTGTGTAGTGTTGTTGATCTTGTTATGTCCCAATATATGGTGTTTTTTTTATGAACTTAGTGTTGACATCATTCTGATTATTTTTTATACATCTATTCATATAAAATCAGGTGTCCGTTAGAGGACAGTAAAAGGGAACTTCGTGAAAATCGAAGACGGGCCCGCCGCTGTAACCGGGAACGAATCGTGCATAAGGTCACTGTTATATTCTGGGTATAACCGGCATATGATGGGAAGGCGCATGAGGAGAATGATCCGGAAGTCAGAAGACCTGCCTGAAAGCTCAGCGTTTTCAATTTTGAATTTTCTGAGACGTTGCCGTCGTGGATTATCGGTAACAGTATGTGATCTTGCGGATAGAAAGGGACATCCCCGGGTCGATAATCTTGACGGATTCGTATTATTCGGAACCGTCAACTCTTCGGTTCGGGGTTTTTTATTGCCTCGACCTTCATTTTCTTTACAGGAGGTTTAGATGATTCTACAAGAACGGGTGATGGCCAAGATGATACTTTTCACGATTAAGGACTGGGACAGCTTTCAGCGTGTCATGCGTTTCTGGCGACGGGGAGGGGTGGAGTGCGTCTAGCAGAGGCAGGAAGAAGAAAATAAAAAAGGGCAACCCGATCGATGCGGGTTGCCCTTTTTTATTGTGTACAAGGAAGAGCTGGATCAGCTCTTGGCAGGATCAGAATATTTAAATTTCTGTCCTTTGAGTATGTTATCCACAGATCCCATATTTCCTTTCATGTAAAAAATATTGGGTTTGGTTCCATCTTCAGGTCTGAGTACCCAGACGGTTTCTTCCAGCTGGTGAACCAGTTTGAAGACGATGTTCTCAGGGTCGGTCAGATTACCAAAAGTACGAGAGCCGGTGGGACAGGCAGAGGAACAACCAGTCTGAGTTTCACCTTTTGAGAGTCGTTCGTCCCAGCAGAAATCACACTTGTCAATGGCATGTCTTTCCGCACTGAAATAGCGTGCATCGTAGGGACAGGCGAGCATACAGGTCTTACATCCAATACATTTTTTACTGTCCATGCGGACAATTCCGGTAACCGGGTCCTTGTAGGTAGCCTTGGTTGGGCAGGCCCTGACGCAGGGGGCATCGTTGCAGTGGTTGCAGAGGACAGGGATGAATTCTACTTTCTTGTCCAGTTTTCCCTGATACTTTCTGGTGAGAATGCGGGTTCGGTAGCCATATTCTGGAACATGATTTGTCTTGTTGCAGGCATCAACGCATTTTTCACAATCAATACAGAGCGATTGACGGATAACCATGCTGTAATGCGGGTTGTATGGATATTTTTCCACAAAGTCAGCGCCACCAGAGGCATGGGCGATGCCATAGGTGGAGGACAAAGAGAGTATCTTGCCGCTGGCATAGACACCGGTAATGGCAAACCCCAGTTTAAGAAAGTTGCGCCTTTCTTTGACGGTAACCGATTCGGTACCCTCATTTTTCAACTTGTTTAAATCTATTTTAGGAAAATTCATAGTATTCGTTCCTTTCAAAGGTCTCAGGCAAGTGCCTGCTATTACCAGATTTGATGATGACGCTTCATGGCTTCTTCCTCGGTCTCGCCTTCCTCCATAAAATGGATGGCTCCACAACCAGGACAGATATATCCGCCTTCCGGCACGATCTCATGTTTCTCAAGCTGATGCCCGTTGAGCATCTTTTCTCCGGCAAAATAGGCGAAGCAGATAACAGAAAGGCCAAAAAGAGCCGCCATGATTTCATGGAATGAGGGTGTGTATTTGAGGATGTCAGCTGCCTCTTCAACACCAAGCGCGTGATAGACAGAGACCATCTGCCCCGGAATCACGATATCGTAACGCATGAAAAAGATACCAATCATCATGAGTCCAGTGGCCCACATGATTAAATTGAAATTATTTCCCCGGGAACGAATAAGGAGAAAGAGGGGAAGAATCATGCCGAGGAAGACCTCGAAACACCAGAAATTGATGGCATAATCTCCGGTTACCAGGGCCATGATGACAAGGGATTTCTCGTGCGATACGATACCTGTTGTAATTTTCCAGATGGTGAAGAAGATGATGGTGGAAATCAGGAAGATGGTAACCTGGCAGATAGCCTTCATGGCGCGTTCCATGCGCAGATTCATGATCTCCGGATTGATCTTCCAGGCCAGAGTGGTGACGAACATGATGGCACAACCGCCGGACATGGCTGCAGAGAAGATAAAATAGATGGGCAGATAGGGGCCATACCAGAATGGGCGGCCATGCAGCATTCCAAATACAGCACCCAGGTTACTATGGGCGGCAATACCGACCACCAGGCCAAAGAACCCCATCAGTCTGGAAAGGCTATGGTTCTGCTCAAGCAGAAAATAATACTCGATGACCATAAATACCAGATAGGCACCATACAAGGTTCCCATCCACCACATGTTTGAGCTCAGGTTGGGGGAGATCACATTGTAAATGGCCATCCTGAATGGATTTTCAATGTCGAAGAAAATAATGCAGAAACCGCCAAGCATAAAGACAATGGACATGAAGACCGCGCGTTTGGCAATAGGCATGAAGGCCTCACCGCCAAACACATGGCCTATGGAGGAAATAATGCACAACCCGGTGGAGGTTACTACGCAAAAAACATAGGCTGAAATCAGGATGCCCCAGGAGATTTCACGGCTTACACCATATACATGATGGTATCCGACAAGCATTCCGTTCAATCCTACTGCTGCTCCAGCCACTGCAAGAAGGGCAAAAGCACCCATGAGCATGAGATAGCCAGGGCTTGCTTTTTTCAGGGCATCGATGCCATGAAACCCCCATCTCTTTGAAATATCAACCATACTTCTAGTCATCTGTTCACCTTGTTAAATAATATTTTAGAATAGTCGTAATTGTTCAGATCTCAATCATCGCATGTTACAGATATTTTTAGTGTTTACTTTCTCCGTGTCCTTCTTTTTTCTGATCGCTACCTTGCAGGGCCTTGTTTCCTTTAACACCGATATGGCAGACGGTACAGCGGGTCAGGTAGCCAAATGCCTGGGAGGCATCATGGCAGGTTCCACAGTATTTATTATGGAGTTTTTCCAGGTACTCCCTTTTGTCGGCTGAATCAGTTTTGGCTTGTTCTGCCTCTTCGATGGAGCCTTTTTTCATGGCAAAAACTTCCTTGTGGCAAGACTCACAGGCAAGACCACCTTTTTTCACATGTATGGAGTGCTCAAAAGAGACTGCCTCTACGGGGTAGGTGAAAACGATTGGGGCCTCAGGGGCGGAATGACAGGAGCCGCATTGAGATGCAGCATCAAAAGCTGTGTTGCCATCATGACAGCTGCCGCAATATTTTCCTTCCTTGAAGGATTTCATGGTGAAGTCCCCTGCTTTTTCAGTGGCGCCCTGTTCCATGGCAAAAATCTCATCATGACAGGCATCGCAAGACAGGCCAGCGTCCATGGTATGGGTTTTATGGGTGAAGGTGGCCTTTGTCGGAGTCGTCCAGACGATTGGTTCTTCAGGGCCATATTGGTCAGCATCGTATGCTTCCTCTGCCATGCTGGTATTAACCAGAAGGAGAGATGCAGCCATGAATGCCGTTAAGGCCAGTAAACTTACAGTTGACGCTTTGTTTGTGTTCATTGATGTGCTCCTGCCTCTTTTTATCTGTTAGCTGTTGTGGCTGGAAATGATTCAGCGGTTCCGGATTATGCAAGAACTGCTGAACACTTTGCCAGATTCAATGGGCTTAAATAGCTTGTTGGTACGCCAAGTGCAACGCAACCTGCTTTCTTGGAGAATGTAAAAAAGGAAACAGGCGTAATGCAATTAAACGGCACAAGATAAACAACTGTAAAGGGATTAAGCAACAGAAAAATGCACAAAAGACATTATGTTCTTTGGTGCCCCTTAACTATTCACTGTTGAATAGCAAGTATTTTTAGTGGGTTACAAATTGATGGTTATTGAGAAAAACTGCTGTTTGTTGTATTCGCACAGAAATGAGAGTGGGTGTATAGGTGGTTCACTCTATTATCTTTCTGTTTTTACACTATATTTTTTTTAAAATTTCAGCGATGCGTTCGCCGGCTGAAATTATTTTGCTCAGGATGTCTTTTTCTTCAACTGTTACTGTGGTTTCCTGGAATGAGTCAGAGAGTAATTGTGCATAATTAATAATACCATTGGACAGGTTAGTGCCTTCGTTGATAATAGCCGCCAATTTTTCGTCATGTTTTTTGGGAGAACTATCCCCCTCCTGTTCAGAGTGGGTGTGTTGCAGTAATTTGTTGACGGTATCGGTCAGCTCAGTGATTTCGGTGCAGGTCTCAGAGCTATAGGTAAACCCGTCAGTGAGAATGTCTTCTCGTCGTGCCTGCTCGGAGAGGTGGATCAGAGGGAGTACTGTTTTCTGGTAGAGCAGGATCAGGGAAAAACTGATGATACAAATGATGGTGCCAAGGGCACCAATCATGATTGTTTGAAAATGAACAACTTTCGCTCGCATCTGACTGACAATGATGCGGTCAAACCGCAGAAGGTAGTCAGCCAGTTGTCGCATCTGACGCTGCAGGTTGAGGCTGTGGGCTATTTTGTCTTCAGCTGCGACACTGTTTTTTGCTGAAATGGCAAGGCCTGAGATGTCAACCTGTTTGGCCATATCGAGTTTGTATTCAGTTGGAATGAGCTGGTCTTCCTGCAAACGAATCAGGGATGAATTCATCTCTTTCAAGTCTCTGGAGGCAGCAACAACCTTATCCCAGTCATTTTCTATCAATGATGCAGTAATCTGTTCCCGCAGAGTGGCGAATTGAAAGATGGACTCCTCGCTCTGGGTAATGATTTTGTTGTATTGCCCGGTGAGCTGGTATTGACGAAAGCCAAGAAGCACCACAAAGGCGAGGAGGCAGGCAACGGAAATAAAGGCCAGATAGCCGGCTTTCTTTAAAGAATACATGGCGCCGTTTTTTTGATTTTACTGTGAATACAGCTTTGTGAGGCTGGACAGGTGGTGCATTCGTTTTTATCGGAGATGTCATCTTCAGCTTTTTTCTTTTCTGAACAGGCAAGAATGATATCGAATTCTTCATTGTCCAGAGTCTCTGCCTGAACCAAAATCCCAGCCAGATTTTTCAAGAGATAAAATTTTTGACTGAGAATGGTCATGGCGTCTTCATAACAGGTTGCCAACAGTGTTTTGATTTCATGGTCAATGGCTCGTGCAGTTTCGTCGGCCATAGGGAGGCGTTGAGATACACCGCCCAGAAATCCACTGTCATCGATCATAAAGGCCTGCGCTCCTACGGTATCATTCATTCCCCATTTGCAGATCATATTGGTCGCGATCTCAGTTGCCTGGAGAATATCACCTTGGGCGCCAGTGGAGCGTTGGTTGAAGGCCAGCGCTTCAGCAGCCCTGCCTCCCATCAGAATGGTTATTCTATTTTTTAAATAATTGTAAGAGTAGGCGTGTCTGTCAAATAAAGCGAGTTGCTGGGTTTGTCCTAAAGCCCTTCCCCTGGGAATGATGGTGATTTTATGGAGTGGATCGGCATCCGGAAGGGATTTAGCAATAATGGCATGTCCGGCTTCATGATAGGCAAGGATATTGCGATCCTTCTCGGTCATGATCATTCCCTTGCGTTCTACCCCCATCAGGAGGCGATCACGAGCGAGTTCAAAATCTGTATAGTCAACAACCAGTTTTCCTCCTCTTGCTGCCATGAGGGCAGCCTCGTTGACCAGATTGGCAAGCTCTGCCCCTGTAAATCCCGGGCACATCTGGGCAATCTGCTGCAGGTCCAGGTCTGGGGCCAGTTTAATTTTTGCTGCATGGATGGCGAGTATCTTCTGGCGCCCATTAATGTCTGGCGGCAGGATGTTAACCTGGCGATCAAAACGTCCCGGGCGGCGCAGGGCTGAATCAAGAATGTCCGGTCTGTTTGTGGCTGCCATGACCACTATATTGTCCGATGAACCAAAACCATCCATCTCAACAAGCAGAGCATTCAGGGTCTGGCTCCTTTCATCACTGCCACTGGCAGATGATCCACCGCTGCGGCTTCCACCAACGGCATCAATTTCATCAATAAAAACGATGCAGGGGGCATTCTTTTTGGCCTCTTTAAAGAGATCTCTTACCCGTGAAGCGCCGACACCAACAAACATTTCGACAAAATCAGAGCCGCTAAAACTGTAAAACGGTACTCCTGCTTCGCCGGCAATGGCGCGGGCGAGCAGAGTCTTACCCGTACCTGGAGGCCCTTGCAGCAGCACTCCTTTAGGGATAGTTGCGCCAACCTGACTGAATTGGCTCGGATCTTTCAAAAAGGCGACAATCTCCTGAAGTTCTTCCAGAGCTTCAGGGATACCGGCAACATCCTTGAAGGTCACAACTTTATGGCCATCGTCAGGAAGAATCAATTTGTCAGTGGCAAACTTGCTTTCTTTTTCTTCTCTTTTTATCTTGCTTAGAGAGAGAACAATCACCAGTATGAGCAGGACAATATAGAG
Source organism: Pseudomonadota bacterium (assembly GCA_043826415.1). Lineage (GTDB taxonomy): Bacteria > Desulfobacterota > Desulfobulbia > Desulfobulbales > Desulfocapsaceae > UBA2270. The sequence goes on from JBDRQE010000023.1 coordinate 112,731, forward strand.
AAGAGCTAGGCCCTGCATGATCAGCTCAGACTGGTCTTTGTTGAAGATTATACGAATGTTCCTGTCTTTGAGCTCCTGAATAAGCTCTTCGGGATTGGGAACCATGGTTACATAGGTGAAGCCGGGATTCGTACTGGTCTCGCCGGCACGATGACTAATCACAACCCGATTTCCGGTAAAGGTCATATCAGAGATGTCGTGATGGCTGAGACAATAGCGGAACTCGCTGTACGTTCTTTCCGGCAGGCGGTGCTCAATGGTCCACATGAGATAGCAGGCGCCGGCAAAAATGGTAAAAAGAAAAAAGATAAACAGGTTCCGTGCGAGAATTGCCATGATAAAATATCCTTGGATAAACAGGTTTGGTTCTGTGGGATTTTTTTATATTAAGAAGATGGGTTCAGGTCAGTGTGATTTTTTTCAATGGGGGCAGTATTGTTGAACCGTCATACCATATCAATATAAGAACATACCATACAAAAAGCCAGGGAGATAGAGCTCCCTGGCTTTTTGTATGGGTTCCACTTCGTAATAGTTATCCAAGTCCGATGAAGGGGATAAGTGCCTTTCGCAGCTGATTTTCTTGTAAAAAAAACAGGGAAATCAGCTGGAAGGCACTAAAAATTTAAAGCTGCTTGCTCAGGTCGTGTGGCTGTAGATTCATCCATGAGGAGAAGGAATGCTTAAGTCAGCATCTTCTTCCATGATTTTAGTCAACCACTTTTGTACTTCTGTCTCTGCAAAGATCCTTTAGCTGCCAACAATGGCGGAGAACATGCTCTTAACAAGGCTAACAGGGCCACCCTCGGAGATCAAAGCGCTGGAGAGGCAGATAAGGCTCCAGATGCCGACGGCTCCGGCAAATGCTGCTGTAATAATGGTTCCAAGCTTATAAAGCTCGCTGTCTGTTGCGGCGGAGTCGTGGGCCGTAGCTTTGGTTTGTTCTTTGGTGTTTGCAGTGTTTATCATGATGAGAGTCCTCTTTGAGAGTGAAGTAGTAAGTGATGATGAATAGTTGATACGATGGGTTACTGTTCTGAATTATCCGTTAATGGCGGTGAAAAGATTAACGACAAGGGCGACCGGGCCGCCACTGTTGACGGTTCCGGCAATCATGCAGGCAACAGCCCAGCAGCCCATGACTCCGGCTGTAATGCAAAGGGCGGTGATACCTGTCCTGGAGATTTCCGTGCTTACGTTAGTGGCTGCATTACTGGATGCAAGACCTTTGTCAATGCCGGTAAAATGTTTCATGGGAATCCTCCAGGGTAGTTTTTGTTAGAAGCCGTTATGGGGTATAACTAAAGCGTTAGGTAGGTACTTATCCAGCGATGGCTTTAATGTATTCTGTGGCAAGAGCTACTGGCCCGCCGCTGATAATGACGCCGGCAGTCATACAGGCAATGGCCCAGCCACCCATGAAAAGTGAGGCTATGCCAACGACAGTTGCTCCTGCTTTGTGCAGCTCAGCGATGGCCTGGGTGTTCTCATTAGCGGTTGCGCGAGTCATGTTTTCTATTGTTGTTTTCATGATGTCCTCTTGTATGTAAGTTTGAGATTGGTTCTAATGTATTGTTCCTGTATTCGATACTTGTCTATGCATGCATTGTGCCAGTTCTGTTAGTTTGTCTCTTGGAGAAAATTTAGCACTTAACTAGCTGTTATATTGTTTCATTTTGAATGTATTGCCGCTGTCGGATGGCAGCCATAGAGGATTCTGAAGAAAATATGCTTTGTGTTGCGGAACTGTCGCGTTGAGTGAGGTGTGTTGCTTATGTGTTGCTTATGTGTTGCTATGGAGGTTGGTGCAACAGTTTTTGGCAGTTTTGGTAGCTCTTGACGTATATGCTTCTGGCTATTGGGTTATAGGGTTAGGATATAGTGTAGAGCAGGGGGGAGTTATTCCGCAAAATGCGGTTTAATCGTTAATGGTGTCAAATGATACTTGTCGCGTGAAATTGAGAACTGAAAAAAGATGGCGAGTTTGAGGGGAGGGATCGATGTCCGAGGTATATTGTTCAATGAGACAGTTGCAAACACAGAAGCCGGAGATCAAGTTCTCCGGCTTCTGTGTTTGTTCGGCTTTATCTTTGCATGTTGCTTAAAGCACAAGAGTCGTTCCAGGTATAATCGGTTACAGAGATGTTTAATTGATCAACAGTATCTCTGTGTTAAACTTTTTTCATGCACCAAGCTGTTAGCTGCCAACAATGGCAGAGAACATGCTTTTAACAAGGGCAACAGGGCCGCCTCCGGAGATCAAAGCGCTGGAGAGGCAGACAAGACTCCAGATGCCGACGGCTCCAGCAAAAGCAGCAGTAATGAATGTTCCCAGTTTGTAGAGCTCGCTGTCTGTGCTGGCTGAGTCATGAGCGGTGGCTTTAACTTGTTCTTTGGTGATTGCGGTATTTTCCATGATGAGATTCCTTTTAAAGATAAAGAGTTTTGGGTTGTAAAAATCGTTAATATAAGCAAATTGGTGCTAATATGAATTATCCGGTAATTGCGGTGAAAAGGCTGGCGATAAGGTCGATTGGGCCACCACTGTTGACGGCTCCGGCAATCATGCTGGCAACAGCCCAGCAACCGATCATACCAGCCGTAATGGCGACCGCTGTGATGCCTATCTTGGAGATTTCCGTACCGGCATTGGTTGCTGTATTGCTTGTTGAGCGACTTTTGTCAATGCTGTGAATGTTTTTCATGGGGAATCTCCAAGATAGTATTTGTTAAATGAATATTTTGTTGAGCTTTTCTGAGCCATTTCTCATTAATCATGCTTATCCGGCAAGCGCTTTGATATAATCTGTGACAAGGGCTACTGGACCTCCGCTGACAATGACGCCGGCGGTCATGCAGGCAACTGCCCATCCACCAAGCAGAAGTGAGATTGTACCAATGGCGGTGACACCTATTTTGTGCAGTTCAACGGTGGTCTGGGTGTTTTCATTGACGATTGCGAGGGTCTTGTTTTGAGTCGTTGCTTTCATGATGTCCCCTTATATTTGAGTTTGAGATGAGTTTTCGTTTTGTGAATCAGTGCGTTTGCTGTTTTTAATGCATGCATCGTGCCAGAAGTAATTTTTTTATACTTGCGCTGATGGTGCATTTTGCAACTACTTGTTAATAAAGAATTTTATTGAAAGTAGATTGGTGATGTGCGGGGTGTGGGGGGTGAAATCAAAAACGATTGGCTTGTGTTGCGTTAGTGTTGCGATAACAGCGTACTGGGTGTTTCCTGTTGCAGGATTGTTGCATTATTGTCGCTTTGATCTTTTTGTGCGACATGTTTTCATTTTCGTCTACGTAAGTGTGGACAAAGCGGATTCTACCCAGTTGAAACCGATTCTTTCTTGTTCAAGACGCAGATGCATGCGTATTCGATTGTCCCGCAAATCATTGTAAAGTGCTTTTTCCTCAAGATCCAGCCGGGGTAAATCGCGTTGTGTCTGTTTTATTTCTTCTCCCCATTGCGATGAAAACGCCAGCAGGGTTTTGCGGTCCATCAGGAAAGACTCCACGTGATTGAACCGGCAACGGAGTTGATCAAGGATGGCAAAGCCATGGGTGTCAATATCACCCCAATAATGAATGCGGCAGTGGGCAAGCCACTCGGCCTTGGTCAACATCTCGAAACCATATCCTGCGCCGAAGATGACCAGGCTGTTCTTAAGCTCTGGAAAGGCCAGAAAATTGATCTCGTTTTCGGTGATGAAAACACGTGTGATATTGGGATTGAGCAGGGCAAAGCTTTCGCTGTCGAGGGTGATGTCCTGAATAGAATTACCCGGTAAGAGGGCCTGCTGCGGGTCGAGAATGCGAAAACGGATGCGTAGCGGTTTATCACAAAATCCGTACCGTTGAGCAAATTGGTTCACGCCTGATGCTGAAAAATCAATGAGCTCGGGTGACAAGATGAGGTCCAGTAACTCCATGAGCACACGACGATGGGCTTCGATGAACTTGCTGTGTACGCCTGGAATATCTACCTGCCTCAGGTAGATTCCAGGGCGTGGATGGGTCTCAATCCAGGTGACGATATCGAGAAGCTGGCTCCATTGGTCGGAAATCTCCAGCGCCTGTATTGGTCGTTTGGCCAGCCAATCGCACAATTTCGGTTGGCGTGACTGCGTCAGATCAATCAAGTCGGCGAAGCGGGAGGCATCACGTGTTTTTCCGATAAGTAGCAGCGCATCTTCGAGAGTGTCGATCCAAATTTCATGGGGAATGGCATTGGCACCGAGCATTCGGTGTTTGAACTCCCGCATCTCTACCCGGCAGCAAGGTATCTTTCGAATCTCACAGCTCCATGTACGTACCTCGGCAAAACGATCGGCCATCTCACTCGCGGTGGGCCCCTTGAGCGTCAAACGTTTCGGGAAGAGTGGTTCGCCGGTGACAAGGCTGGTCAGCACTGCCCCCCGGTCCCAGAGCTTGAGAAGCTGGGCCCGCAGATTGCTCGGTCTGGTCCAGCTCATTCGACCATCTTCGCCTTTTCGGCGCGGTACTCTTCAATGGAGAGATTGCGCAGCAGTGACGCTCGGCCTCCCTCGTTGTGGACAAAGCCGACGCTGGCGACAAAAGGTTCAATGATGTGAATCTTCTGCAGGGGAGTGACGATCAGGAGTTGCAGATTGAGTTGGGAAAATAAGCGCAGGCCATATTGTGCAGACTCATCTGAACCACGCCCAAAGGCCTCGTCGATCACCACAAAACGGAAGGTCCGGGAACGTACTGCTCCCCATTCAAGACCAAACTGATAGGCCAGGCTTGCCGCCAGGATGGTATAGGCCAGTTTTTCTTTTTGCCCTCCCGACTTACCCCCTGAGTCTGAGTAATGTTCGTATTCGCTGTTGTCTTCACGCCAGCGTTCGCTGGCGGCAAAGACGAACCAGTTGCGCACATCGGTGACCTTGGCGGCCCAGCGCCGGTCCTGCTCGGAGAGTCCCTCGCGGCCACGAAAACGCTCGATGATCTGTTTGACCTGGAGGAACTTGGCTTCGGAATATTGGTTGTCATCGGAACCGGTTATTGTCCCTTCGGTACAGGAACGCAGTTCGGTCTGGAAATCGCGGATATCGGCATCCGGTGCTGGTTGTGCCTCCAGGATAATGTAGCGACCGCTGTTATAGTCGATCTGGGTGAGTGATTCGTTGATGCGCCCGATACGCTCTTTGATTGTTTCCCGCTCACGGGCCAGCTGCGACTGAAAATTCGCCACTTCACGGATGGTGTTTTCATTCAGCAGCTCTTTGAAGCGCGATTCGAAGCGAGGCAGGTCGTCGGCCTGAAGCTGCTCGAGCATGTTTTTGTACTCGAAGGCGGCCTCAATGCCGGCATCGACCTCCGCTGTCTCCAGCTTGAATTCTTCTTTGTAAGCCGCCATTGCCTGGATGATCTTGTCACGCAGACGTTTGAGCTTCTGGTCCAACGCGTCGATCCTGGCCTGCAGCCAGTCGCGCAGGTCGCGCTCGCGGTTGTCACAGGATTCGACTGAGAGTTGATGTTCACCCAATGCCTCGTTGCGGAGGGCGTCAAGGCGTTCGCTAGAGATGGTCAGTATCGCTTGCTCGGGAGAAATAAGCATTTCCCTGGTCTGGTCACGCAGAGCTTCGGCAGCTTCACGCTTTTCCTGGATGGCGCCCAGCTTTCTTGATTTTTCCGCAAATTGGTTCTCCGTGTCCGTAAGCTCACTGCGAAGTGCGGTCAGTTGTTCGGTCAGTTGTTTCAGCAGATCGGACGCCGCCTCCAGCTTTTGCTTTTCTTCCTGCAGTCTGGCCACCGCAACAGTAAGGGACTGCCAGTCGATTTCCCGAAAATCAGTATACTCGTCAAGTTTCGACAGGGACGTGAGACGTTCTTTGAGTGTGTTCTGCTCGACCTGGATCTTGCCGATCCGGCTGCCCAGCACAGCAAGCCGCTCCTCAAGGGATCCGGCTTTAGCCTCAAGAACCGCGATCTTTGCTGTGTTGCTCCAGCCAAGGACATAGCGGCTGCGGTCATCCAGTCGGTGTCGGTCGTCTTTTTCGTGACGTTCGCCTGGGGCCTTGATCTGGCCTGCACGGGTAACGGCACGTGTCTCCCTGCGGAACTGCTCTTGGGTTGCGCAGCAGGCAATGTCGAAACGATGCGCCACCTCACGTTCCAGCCAATTGTAGAAAAGAGAGTCGGGCTTGATGGAAATCTTCTTTGCCAGGGAATCGCGGCGCAGCTCGGGTAGTTCACTTTGAGAGCCATGGCGGAGGCGGAAATAGACCAGGCGGCCCCGGAGATGTGTTTTGTCAACCCAGTCCGCCACGGCCGCGTAATGAACGTCAGGAACCAGGAGCGACAGGCCGAAGTTGCGCAACAGCCTTTCGGCGGCTCCCTCCCATTCGCGTTCATTGTCATGCACCTGCAGCAGCTCACCGGCAAAGCACATATCCGCCTCAGGTAGAGCAAGGGCCGTGCACAAGGCTGCTCGCATGGTCACCTGGGATGCAGGGATATTGTTTCGCCGGGCCTTGAGGCTGTTGATCTCAGCGCTCAGCTCGTCATGCTCCTGTTTGCCTTGATGCAGGCTTACGGAGTGCTCGGTCAGATCGTTTTGCAGGCTGACCTCCAGTATCTGTGCTGATTCGGCAAGGGCTGAAAAACGTTGTCGCTGATCAAGAAAAGCCGATTCTTCTGTGGATGGGATTTCACCGACAGCGCGTACCAGCTGGGCGTAACGCTGTTCCTTGTTCTGACGCGTCTGTCGCTCCTGTTCCTTCTTGCGTATTTCGCTGGTGAGTCTTTCCAGACGGTCGCCGCCGTTGTCGGCAATGCTGCGTTTCAATTCATCTTCATCTACACGCAGCTGGTCACGGAGCTCAGCCAGGCGATTGACCTTGACATCCTGTCGCTCCCACTCAGCAGTAAGGCCGGCGATACGTTTCTGCAAAAGCTCAAGTTTCAGACCAGCGAAGTATGATCGGAGTGACTCACGGCAGGCACGGAGTTCCTCTGCCTGTGAGATAAGGGAGGAATGACGATCACAGTCAGTGACCAGTGGTGAGAGCATCTCCACCTGCCGTTTAGCCTTGCACACGGCCTCGTGTGCCCGGTTCAGATCATCGAAATGAGAGATCAAGGCAGTTATGCGGGATGCCACATCAAAGGGTTCGAGCATATGATTGCGGACAAAATCGGTCAGGTTGCCCACCGATTTCATCGACACTGTTTGATGGAACAGCTCCAGGGCCTGTTCATTTTCAATGCCGAAGCGACGACGGAACCAGGCTCCATAGGGTGGAAAACTGTCGAATATCTCTGCACCGAGAGTGCGCAGTTTCTTGCGTAGAGCAGTGATGTCCGAGCCGAAGTGGGCGAAATCGGTACCAATGGACAAGTCCCGTTCCGCGCAGACAAAAAAACGGGCGGGTTGTCCTTGTACATCCTTCATCCAGAAAACCTGGGCCAGTGTTAGCGTCTGGCCATAACCGGCGTTCTGAAAAACTCCGACGATCACCGAGTAGTTGTTGTGGTCGCGGAGGGCAACAGGTTTTGTTGTGCCCGTTACTTCGTTGCGTTCGGATTTGTAATGCCCAAGCACGTAGGAACGCAGCGTCCGTTCCTTGCTGCCGGCACCGGCTGCCTTGTTATAGGCGATGCGGTTTGCCGGGACCAGCAGGGTGGTGACCGCATCGACCAGGGTTGATTTGCCCGAGCCGATATCGCCGGTAAGCAGGGCGTTCTTGCCATTGGGATTCAGTGTCCATACCCGGCTATCGAAGGTGCCCCAGTTGAAAACCTCCAGGCGGTGCAGGCGGAAACCAGTAAGGGCATCGTCGGTCACAAAATCCAGTCTCGGCATCAGGCGCTCATTCATCGCTTGTCCCTCCTGATTCTGTCCCGAGTTGAACCTGGTAGGCCGCCAGCCGCGCGTCGAAATCAGCAAGCCATTGGGCATCCACAAAGGCCTTGAGGATGCGCCGCACCTCGAAGGCCGCAGCCTCTTTTTGATTGGTGTTGCTTGTCTTAAGTCGGCGCAGGAATCCCAGTTCCACGATCTTGTTGAGGTGACTCTCGATCTGGTCGATCAATTTGGCCTCATTGCTGCTTTCCGGGAGGAAAACCCTGATCAGGTCGACGACCTCATCACGGCTGAGAATCAGTCGTGTGTCGCCGCCGCTCGCATCAAATTCGGCCAGCTTCTTCCGCAGAAGCGCCAGCAGCAGACTTACCGGAAAAGAGAGTGGGCGCCGGGCAACCAGGCGTGGCAGTTTCACAGCCGTATTCTCTTCGCTTTCCTGACGCGAGCGTAAAAAGGCGTATCCCTCGGCCTCGTCCAATATGAGCTCCAGGCCCAGTACTGCCACGTAGTCTCGAACCCGTCCCTGCAGGTTAAGCAAGAGGTTCCAGAGGGCGGCATCACCTTCCTGATAGATCACTCCCTTGAGTAAAAGAATGACAAGGGTGGATAATTCATTCGTTGCTGTGGTGTTATCAGACTCTGGTTCCATTAACTCTCATCTCACAAAGATTACTTTCGGCAGACGCGCCAGTTTGGCATACTCCTGACCATCCTGATCTTGCCGTTTCCAGGTGATTGTCTCGGCAGACTCTTCATCCACCACAACTTTGAAGGTGTCGCCTGCCAGTTGCAGGTACGTCACCAGCTCTGCCAGACCGTTTTGGAGCGGCTGCATCTCGCACAGCTCTCGCAGGCTGACTTGTGAACGATCCTGCAGGGTGTGGCGGATATGGCGTGTTAACTGGGACTTGTCGATTACGACCTGCGAATAGAGTGCCGTCGCATCCACCTCGGCCTCGCCTGTCTCCAGCTCGATATCGACAATGAGTGGCTTCCGGCTTACGGTATGGAGTGGCCGCTCCAGCGGTAATTCGATATCGGCGGCAATGTTGGCAATGTCCGTCAGCAGTCCAGGTGGCGGTGCCTCCCGGAGTGCCAGGGCCTTGGCCTCAATGTTGTGCAGGATATCCATGATGCGGCGGTTTTCCAGCCAGGCCTGGTCATCGAGAAAGCGCCGCAACTGTTGCGAGAGCTGAGCCACCGTGCGCTGGGTGTGCTCGCCGGCCTCAAGCCAGTCGTAATGGATACGGCGGGTGCGGACATCGGGCCTCAGCTCGGTGACGGGTGGCAGGCTTAAGACGCGTTCAAGCAGGGTCGATAGTTCTTCCTGCCGGCTGCTGGACATCAGGAAATCCCAGAAGGCGCGAAAGCTCCGGCCCTGGTCGGAATCGGTAATGGCATCGCGCTCGCCCATGATTTCTTCGAGCAGCGCACCTTTTGCACCCTCCCACAACGCGATGCGTTCCCGCACGTGCCGATCCAGCCCACGAAAATTGTGCTCCACCTCACGAAAATCAGTGAGCAGCTCACGTGCCAGCTGAACAAACTGTTGAAAGCGGTCTTTGAGCGAGGTGTCGTCCAGCATAGGCATGTCGCCTGACTCAATCCGCACGATCTCAAGATCAATCTCGTCGCGGCGCTTGTGCAATTCAGCAATGCGTGTCTGGGGGTCGGTCTCGCTGCCCTCACTCATCTGCTTGAGCAACTCAAATAAGGTGAGCAGGCGTGACTCAGTGCCAACGAAACTGCGTTCGATGAGTGTTCCGAGCCAGGCAATGGCCTTCTCGGATGCTGGTGTCAGGTCAAAATGCGGTTCGTCCGACCCTTGAGCGTAGAATTTGCGCAGCCAACCCTTTTCAGTGGCAGCCCAGTCGTTGAGATACTCGAGCGCCATTTTGGGAAATGACTCTGGCCCCAGTCGTTCACGCAGCGCAAATAGTTCGTCTTCTAAGGCCTCAGTCAGGTCGGATTGGGCCATGATTCTAACATTGGGGACGATGAATATCCGCTGGAAAAAGGCTGCCACCAGTGGTGCATGATCGGAGCGCAATAGACGCCAGGCAGGGTGGGTCTGGCGCAGCAGTTCGAGGGTGGTGTAATCGAGATTCATCTCAGAGTCATTTCGCCGGCAGGAAACAGCGCGTGCTCAAAAAAGCTTAAGAGAGATATGCGCGGTTTTTGAATTTCTGTACATCCCGCGGCAGTCATACTGTCTCTATGGTTGTGATCTGACAAAATCGGGCTCAGCTCCGGCATCAAATTTATAACTCAGGGGGTGTTCTTACGCTCTGGGTGTTCCATAAATTCATCTTCTTGAATACCAAGGCGTTGCATTTTCCGGTAGAGAGTGCTGCGGTCGACATTCAACATGCGAGCAGCCTTGGATTTGTTGCCTCGGGCACGTTTCAGGATATCAATGAGTTCATCTCTCTCGCTGATATAGGGAGGTAGGCCGGCGTTCACAGCTATTGTACTTTGTGAGACATGAACCGAACTGTCTGGAGCAGTCAATGGAGGGATGTCATGCTGCAGCAACTGCTGCGAACGAATTTCTTCAGGGAAGTGCTCAAGGGAGATGGTCGGGCCTTCGCAGAGGACGCACGCCCTTTCTATCACATGACGGAGTTCTCTGACATTTCCTGGCCAGGAGTAGCGGGAGAGGGCGTTCATGGCCTGGTCGGAAATCCCGTGAATCTTCCTTTTAAGCTGGTCGCGAAAGAGGGAGAGAAAGTGATAGGACAAGATGGGGATCCCACCTTTACGGTCTCGAAGGGGGGGAAGATTGATCTCCACCACCTTTAAACGATAGTAGAGATCTTCGCGAAAGTTACCTGCTTTTACTTTCTCGATGAGATTGACATTGGTGGCTGCAATGACCCGGACATCCACTTTTATCGGTGTATCCTGGCCGACAGGGGTGAAGGTCTTTTCCTGGAGAAAACGGAGAAGTCGCAGTTGCATGCGAGGCGAGATATCGCCGATCTCGTCCAGAAATAAGGTGCCATGGTCTGCCTGGAGGAGTCGTCCAGGTCGATCGCGATCGGCGCCGGTGAAGGCCCCCTTTTTGTGGCCAAAAAGTTCACTCTCAAGCAGATCTTCAGTAATAGCGGCACAATCTACTTTAATAAGGGACATGTCCCGTCTTGGACTTTCAGCGTGCAGAGCCTCGGCTGCAAGTTCCTTGCCTGTTCCCGACTCGCCGGTGATCAGGACGGCCGTGTCTACCTTGCCCACATTTTCAATGAGTTTATAGACATTCTGCATCACCTGGCTGGATCCGACATACCCGTGAAACTGGTTCCGAATGCCGTCGCTGCCTGCATCGGGTTCGGGCAGGGTGATATCTCTGGCGACAATGACCACGCCACTGAACTCATCTTGCCCGTCCTGCAGAGGGGAGGCGTTCAGACTGATAATCCGGATGTTGCCATCGGCTTTGCGGCATTCAATCTGATGTTCCCTCACTTCCTTCCGATGTTTCAAGACCTGTAAGGCATCCTGAAGACAGGTTTGACCCATTTCTTCAGTAATGGATTTAATGCTGGTCGGTGAATTGGCCTCATTGTAACCCAGCCAGTTTTTGGCGGTATTGTTGATCTGGATGATGTTCATGTCATTGTCAATGGTAATGATCGCGTCACGAACAGAACTGAAGATCGCTTCCAGGTAGCGTTTATATCTTTCGTTTTCCTTGATGAGTGCCTTTCTTTCCTTTTCAAGTTCCCAATGCTGTAAGGCCTGGCGGACAAATCTGAGCAGCGTCTCTTTATTGACCGGTTTGGAAATATAGTCAAAGGCCCCATATCTGACGGCCTCGGCGGCAGAATCAAGATTGGGAAAACCGGTAACCATGACCACAGGGCATTGAAGACCGGCCTCGCGAATCTTGCGCAGAAGATCGGTGCCGCGTGCCCCTTCCAGGACTATGTCGCTGATTATCAGGTCAAATTCATGGTCCTCGATGGCCAGCAGGGCCTCATCAAAGGTTGAAGCAGTGGTGATGGGACCGTAACCTTCCCGGGCCAGAAACATTTCAAAGGTCAGACGAATACTTGCCTCATCGTCAACAATAAGGATGCGGGCTTTTTTATCGACCGTTTCACTGAGTGGCATAGTCTGAGTCTGAAGTGGGAATTTGAATGAGCATCTCGGTGAATTGATGCATGATCGAGTTGACCTTGATGGTGCCGCCATGATCCTGGATAATGCCGAAGCTGATACTGAGGCCGAGCCCTGTGCCTTGCCCTGAAGGTTTTGTGGTGAAAAATGGATCAAATAATCGATCCAGAATGCCTTGCGGGATACCGGTCCCCTGATCACGAATGGTTGTCTGAATCCATGATTTTTTGTCGTCGCTGATCACAGGGTGGCACGAGATCATGATTTTTTTATCTGGAGAGGTGGTGGGGTAACGTTCGTTCAGGGCAAATCTGCTGTTGCTCAGCAGGTTGAGGATAACCTGCTGCAGTTGGCGGAAGTTGCCATAGATGGGACAAGGACCCTGGGAAAAATCAGTGCTGATCTGGATGCCATCTTTTTTTAATTGATGTTCGACCAGCGACAGGGTAGCCATAATGACCTGCACCATATCAACAGGTTCATTTTCCTGGTTGCCTTCCCTGGCAAAGGAGAGCAGGTTCTTTATAATGGAGGCGATGCGTTCGCCTTCATTGATGATCCGGGTAAGAAGTTCTTCCTGAAGAGAATTTTTTTCACTATCATCCAGCAGGAGCTGGGCGAAATTGATAATGCCGGTGATGGGATTATTAACTTCATGGGCAACACCTGCCGCCAGTTCTCCGATGGCTGCAAGTTGTGCCGTGCGCATGGAGTCAACCTTGCGCAGTTCATCCGAGGTCAGTTCGCGGGCAATCAGGAGTATCTTGCGAATGACGCCATCACTGTCTTTTACAGGAGAGATGGTCAAAAGATATTCGCCGAAAAGTCCGGGTAGCCGGGTTTCTTCTACTCTGGGGGCGCAGGTGCGTAAAAAAGATTCCAGCGGACATTGGAGGTGAGGCGAACTGCCGCCATGGATAATCTTGCAGATTCCCTTGCCGATAATCTGGTTTTTTGTCTTATGGGCTGCATTGATGGCAGCCAGATTGGCATCGATGATAATGCCTTCCGGGGTGACAATCAGGACCGGATCCTGAATGGCGTCAAAGAGCTCATTCCCTTTGCCTGTAGGGTGGGAAAGCAAGGCGCAGTCAATGGTGTCGGGGGCTGCATTCTCAAGGGTGATGGGTGGGTTATCCGCCATACTGTTATCCTGCCATCGATCCCAGGACTTTTTTCACCACATTGCCGTCGGCGCTCTTGCCGAAATGTTTCATGATAGGGCCCATAGCCTGCATCGGGCTTTTAAACTGTGACAAATCGATGTTTTCCCTGGCCCAGGCCATGATTTCTTCCTCGGTGGCCATTGTGGGAAGATATGATTCCAGGACCTGCAGATAGTCGGAGGTTGGCTGTCCGGTGAATTCCAGGGTCTGCTTTTCTGATTTGCAAAGCCCCATGATTACGGTAACGATCTCATCGTTGGTAATCTCATCGTCGCGTTTGGGCCGACTGCTTTTTTTGCCGCTCTCCAAGGTGATGGCCTGAGTGATCTTGGTGGGGAATTCGCTCATGATGATGCGGACAGCCCCTTTGACCGTCTCATTCCTGCCCAGCATAGCCGCCTTCAGGTCGCTTCGCAGCTTGACGATCAGAGGGATGTTCGAAGTTTCAGTCCAGCCAAAATCTATTGTGTCGCTCATGGGTTTTATCTCTGTTTTACGTATCGGGAATGGTGATGCCGTATGCGAACTCTTTCGTTATGAATGTCAGGATGGCATTGGGTCGCACGCGTCACTGAAGGTACAAAACTGCGGATTTCTCTATTGTTTTGAAATCACGCCAACATTTTAGTGCCTTACGGTTCATCGGGGTTAGCTCTCTTTTTATCGGACTCCTGCAATCCATGTCAAGGGAAAAAAGGAAGCTGACCGCTGATGACGGAGATTGGTGGTTCTGCTGGCTTCTCTTTTTTTTTTATGCTATCAAAGATTCAGATGATTGAGAAGAACTGTCCTCTGGTATCCTGGTCAATTCAAAAGTAGGCTTATGCAGAAAGGCGTTATCGAAGAACAGATCCAGGGAATTGTGGAACGGGTCACCTATCATAATAGTGAGACGGGCTGGTCGGTGTTGCGGGTGAAGTGTTTCCATGAGCATGAGGCGGTGACGGTGACTGTACACCAGACCCGTGTTTTTGCCGGGGCGACCATGAAATTCTTCGGTTCCTGGGCGGTTCATCCTTCCTACGGCAGACAGTTTAAGGCTCTGCGAGCGATTGAGCAGAAACCGGCGACGGCGGCAGGTCTGGAAAAATATCTCGGTTCCGGACTGATCAAAGGCGTGGGCCCCAAGACTGCCCGCAAGATTGTCAGCCATTTCGGTAAGGCTACCCTCGACATCTTTGAAGGTCGGATTGAGGATCTGCTCCTGGTGCCTGGTATTGCCCACAAAAAACTGGCCGGGATCAAGACGGCCTGGGAAGAGCATCGGGCGGTGCGTGAGGTGATGCTCTTTTTGCAGGGCCATGGAATCTCCACCCTTTTTGCCGTTCGGATCTATAAGAAATATGGGGATCAGGCCGTAGTCATGGTCCGGGAGAATCCCTACCGGCTGGCGGATGATTTTTACGGCATCGGCTTCTTTTCAGCCGATAAGGTTGCCCTCTCCCTGGGTATTCCTCTCGATTCCGAGGTCAGGATCATTGCCGCCATCCGTCATATCCTGGCGGCTTCCCGTGAGCAGGGACATTGTTTTCTGACCAGCAGGCAGATCCTCTCTCAGATCAACGAGCTGTTGGAGATGGATCTTGCAGACCGGCTGGAGTCGTATCTGCAGGCCATGGAACGAGACAACCTGTTGAAAACCCGTTTTCTGGCCATTGATGGCCCTGTCGCAGTCCCCTGTTATTATTCCAAGACCCTCTATTATGATGAACAGAATTGTGCTCAATGGCTGCGGCAGCTGTGTGGCCCTGTTGCTCTTGATGAAAAAAAGGTGGAAGATTGGCTGCAGAGTTACAGTGCCACTCAGAATCTTCAGCTCAGTGCAGAGCAGCATGCTGCTGTTGCCGGTATTGTCTCCTGCCGTTGCGCCATTCTGACCGGTGGTCCGGGTTGCGGTAAAACGACTACCACCAAAACCCTGGTCAGGCTGTTTCAGGCCATGGGGATGGATGTCATTCTCGCCGCGCCCACGGGACGGGCGGCCCAGCGCATGGGTGAGGTGATCGGGGATGAGGCGAAGACTATTCACCGCTTGCTGGAGTATCAGGGGGGTGGTTTTAAACGAAACAGGGAACAGACTTTATCCCTTGATTGTCTGATAGTCGATGAGTGTTCCATGCTTGATATCAGTCTGATGGCGGCCTTACTGGCCGCTATCCCCGAAGGCGCCAGGCTGGTTCTGATCGGGGATGCCGATCAGCTGCCATCTGTCGGGGCCGGTAATGTGCTGGCGGACCTGATCGCCTCCGGTGTTGTTCCTCTTTTTACCCTGAACAAGGTATTTCGTCAGGCAGGGGAATCTTCCATTATCCGTTACGCCCATGCCATCAATGAAGGCACTGTCCCTCAGATTCCTTCCCCCTTCAAACATCCCGGCCTGTGGACGGAAAAGGTTGATTGTCTCTTTCTTGATTCCAACGAGGCCACCAGGGAACAGTTGCGAGTCATTGCCAGGGTGCGGGATTATTTAAAAGTGTCAGCCTGTGATGTTGAGGCCCATTTTGGCGAGGAGCATCTTTATACGGGCATTGATGATCTGTCGTCTCAGAAACGGTATGGCTATGAGTTGCCCGATCATTACAGCCATGTGAATTTTGGCCTGCTTCAGACGGCAGAAAACAGTGCCGATGAGCTGCGGGCAGTGCTGAAAAAGGTGCATCCCTGGTCATCTCTTTATTACGGCCTGACCGCCCAGGAGGTGATCGTCAGGCTCTATACCGAATGGATTCCCAAATATTTTGGCCCAGAATGCGAGATTCAGGTGCTCTCGCCCATGACCAGAGCCAGTCTGGGTACGGCAACGCTCAATCAAACCCTGCAGCAGGCGGTCAACCCGGCTGCTGAAAGCAAGGGACAACTGATTCTCGGTGAGCGGATATTCAGGGTGGGGGACCGGGTCATTCATCGCCGCAACAATTATGATTTGGGGGTCTTCAACGGTGATATCGGGGTGGTATGCCGGGTGAACGCCCTTGATCTCACCTGTGTGGTGCGTTTTCTGGCGGGTGGCCGCGAGGTGGAATATCAGAAGGACGAGATCAGTGAACTGGATCTGGCCTATGCCATCACCATCCATAAGTCACAGGGCAGTGAGTTCGATTGTGTGATTATTCCCATTGTCAGTCAGCATTTCAAGATGCTATTTCGTAATCTTGTCTATACCGGATTGACAAGGGCGAGGAAGCTGGCTGTCTTTGTGGGAACCAGGCAGGCATTCTCCATGGCGGTCAGGAATGTGGATACGGTCCGGCGACAGACGGCTCTGGCTTTTTTGCTGCGGGCTGAGGCCGGGAGCAGAAAAGAGGGAACAGAGATATAAGCCGTCGTTCAAAAATAACTCATACTTTTTTAGCTCCACGAACGGCATAAGGGGCCGTAAAGAAATGGAAAAAAGTACAGGTTATTTCTTAACGGCCCCTAAACAAGAGAGCAGGGAGGGAAAAATGGAATATAAGACAGGAACGCTCGGTCGAGTGATTATGGCCCGTTTTGATCAGGGTGATGATCTGCTGGAGGGATTGCAGGAGCTGTTCAGGAAGGAGGAGCTGCGGGCCTGCTGGTTTCAGATTCTTGGCGGTCTGCGGCAGGCAGGAGTGGTGACTGGGCCGAAGGAGCCTGTCATGCCGCCTGATCCGGTATGGGCTGAGGTTGACGGGGCTCGAGAGGTAGTTGGCAGCGGCTCGATGTTCTGGGAAGACGACGTGCCACGTATTCATCTCCATGCGGCTATGGGCCACCATGGAGAGACAATGACGGCTTGTGTCCGCAGAAATACCAAGGTTTATCTTATCCTTGAGGTCCTGATCTTTGAGTTGCAGGGTATGGATATTACCCGGCCTTATTTTGCTGAAGGTGGGTTCAATCGTCTGGCGTTTGGAAGTTAGGTGTTTTTATCTTCTTGTGGTATTGTACGGATCCTTATGCCGCTCCGGGTGCTAATATGGCCCTGTTATTTTTTTACAGCGGCTTAGTATTGAAGATGCTTTTCAGCAGTTTTTTTATGTCAAAAAGGGACAATAGCATATGGATGAGATAATCAGCAGATCCGAACAAAAACGGAGATTTAAGCGGATTGAGGACGTGGCTCAGGAGCTGGCGGAACTCACCGATAAAGATCTGAAGGTTTTTCCAGGAGACAGTGAGGTCAAGGATGAGATCAAAACAATCCGGGGTTTGAGCGGGGGAGCGCGTAAACGGCAGGTGAAACATCTGGCCAAGCTCTTACGCCAAGGTCCATCCATGGATGCCGTCTACGATTTTTTGAGTAAGAGAAAAGGGTCGCAGCTGAAGGTGAAAACCCAGATGCATGAGGCGGAACATCTGCGTGATGCCATGATCAATGAGGCCATGGCAGATTATCAGTATTGCCGGTCTCTACAGATTGAGTGGGAGCCTGACTGGAAGAGTGAGATTTTTGCTCCGGCAGTGGCAAAGTATCCGGAGCTGGACGAAGACGACCTGCGCAAGACCATTTACCAGTATGTGAAGAGCCACAATAAACTCTACTATAGAGAACTGTTCCGGATGGTCAAATCAGCTATTGATCAGTTTGAGATGAAGCGTCGGCTTGCGGCTTCGGCGGAAGATCCCCGGGATTCATCCGGAGCAGGTTGACAGCAGGGGAGCGGGCAGTTTATCCAGGGGAGTCCTGTGGGCTCATTTTAAAGGGTGGAATTTATTTGAGTCAGTCCGCAATGGCTGTTAAGGGCCGCAGCAAGAATAAAACATCCCGTCTTGCTGGTCTTTTCGCTCCTCGAATATGACTGAAAATCCTGCGCAATACGGAACAACTTATTCTTGCCGAGGCCCTAATGCATATTATTGTAGCCCCCCTTTTTTTTCTTCCAATAAAATCCTGCACGGAATACGTTGTGGCTGATGTGACATGGTTTAATTACTACGGTCTGTTTTTTTAATGAAAAAGAGGAAACCTGATGAAACTTAGTTGGAAACTCACCTTGTTGCTGGTCACGGCCCTTTCTGTGCTGGTATTACTTTCCGCCCTGGTAACCTATCCGCTACTGCAGTCCTATGAGCTGAAAGATCTGGAGACATTCAGGGCCGATAAACTTGAGGCGACTAAACTCTCTTTGAAGAATCAGGTGGAGGTCGCTGAAGGTGTCATATTGGAAAGCCAGGAACTTTTCAAATCAGGTCAGGTAAGTGAAGCCGAGGCCAAGAATCGGGCGCTTTCCCTGCTGGCCAAACTTCGTTACGACAATGGGGTAGGCTATTTCTGGGTCAATGACACCTCTCTTCCAATCCCCTCCATGATCATGCATCCGATTCAACCGGCCCTCAATGGCAAAAAAATGGATAACCCCATATACAATTGTGCATTGGGCAAAGGGCAAAACCTCTTTCTTGCTTTTCTCGAGGTCTGCGCCAAAGATGGGCAGGGGTATGTTGATTATCTGTGGCCCAAGCCGAACAAGGATGGCGAAAAAATTCCGCAGCCTAAACTCTCGTTCGTCAAAAAAATCGAGCCTTGGGGGTGGATAGTGGGGACAGGTGTCTATATTGATTCCATTGATGCGGCTGTCGCCGAAAAAAAGGAGGCCTCCGCTCGTATCTTCAAAGAGGTTGTCACTAAAATATTGATCATGAACCTGATCGTGCTTCTGGTTATTGCTGTTGCCGCGAGTTTTTACGTCATACACAATATCTGTAATCCTATCTTGCGACTTGTCCACTTCGTTAAGGCTATTGCTGACGGCAATCTGGGCCGGCATCTCACAGACAGTCGAAGTGACGAAATTGGTGAACTCGCCGATGCTGCCCGGGAAATGCGTCGTCAACTCTATGAACTGGCCTCCAATATTGGTGAACATGCGGTGACGGTGCATGGTGCGGCAACGGATATTGCCGGCGCGGTGGAAAACCAGGTCGCCATTTCCTCTGAAATGTCTTCTTCTGTGGCCGAAATCACCTCGACCATGGAAGAATTGTCTGCTTCCTCCACCCAAATCGCCGAGCATTCCAAGTCGGTGGTGGATATCGCCAACCAGACTTGGGAAAACAGTAAACGCGGTTCTGAGGCAATGCAGATGGTACTTCTCCGCATGGGAGATATTCGCAGCGATAACCAGCATAGCCTGCAGGAGATCGTCGAGCTTGGTGCCAAGTCCAGGCAGATCAGCAAGGTGATGGAGATCATTAACTCCATTGCCGATCAGACCAAGCTGATTGCCTTCAACGCCGCGCTGGAGGCCTCAAGTGCCGGCGAAGCCGGTAAGCGCTTCAGTGTGGTTGCCAGTGAAATCCGCCGTCTTGCCGACAGTGTCACCGATTCCACCGGCGAGATCGAAGCCAAGATTCAGGAAATTCAGGATTCCATCAGTCGGCTGGTGATTACCTCGGAAAAGGGTGGTTCAATCATTGCCTCAGGCATGGAGGCCAGTACCTCGACGGCGAATAATCTTGATGATCTGGTCAATGCTGCCAGCCAGACGTCCAGTGCAGCCCAGCAGATTTCCCTTTCCACACAACAGCAAAAAACAGCCAGTAACCAGGTGGTGGTCGCCTTGCGTGAGATTGTTACCGCCAGTTCCCATGCTGCCCAGTCCATTGGCAGCATTTCTCAGATCAGTCATGATATGACCGTCATGTCGGCCGAACTGGGAAAAACAGTACAGCAGTTCAAGCTTGCCGATAAGCAAGGCTAGGCAGCACTACTACTCCTGGAAGGCGATATGGGAAAAATCAGAGTGGTCTTGGTTGATGACAGCAGCCTGATGCGAGGCTTGCTGCGTTCCTTTCTGGAAGACGACGCGGATATTGAGATTGTCGGAGAAGCGGGCAATGGCCGGGAAGCGGTCAAGCTGGCACGTGAGTTACAGCCAAATCTGATGACCATGGATCTTGAAATGCCGGTGATGAGCGGCATGCAGGCCATTGAGGAAATCATGACGACCAGAGCCGTGCCGATTCTGGTGGTAAGCAGTGTCGCTGATGCCCATAATGCCTATGAGGCGGTTGCCCGCGGAGCGCTGGAGGTCATTGCTAAACCGGAATATGACGCCGGGGCGGCCTCAGGATTTGTGGCCAAGGTGAAGATGCTGGCCGGTGTGTCGGTGATTACCCATCTGCGCTCGTCTCTGAAGAGTAAGGATAGCGTCTGTGCGTTACCGTCTCCCTCTGTACATCCAGCCACGCTGGATGACCATGAGAATGTTGCAAGGGAATATTCACGAATTTTTGCCATTGCCTCCTCCATCGGGGGACCACAGGCGCTGGCGCTGGTCCTGGCCCAGCTGCCTGCTGATTTTCCTTGTCCAATACTGGTCTCGCAGCATATCTCCGCCGGTTTTGCCGGCGGTATGGCCGACTGGCTGGCCAGTTTGTGCAAGCTGCATGTGCGTCTGGCGCAGGAAGGTGATCTTATCCTGCCGGGAATGGTCTATGTCTCGCCATCGGAAGCCGACCTCGTGGTGACTCCATCGCGGCGTATCGCCCTGCAGGAACAGCTGTCAGGGGCTGTTTATCATCCCAGTTGCAATGCCCTGCTCAATGCCGTGGCCGAAGTTTACGGCTGTGGGAGTGTCGGCATCATCCTTACCGGTATGGGGAGCGATGGTGCTCAGGGAATCGTGAATATTCGCCGGGCGGGCGGTACCACGCTGGCCCAGGATGAGGCCAGTTCGGTGATCTTTGGCATGAATAAGGCGGCTATTGATAGCGGAAGTGTCCAAAAGGTTCTGCCTGTCGACGCAATCGCCCGTGAAATGATCGGGATTGCGTCGGCCGCCACTGGTACAAGTCAGTTATGACCATCGATCTGGAACCATTTAAAAAGCTTATCAAGCAACGCTGCGGCCTGATTTTTGAAGGCTTGGGTGAGGAAAAACTTGCCACGGTACTGGCTCAGCGTCTCATCGTGACCCGGTTTGCTAACGGTGCCGAATATTATTTCCATCTTCAAGACAGCGGCGACGAGTTCCATGATCTGGTCAATCTGCTCACCATCAACGAGACCTATTTCTTCCGTGAGGTTGAGCAGCTGCACCTGCTGACCGAGCGCCTGGTGCCGCGTCTGCTGATGCAACGCAAAAATAGCCGGCCCCTGCGGATCATGAGTGCCGGGTGTTCGTCCGGCGAAGAGCCTTTCTCCCTTGTTATGGCCTTAGGGGAGAAATATGGGGATGACGTGTCGTCTCTCTTCTCCTTTATTGGCTGCGATATCGATACTCAGGCCTTGGCCAAGGCGCGTTCCGGGCGTTATAATGAGTTTTCCTTTCGTGGCGTGGCCAAGGAGATCAAGGCACGCTATTTCGACCACGATGGCTGGGACTATTGTCTCAAGGACGAGATCCGCAGCCGTGTAGAATTTCAGGAAATGAATCTGTTCGCTGAGGAATTCCCTGCATCGTTACACAATTGCGATATTATTTTTTTCCGTAACGTCTCGATTTATTTTGATACCCCGACGCGTTGTCTCATTCAGCAAAATCTGGCCTCACTGTTGAAAGAGAGTGGCTGTCTGGTGATCGGTACAGCTGAAACCATTGCCAATGATCTCGGTGTGCTTTCTCTGGTCGAAGAAGACGGGCTGTTTTATTTCGCCAAGGGGCAGCCTTCTACTTCTGTTGTTTCAGCAGCACCTGTCTTTGATTTTTCCCGGCACGTGCCGTCAAAAATGGCCGCACCGCAACGGTGCGACAGGCGGGAACCGACTCTCGTACCGTGCAGACCATCTGCAGCTTCTTCCCTGCCGCCGGCGGAAATCGTGGGGCCGGTGAGAACGCCGTCCGATTCTTGCGGCAGTATTGATGAGGTACGGCAATACTGCCGCGAAAAGCGTTACGATGAGGCGATGGCCATGATTGCTGTTCTGCTTGATCACAATCCTGGTGATGCCTCCACGCTGCTGCTGAAGGCGCATATCCAGCTGAACAGCAAAGAATTTGAATTGGCAGAGGCCAGTGCCCGACAAGCGCTGCAGAGCGATCCCTGGTCGCTCGATGCCCTGCTTCTGCTCGGCCTCGCTGCCAAATGGCGCGATCTCGCCCAAGAGGCTGTACGCTGGTTCAAACAGGCGGTGTATGCCCGCCATGAATGCTGGTTGGCGCGTTATTATCTGGCCGATCTGTACCGGGCCGGCGGCGAGTCTGACAAGGCCAGGCGCGAATATCGCGGAGTCCTGCAGCTGCTCTCTCAAACGATAGTGCCGGACCACGGTATAAAGGTGTTGCCCTTGGCAGTGGTGCATTCCGAATTGCGTTTCCTCTGTGAACACCATCTCGGTAAATTGGGCGACCAACAACGTAGAGTAAGAGGGAAATAACCCGGAATGGCCCTTGATATAAAAAAATTTATCCTTCGTTTTGTTGAAGAAGCCCGCGAACATATCAAACGCTTGGGTGAAGGTCTGGACGCGATGAGCCGCGATAGCCTTGATAGTGAAACCATCAATGCTATTTTCCGTTCGGCCCATACGATTAAGGGTTCGTCACGGATGCTCAAGTTGAGTGCCATCACTGAAACTGCCCACAAGCTGGAAGATGTGCTTGGTGCTCTGCGCGACGGCAGCCTGAACTACAGTCCGGAACTTGGAAGCTTGTTGTACCGGGGCGTAGATGCCATTGCCCTGCTGGTGGAAAGTCTGGCAGAAAGTGGTGATGGTGCTGTTCTGCCACCTGTCGATGAGGCACTATGCGCCAGCCTGGCGCAAGCCGCCAGAGGACAAGTGGCGGCTGCAGTGACATTGCAGTCGGGCATCGACTTGGCAGGAGATGGTACGCCATCTGTATTGGATTCGACTTCTTCGCCATCGATTACAGCCCCGCCGCTTGCGATTCCACCACTGTCTGTCAATGCGAAGTTGAACACGGCCGATACTGTACGGGTGCGTCTTGACAAGCTCGACGAGTTGATCAAATTGATGGGCGAGGTGGTTTCGAGTCATGCCGGCCTGCGCCAGCGTCTGCTTGATATCCGCCAGATCGAATTTGATGGCTCACTGGAATTCTGGGAGCAGCATCGGGCGCAATTGCATACTTTCGGACTGACCCTGCGTGACGATGTGCAGCATCAGGAGTTGTTGATGGATGAGCTGCACGACAAGGCGCTGATCATGCGCATGCTGCCGCTGGCCATGGTCTTCGATTCAGCCGGACGCATGGTGCGTGATCTGGCGTATTCTGTCGGCAAGGAGGTGGAGTGTGTGGTGAGCGGGGCTGAGATCGAGCTTGACCGGCAAATGATCGACAAACTCAGTGACCCTGTTGTTCACCTCTTGCGCAATGCCGTCGACCATGGCCTGGAAACGTCGGTTGCGCGTCTGGCTGCCGGTAAGTCTGCGCAGGGAAGGGTCACCCTGTCGGCACGTCAGGACGGTGGCTGGGTTGTGATCGAAGTGGCGGACGACGGCAGTGGGATAGCCATTGAAGCCGTGCGTGACAAGGCGGTGCGCAAGGGATTTGTCAGCGCGGAACAGGCGACCGTCCTGAAAGACCAGGAGGTGGTTGATTTTATCTTCCGGCCCGGCTTCAGCACCAGTGCCATCATCACCGACATCTCCGGGCGCGGTGTCGGTATGGATGTGGTCAAGCAGAGCGTTGTTGATGATCTGCAGGGAGAGGTGACTGTTGAAACCCGCCCGGGAGCGGGTACAACCTTCTCCCTGCGTCTGCCGTTGTCGCTTGCGGTGATGCGTGTGCTGCTGGTTGAGGTCAATGGCTTGTCTTTCGGATTCACCGCCCAATATGTAGATGAACTGATTCGGGTGCCGCGTGAAGAAATGCTTACGGTTGTGGAGCGAAATGCGGTGATTATCCGTAACGAATTTGTGCCGGTTGCGGCATTAACCGATCTGCTGCATCCTCCTGAGCGCCTGGTGAAAACGAGCCGCTCTCAAGCGGGAATGTCTGATCATGGCACGTTGCTGGTGGTGGTACGGGTACGTAATGAAAAGCTGGCGCTGGCAGTGGATGATCTCCTCGATGAACGCGACATGGTGATCAAGCCGTTGCCTGAGCATATGCGCCGCCTGGTCATGGTTTCCGGCATGGTCATTACCGGCAGGAACGAACTGGTTAGTGTGCTGCACGCACCTGCATTGCTGGAACTGGCACGTAAGGCGCGCGGTCAGGCCTCGCGTGCCGATACTGCCGGCCATGCTGGTGTACAGGAGATCACCTACAAGATCCTGGTTGTGGATGACTCGCTCAATACACGAGAGATCGAGAAGGATGTCCTGGAGGCGTGGGGGTATCATGTCACCCTTGCCGAGGACGGTATGGACGGTCTGCAGCAGGCACGGGCCGGAACATTCGATGCCATTCTTACCGATGTGGAGATGCCCAGGATGGACGGCTTTGCCCTGACCTCAATGCTGCGGCAGGAGGAAAAATACCGCGACACGCCCATCGTTATTATTACCTCGCGGGAAAAGGAAGAAGACAAACGGCGGGGGATTCAGGTGGGGGCGGATGCCTATATCGTTAAAGGCGATTTTGATCAAAACAGTTTGGTGGATACCCTGCGCAGCTTGCTTGGATAATAGACGGTGAGTTTTTGGGTTGAGCAGGTTCCAAGTGACGGAAAGCCGTCGTAAATAAATAATTTAGATTTTTTTACTTCATAAACGGTATAAGTTTCCGTAATAAATGGATAAAAGTACAAGTTATTTCTTAACGGCCCCTAAAAAATAGTGGAGGTAAACATAATGCACGTTCTGGTTGTAGATGATGACCCTTTCTCGAGGGAGATGACCTTAGCTGTGCTGGAGGATCATGGATACAGCTGTCAGCTGGCCGAAAACGGTGTCGAAGCTTTGGAAATACTGGCAGCCGGCGGGGCCAGTTGTGATCTGGTGATCAGTGATATGAACATGCCCCTGATAAGTGGTATTGATTTGTTCCGTGAACTTCGCAGCCAGGGGGTTGCCTTACCTTTTATTCTGCTCACCGGTGATAATCCTGAGGGCCTGCGGGCAGAGGAACCGAAGCTTGATGCCTGTCTTTTCAAGGACTACAGTCTGGAAGAAATCCTGCCTCAGGTGATAAGCGAAGTCCTGTCTCGATGCTGATAACGACTTTAACGACATGAGTATTATAAACATGAATAATCAACGCCCCTCTTTAAGCAGCAAGATTGCCCGACTGCGTGAGCAGTTCATTGAGCAAATGCCCGGGCGTGTTGAAGAGGCTCTTCACCATCTCGCCATGTTGCGCATTGATCCGAATCAGAGAGCCACTGCGTCGAACCTGCATCGTTTTCTCCACAGTATCAAGGGGACTGGAAATTCCTTTGGCTTTACGGAACTTGGTGCCATCGCGGCGAGCGGGGAGCATCTGGCGGCTCGTTTGCTGGAAACACCTCTTAATGTATCAGCACCCTTCTGGGATGAACTGGCCGAGGTCCTGGCCCGTATTGTTCTCAATACGGAGACCTTACGCCAGCAAGGTGCTTTGTCATCTCAAGAACATGATGTTCCACGCTTCGAATTGGCTCCCATCGACAGCGGTGAGGGTGCCGGAGGCAGGATGATCTATATTTGCGACGACGATCCCCTGCTGGTGGAACAGTTGGCTGCACAACTGCAATGTTTCGGTTACCATCCGGTTACCTTCACCGATCCGGCCGAACTGCGCATGGCGATGGTGGCAAAGCGTCCATCCCTCGTCATCATGGACATCTTCTTCCCGAACGATGTCAGTGGCGCGGATGTGCTTGCCGCCATAGCAGGCGAAATGGATCCACCGGTGCCGGCCATATTCATCTCGGCCTGCGACGATTTTGAGGCGCGACTGAACGCCATCCAGGCCGGCGGTCAGGCCTTTTTCCACAAGCCCGTCAACGCCCTGGATATGGTGACGACCATTGATGAATTGACCGTCCAGAAGAAGCCCGAGCCTTGTCGAGTACTGGTGGTGGATGATGAACCGGTCATTGCCGCTTACCACAGTCTGATCCTTCAGGATGCGAACATGATTACCTTTCAGGTGCACAAGCCGGAGCGGGTGCTCGAAGTTCTGCATCTGTTTCGTCCTGATCTGGTGCTGATGGATATGTATATGCCTCGATGCAACGGGAGAGACCTTGCCAAACTTGTGCGCCAGGTGCCTGACTATTTAGGGCTGCCCATTGTCTTCCTTTCGAGTGAGACCGACAAGCGCAAGCAGTTTTCCGCCATGCGGGTAGGTGCCGAAGGCTTTCTCACCAAACCGATCCAGCCGGAGGATCTGGTTGCCGCTGTAGCCATTCGTGCTGAACGCATGCGGGCACTGCGCATGTTGATGGCGCGCGATAGTCTGACCGGTCTCTTTAACCACTCTACGACCACCCAGATGCTTGAAAGTACAATTGCCAACGCGGGCCGCCAGAATGAGAGCCTGTGCTTTGCCATGATTGATGTAGATCGTTTCAAGGCGGTGAACGACACCCATGGTCACCCGGCTGGTGACCAG
Source organism: Pseudomonadota bacterium (assembly GCA_043826415.1). Lineage (GTDB taxonomy): Bacteria > Desulfobacterota > Desulfobulbia > Desulfobulbales > Desulfocapsaceae > UBA2270. The sequence goes on from JBDRQE010000023.1 coordinate 139,259, forward strand.
GTTCTGCTGGCCTTGGCGCGCGTCCTGCAGCAGCGGTTACGTAACTCTGACATCGTCGGACGCTATGGGGGCGAGGAATTTGCGGTGATCCTGCAGGGCATTAAACTGGAGGCTGCTGCCCGGATTATCGATCAGTTGCGTGAGGATTTTGCCAAGATACGTTTTCATGCAGGCGAGGTTGAGTTTTCCTGCGCCTTCAGTGCTGGTGTTGCCGCCTTTCCGCAATGCCAAAACATGAAACTCCTGCGTGAAGCTGCTGACCGTGCTTTGTACCAAGCCAAAGAGGGGGGGCGCAATCGCGTGGTCGCTACGAATGATTGATGGTCTTGCAAAAAAAAACGCTCTTCTGCGTTGTGGCGGGAGCAGGCAATGTACTTGTACGTCTCCGCTTTCCCGCCACCACCACTCCTTGTAGTTCGAATTTTATTCTTAGCTGTCACGGATTGAATATAGGGTTTTTTGTGAGATTATCAAAATGATGAGACAGGTACCGGAGGACAGCAGATGATTCAGAAGGATATTGCACTTGATCAGGTCTTGAGCCTGCGCCGCAAAGCTAGAGGTGACATTGTCAATGTGGATGAACCGGCAACAAAGCTGGTTATCTTTGAACTGCAAGGTGACTGGTTTGCTTTTCATGGTGAAAAAATCAGGGAAATATTGTCCCAGGTTGATGTCTTTTTCGTACCAGGTTGTCCGACATCATTGCAAGGCGTCATCAATGTGCGTGGTGATATTGAATCAGTGATCAGTCTGCATGAATTATTGCAACTGCCGGATTCTCAAAATGTCTCCTCGCCCTCGTATCTGCTCGGACAGGCTGCCGGTATGAGCAGCACCATTCGTGTCGACAAGGTTGTTGACGTGGTTGATGTCCTGCTGAGCAATATCCGTCAGCCGCCAACCACCGTACCACAGCATCTGCGCGAGATCGTTTCCGGTATTGTACAGTTTAATGAAAAAACGGTGACAGTGCTCGATCTCGATCGTATCTTTGCCGATTACAGCCAGGGACTGGGATGAGCCGGATTCCGGGAGATTTCGATCATACGTTATCTTCAGCATGTAATACGACCCTGAAGGTAGTGACTTTCTCCGCCGGTGGCCAGCGGTGTGCCATGGAGGCGCGACACGTACGTGCCTTACAGGCACTTTTACCGGAAGATATTGCGAACTATCCGCTGATTGATTCTCTGCTGGGGCTGCCGGAACAGAACGATGCCTGCTTGCCGCGTCAGATCCTGACCCTTCGCCTGCCTGAATCCGACGTCGATTTTTCCGTTGCCGCGCCGGTGCAGTTGCATGAACTTGACTTTGGTGTCATTCATCCGCTGCCCGCTCTGGTCGCTGCGCGTACTCACTTGCGGGGGCTTTGTGCCTTGGGGATGGAGAGGGACGGGGTAATCCTGATTTTCGATCTGCGAAATCTAGTGAGTGACGTTGTTCTCTCCTGATTTTACCTTGTAAAGAAGAAGTATTTCGGGCAGGATTATAGGTGAATTCTGAATATTCTTATTTCTTTTTGGGTACAAAATGAAAAATAAATCTGCTCTCTTCTGGTATTTCCTCTTGTTGCTTCCGCTGAGCCTGTCTGTGTTGCTGGGGGCATGCAGTCCTCAGCCTGAAGAACCCATAAAAATAGGGCTTTCCATCAACCTGAGTGGACTTGGCGGGGAGGCGGGGGAACATATCCGCAATGGCGCCCTGCTGGCAGTGGATGAAATCAACGCCCAGGGTGGTATCCAGGGCCGCCCGCTCCTGCTGCTGGTCCGTGATGACGAGAATACCGATGAAGGCATACGCAAGGCAGACAGCTCACTTTTGGCCGAGAAGGTCATCGCCATCATTGGCCACAGCTATTCTGCAAACACCATCAAAGCCTATCCCCTTGTTACTTCCCATGATACGATTTTGATCACCGCCTATACCGGCGTCACCAAGTTGTCGGGTAAGGATGACCTTTTTTTCCGGACCTGCATTGATTGCAATCTTTATGGAGTAAAGACAGCAGCCCTGTTTGAGAAAAAAGGGATAAGATCGCTTTCCGTCCTCATGGACATGGGGAATGCCGATTTTGTCGAGGATTATGTTGAGCAGTTGCAGAAGTACTATCAAGGCACTGTGACCATGGTGCATATAAAATCTAAGAAAAATATTGACTGGCAACAACTGGCCAGTGACTTGCTTGCCCCAAATCCCGAGGCTGTTCTCTTGCTCACCGAGTCAAGCATGACCGGGGTTGCCGCCCAGAAGCTCCGTGAACTCAAATTTAACGGTCCTCTCATTGCCTCTATCTGGGCGCAATCACCGGAGTTGTTACGAATTGGCGGTCCAGCCGTGGAGGGGCTTTCCTTAATCAGCTTTGTCAATCCTGATAACCAACGTCTTGAATATCAGCAATTTGCCAGGGAGTTGAATGAAAAATTTCACAAGACGGCCACAGCTCGTGCTGATCGTGCCTATGAAATGGTTCAAATCATTGCCGACGCCTTGAAAAGAAGCAAGACCATGAATGCCCAGTCGCTGAAGGTTGCTCTGTTGCAAGGGGAGTACGAATCAATTTTGGGACCGCTTACGTTTGACAGCTACGGTGACGTCGTCCGACCGGTGTATGAGGTCATGGTCAGAGACGGCAGGTTTATCAACGGCGGAGAGATTAAGTGAAGAGCAGCCGTTCCCTGCAGCATCGACTCCGGAGCCTGTTGTCTCTGGTCGCCATTGTTTCCTTTGTCTTTTCGGCGGGACTCGTGGGCTGGTTCCTGTATCAGAGGGATCTCAATGACTATGCCAAGGTGATGCACGCTCAGATCAAGGTCATCAGATCGTTGATTCCGCTCAAGCTCCTCCAGCATGATACATCGCTGAAGCAGCTAATTGAAACATTGCCGGAGGGCAATGAGCAGATGATGCTGACCGTTCTGCGGGAGCGAATGCGTTTCTCTGATCCCCTTGATATTTACTATGTGCTGGACAGGCAGGGGCGGGTTGTCCAGATTTCCGAAAAATTCAATACCTATCTGGGGTTTAATCCATCCCATATGGTGCATATGCAGGAAGGCAGGCAGGTCTCTCTGGTGTTTCAGTCCGTCTTTTCACAACGCTCTGTAGTTGCCCTGCAATATCCGTTGAAAAACGGGCTGCTCATGATTTATGAACGGGATGTAGAGAATCTCGTCCCCCTGCTGCATAACCTGGAACAAGGCAATGTTTTTCCGGAACTGTCTTTTTTTATTCTGAGTGCCGAAGGCGTTGCCGTCTATCATCCTGATCCATCACTGGTATCTACCCGTTACAATTTGGCCTTTGAACTGAAAAATCTGTCCGTACCGGATAAGCGTGGTCTCCAGTCCTACCTCTATCATCAGCAAAGATATTACACCTTACGAAAGCAACTGGACATGCCGGAAGGGTGGACTGTCTATCTGCAGTTGCCCGCCCAGATGCTCACCACGGCAATTATTACCAGCATTGCCTGGCAGCTTGCTGGAATGTTGGTTGTTTTTATAGCCATTACGTTGCTGCTGCAGTATGTCCTCAATCGGTTTTTTTCCGAGCCGGTGAGGAACATTGTGGGCTCCCTGTCTACATACGAACCGGGCTGCAGGGAACCGGTTATAGATGATAGTCAAGTGTCCGGGGTGGACGAGTTTTCCCGGATCGCCGCAGCCATCAATGCTATGGCCTTTACCGTCAATGAAGTAAACTCTTATTTGAGGAGCAGTGAAGAGCAGATTCGCCTGTTGCTTAACTCCACGGCCGAGGCGATATACGGTCTTGATCTTGAAGGTCGATGCAGCTTCTGTAATGATTCTTTTCTCCGCATCATGCGCTTCAAGGATAAGGCAGAACTTATCGGCGTAAATATTCATGAGCTCATTCATCATTCAAGGACTGATGGCTCACCATGTTCTGCTGCCCTTTGCGTGGCGCATGGAGGCTATCGACTGGGACGTGAAGTCCATTCGGATAACGAGTTGTTCTGGCGGGCGGATGGCAGCAGTTTTCCAGTCGAGTGCTGGTCCCATCCCATTCATAAAAATGGTGAAGTCACCGGGGCGGTGGTCACCTTTCTGGATATCTCAGAGCGCAAACAGGCGGAGGAGGAAAGAAATTCGGCCATCGAACGCTTCAGTACTCTGGTGAACAGCCTTGATGCCTTAGTGTATGTCGCCGACATGGAGAGCTATGAATTACTTTTTGTTAATCAGTATGGTCAGGATGCATGGGGTGACATTGTCGGTAAGATCTGCTGGCAGGCCCTGCAGTCGAGTCAAGCCGGACCCTGTACTTTCTGTACGAATCCTCGCCTTCTTGATGGTGCCGGCAAATCGACAGGTACCTATCTCTGGGAATTCCAGAACACCGTAACCGGCAGGTGGTATGAATGCCGTGATCAAGCTATCCCCTGGACTGACGGGCGACTGGTGCGGATGGAAATCGCCATCGACATCACCCCGCGCAAAGAAGCTGGAAACGTCCTGGCTGCGGAAAAGGAACGACTGGCTGTTACCTTGCGCAGTATCGGTGACGGGGTCATCACTACCAATATCGAAGGGAGAATTGTTCTGATCAATGCAGTGGCCGAACGGCTCACGGGCTGGAACCAGAGAGAAGCAGAAGGAAGACCGCTTGCCGAGGTCTTTACCATTGTCAACGAGAAGAGCCGGCAGCCCTGTGAAAATCCGGTGGATAAGGTACTTGCTTCCGGGCAGATTATCGGGCTGGCCAACCATACCGTCCTTATTGCTAAAGATGGACGGGAACGAAACATTGCCGACAGTGGGGCGCCGATTCGTGACCAGGAGAGCCGCACTGTCGGGGTTGTTCTGGTCTTCCGGGATGTTACTGAAGAAGCCCGTATGGAGGAAGAGCGGCTGAAGATCAAAAAGCTGGAGTCTGTCGGGGTTTTGGCAGGTGGAATAGCCCATGATTTCAACAATATACTTGCTGCTATCATGGGTAGCCTCAGTCTGGCCCAATTAGACAGTCATCTGGAGGAGGAGACCCGAAAACTTTTGCGTGCCGCAGAGAAGGCCTCGCTCAGGGCTCGCGATCTCACGCAGCAGTTGCTCACCTTTTCCAAGGGTGGAGAGCCCGTGAAGGAAACAGCCTCTATCGGCGAGATCATCAGGGAGTCTGCCCAATTTGTGTTGCATGGCAGTTCGGTAGCCTGCCGGTATGTTATCCCTGAAGACCTGTGGCTGGTGGATATTGACAGGGGCCAGATCGGTCAGGTTGTCCATAATATCATCATTAATGCCATGCATGCCATGCCGGAGGGAGGAACTATCGAGGTCCGCTGTGAGAATGTTGATGACTTTGCCGAGGAGAGATTTTTTCTACGTGACACGGGGAGGGCCGTCAAAATCGTTATCAGTGATACGGGCATCGGAATCCCGGCAACCATGCTTGAGAAGATCTTTGATCCCTATTTTACCACCAAGCAGGAGGGGAGCGGGCTGGGACTGGCCATCACTCACTCCATCATCAGCAAGCACGGTGGCCATATCTCGGCGCAGTCAACGCCTGGGCAGGGCACAACCTTTACTATTCTGCTTCCAGTCTCAGCCTCTTCTGAGCTCCACGTGGTGCGTGGTGTCGATGTTCCGGCTGCGATAGAGGGTGGTGATGCCAGGGTTATGATCATGGATGACGAAGAGATAGTTCGTACGGTGGTCAATTCCATGCTCACCCATCTTGGGTACGAGGTGGTCGAGGCCGGGGATGGCAAGGAGGCGATCTCCTTATACCGGAGGTATCATGATGAGAAGAGACCCATCGATTTTGTGATCATGGATCTGACCATCCCCGGTGGTATGGGCGGTAAGGAGGCGGTACAGGAACTCCTGGCATTTGATCCGGCTGCCAAGGTAATTGTCTCCAGCGGCTATTCCAATGACCCGATCATGGCAAATTGTCGCCAGTATGGTTTCTCGGGCGCAGTGGCCAAACCCTTTCAGGTGCAGGATATTGTGAGGGCGCTCCGGCAGATATCGTCCTCTCCACAGTCAGAAGTGGCCGAAAGAAAGGTTTAGGATTCTTTTGCCCAAAATGTGATATCTTCCGGATTACTCTTCAACAGAACAGAAGGCTGCCTTCATGAACTCCCGGTTTAAACGGGCAATATTGCTGATGGAGATCCCTTTGGGGCAGGCCTTTTCACAGTACTTTTCATTTCCGCAGTTGCCAAATCCCAGTTCGTCCATTTTTTTTACCATGGCCATGGCCCTTTTGCTGCGCTCCGGTTGTCCTTGAGGCAACAGGGCGAGATGGGATATCTTGGCCCCGACAAAGAGCATGGCTGACCCATTGGGGCAGGCAGCCACGCAGGCTCCGCAGCCGATGCATTCAGCCGCATCGAGCGCCTGCTCTGCCGTGCAGGTCGGAATCGGTATGGCATTGGCGTCAGGGGTGCCTCCAGTATTGACGGAGACATAGCCGCCTTCAGCAATGATGGCGTCAAAGGGGCTGCGATCGACGATCAGGTCTTTGACCAGCTTGAAGGCGCGGGAGCGAAACGGTTCGATGACCAGGGTGTCACCGTCTTTAAAATGGCGCATATGCAGCTGGCAGAGGGTGGTTTTTTTCTCCGGACCATGGGGGGCGCCGTTGATCACTGAGCCGCACATCCCGCAGATTCCTTCCCGACAATCATGGTCAAAGGCAACCGGCTCCTCACCCTTGAGGATGAGTCGCTCGTTGAGGACATCAAGCATCTCGAGAAAAGACATGGCGGTGGTGATCGGACCTGATTCGTATGTCTTAAACAAGCCTTTGGACTCCGGTCCTGTCTGCCGCCAGATTTTGAGGGTCAGGTGAATAATGTTCACTTGTAACTCCTTTGACTGAGCTGGATGTTTTCAAAGACCAGGGGCTCTTTGTGCAGTTTGGGTGTTTGATTTTCACCCTGGTATTGCCAGGCCGAAACATGGGAACATGTGTCGTCCATACGCTTAGCCTCATGCTCAGCGGTCTGGCTTTCTTCACGAAAGTGGCAGCCGCATGATTCCTGTCGAGCCAAGGCATCAAGGATCATAATCTCGGCAAATTCGATAAAATCAGCCACTCGTCCGGCCCGCTCCAGGGTCTGATTCAGATCGGCACCGCTGCCGGTGACTTTGAGGTCCTGCCAGAATTTTTCCTTGATCTCAGGAAGACGACCCCGTGCCAGCTTGAGTCCGGCCTCGTTGCGGGCCATGCCGCAATGGTCCCACAGCAGTAGCCCTAACTCCCGGTGAAAATCGTCAGGTGTTCGTTTGCCGTTGATGGAGAGGATTCGCCCAATGCGGCTTTTTGTCGAGTCTATGGCCTCAGTGAAGGCAGGATGACTGGTGGTAATCGGTGGCAAGGCTGATTCGGCAAAATGAGAGCTGATGGTGGCGGGGAGAACGAAATAGCCATCGGCCAGACCTTGCATGAGGGCGCTGGCCCCCAGGCGGTTGGCGCCATGATCGGAGAAATTTGCCTCTCCCAGGACAAAAAGTCCGGGTACCGTGCTCATCAGATGGTAATCGACCCAGAGCCCTCCCATGGTATAGTGAACCGCTGGATAGATAGTCATGGGCTCTTTTACCGGATCCTGGCCGGTGATTTTTTCATACATATCGAAGAGATTGCCATACTTCTGGCGGATAGCTGCCTCACCCAGGCGTTGAATGGCATCTCCAAAATCAAGATAGACCGCAAGCCCTGTGTCGCCCACGCCTTTGCCTTGGTCGCACTGCTCCTTGGCGTTTCTGGAGGCGACATCCCTGGGGACCAGGTTACCGAAACTGGGATATTTCTTTTCCAGATAGTAGTCCCGTTCCGGCTCCGGGATCTCTGCCGGAGGGCGTTTATCTCCGCTGCGGGTCGGAACCCAGACCCGGCCATCGTTGCGCAGGCTTTCGCTCATCAGGGTCAGTTTTGACTGGTACGTTCCATGTACGGGGATGCAGGTCGGGTGGATCTGTACAAAACAGGGGTTGGCGAAAGCCGCTCCCCGCTTATAGGCGCGCCATGTAGCGGTGACATTGGAGGCCATGGCATTGGTGGAAAGGTAATAGGCATTGCCGTAGCCGCCGGTGGCCAGGATTACCGCATCGGCGGCGTGGGATTCAATGGCGCCGGTAATCAGATTCCGGGTGATGATGCCGCGGGCCTGACCATCGATGACTACCAGATCCATCATTTCGGAACGGGGATGGAGGCTTACCTTGCCGGTCTTGACCTGACGCATCATGGCACTGTAGGCGCCAAGCAGAAGCTGCTGGCCTGTCTGGCCCCGGGCGTAAAAGGTCCGGGAGACTTGGGCCCCGCCGAATGAACGGTTGGCCAGCAGGCCGCCGTATTCCCGGGCAAAAGGCACTCCCTGGGCCACGCACTGATCGATGATCTGGTTGCTGATCTGGGCCAGACGATAAACGTTGGCCTCCCGCGCCCGAAAATCTCCACCCTTGATGGTGTCGTAAAAAAGCCGCCAGATACTGTCGCCGTCGTTCTGGTAGTTTTTGGCGGCATTGATCCCACCCTGAGCGGCAATGCTGTGGCCGCGTCGGGGGCTGTCCTGAATACAGAAGGTCTTGACATTGTAACCAAGTTCGCCAAGGGTCGCTGAGGCCGAGGCCCCTGCCAGGCCGGCACCGACGACGATGATCTCAAATTTTCGTTTGTTGGCTGGATTGATCAGCTTGGTCTCGAAACGGAAGCGGTCCCATTTTTCAGTCAAGGGTCCGGATGGTATACGGTGATCGAGTTGCATAATGTCCTTTGGGGGCGATAAGTGAGTGACTCAGCCTGCCTGCAACGGCGTTTGTTTTATTGAAGAAAAGAATCAGTCGTCACAATCAGCAGGGGGATCAGAATGAAAGTTGAACCGATGATAACGGCCAAGGCCAGGCCGCCGAGTTGCAAGAATGCATTATATTTCCGGTGATTGATCCCCAGGGATTGAAAAAGGCTCCAGAATCCATGACTGGCATGCAGGGTGAGTCCACTCAGTGACAAGAGATAAAAGGAGGCAACCAGTGGATTGCTCAGGGTGGTTTTGACCAGTTCTGCGGTAGAGACCGTTTTGGTGACAAAATGGAAGTTTACGAGATGTACCACAAGGAACAGCAGGATCAGAATCCCGGTATATGGCATGGTGGAGGCGCTCCAGTTACGCTCTTTGGCCTGGACTGCATACCGCGTCGGGCGGGCTGAGAGGTTTTCAATAAAGAGAGTAATGCCCAGAACGATATGGAGCAGAAAAAGAAGAAGCAGGAGAACTTCCAGGATAGTAATAAAAAAACCGAGGGAATGAAGATGACTGGCATAGGAGTTATATGCCTCTTTACCCCAGAAAGAGATGGAGTTGCCGATGAGATGGGCAAACAGGAAAAAAGAAAGGCAGAGTCCGGATACTGCCATAATATATTTTTTGCCGATGGAAGATCGGAACACTTTAATAATCCAGGACATTTTTACCTCGGTGTGGGATGACGGGCGCAACTCAGGTGCCAAAAGAGAAATCAACAAGCTCATTCCTGTCTGCAGATACGTTGCGGACACAATAAAGATTCACCTCGCGCAGAGACGCTGAGGCGCTGAGATTAACAGAAAAAGATTTTCTCAGCGATCAGCGTCTCTGCACGGTAATATTTTTTATAAAATAGCTGCTTGCGCTTATCAATATTTATTTGTGCTGTGCAATGAACTATTTGCAAAGTTGATGGTCTCGTAAAAAGTACAAATTGCCATAATGTCATTTCGACCAGCGGGAGAAATCTTAATAGTATCAATTGGTTGAGGAATAAGATTTCTCGCTGTCACTCGAAATGACATCTGCTCTTCCCTTTGTCATTCCGAACGCATGTGAGGAATCTTCACCGATGTGGATAAAGATCTCTCTCTGCAGTCGAGATGACAGTCGGTAAGCATAGCATGACAGACTTTTTTGAGTTTTACGAGATCGTCAAAGTTAAACCGGCTTTTGAGCTACCAATGGTAAATAGCTAGGTCTCCACTGCATTTTTTCAACAAGCGTTGCCAGGCGTTGCGGATCATTATCATGCTGGAATTTACTGTAAACGCAGAGGCCACTGACTCCCTCTGTAATAGCTGTTTTGCCGACTGCTACGGCAACCTGCAGACAAACCCTGCGCAGGTCTGATACCGGTGGTGTCAGAATTCCTTTATCTCGATCTTCCGGAGAAACCATCTCTGCCACAGCCCTGGCGGCAGCTGTAAAAAAGGAGGGAAGAACCTCTCGGGTGCCTGAAGCAAGTATCCCCAAACCAACGCCTGGAAAAATGAAGACATTATTACACTGACCAATACGTGTACCATGAACAGGGGGGAATGGACTGCCGGTAGCGATCAAAGCCTTTCCGCCTGTCCAGTGATGGATATCTTCCGGTAAGGCCTCGGCATAGGTCGTTGGATTGCTTAATGGGAAAATGACCGGCCTGTCGGTGTTGGCAAGTGTTGCTTTGACCACCTCTTCGCTGAAACAACCTGCTCGGCCGGAGGTGCCGATGAGGACGGTTACTTTTTCGTTGATAACGGCATTGAGAAGGGTATTATCTTCCTTGTTCTTCAGCCAGGTCAGAGAGTGAGGATCTTTGGCGAATTTTCCTTTATAGGGTTCCAGGCTGCGATCGGTGGTGAGAACACCATGGCTGTCCAGGGCAAATATTCTTGCCCTGGCCTCTTCAGGAGTGAGACCATCGGCCAGAAGTGCTGTCTCAATCTGCTCGGCAACACCAACCCCACCAGCTCCAGCACCATGAATAAGAAACACCTGATCTTTCAGGGCCTCTTGTTTTATTTTCAAGGCAGTGAGGATGGCGGCCAGGGTAATGGCACCGGTTCCCTGAATATCATCATTAAAGGAGATCAGATCATGGAGATAGGCATCCCGGATGGCAAAGGCATTCTGTTTTGAAAAGTCTTCCCACTGGCAGAGGGCATTGGGGTATACCGTCTTGAATGCTCTGGCAAATCGCTGCACAAAGTTGATATACTCATCACCTTCAAGACGTGGGTGACGCCAGCCTAGGTAGTCGGGATCTTCGAGCAGCTCTTTATTGTTGGTCCCCACGTCCAGTGATATGGGGAGACAGTGCCAGGGGGCGATGCCTGCTCCCTGGGTATAGAGCATGAGCTTGCCGAGGCAGATGGCAATACCTCCGGCACCTTGATCCCCGATACCGAGAATGCCCTGGTTGTCGGTCACCACCGCTACCCTGATATCGCGAGTGCCGTACACCTCGAGAATTTCTTCAGCATGATCAATGTTACCGGGATAGAAATGGAGGCCGTTCGCCATACGAAACATGGAGGAATACTTCTGGCAGGCAATGCCCACGGTCGGGGTGTAGATGATGGGCATCAGGTGTTCAAGGTCTTCGGCAATGACGGCATGGGCGAGGGTTGCATTACGATCATACAGGGAGCGGACATAGATAAATTTTTCTATATCAGTCGCTTTATTGCTGATGATATTCAAGGAGTTTTTTACCTGGCTATCCAGAGGGCGCACAGCTGGAGGGAGCAGACCTGTAAGTTGCAGCTGGTCACGTTCCGCATCGGAAAAGGAAGTGCCCTTGTTGGTAAAATTGTTGGCTTGAACACTTAAGCCCCGGGCAGCTATCCTGATTGCATTGGTATTCCCATATTCGTCATATTCAAAATGATAAAAATTTTCTGTCATTGTCTCGTTCCTTCAATATGGAAAAATTTCCTGGACCCATTGCCCGCGTGGAGGAAAATCACTGACGCCATTGTTAAAAAAATAGCATAACCGTCTGGAGAGTAAAAGTGATATATGGAGCTGAAACGAATGAGTTTGGAATGGTCTCGATTGGCTTACGGCTCCAATTTTTTTGTCTGCAGATCAGGTCGACCACCAACTCAATCCTGAGGAGAGTCAAAGCACCTCTCTTCAGGATTGAGAGCAGGTCGACTTTATTTGCCGGCGGTGAGAGCACCTTCGATCTTGGCGGCAGCCAGAGCACCTTCTATCAGGTCCTTGCCAAGGGAATCATAGAATTCCGGATAGATTGGCATCAGCTTGTTCTTCCAGGCCTGACGTTGTTCGAGGGTCAGCTCATGGACCTTTGTTGTACCGGCAGTCTTGATGTCCGCCAGATATTTGAGGTCAAGTTCCACTGCCAGTTTGTTGGCATATTCAGTGGACTCTTTCATTGCCTGGGTGAGCAGTTCCCGCTGCTGATCATTAAGTTTCTTCCAGAAGATCTTGCTGGTAACGACCATGTAGCCCAGATAGCCGTGGTTGGTCATGGTCAGGTCTGACTGCACTTCATAAAATTTCTTGGTGTAGAAGTTGGATAGCGGGTTTTCACAGGCATCCACAACCTTCTGCTGCAGGGCACTGTATACCTCGGAGAAGGGGAGAACCTGAGGGTTGGCGTTCAGGGCCTTGAACTGGGCCTCCAGAACCTTGGAGGACATGATCCTGAATTTGAGACCGGCTGCATCTTCAGGGGTGATCAAAGGCTTGTTGGCAGAGACCTGCTTGAAACCGTTGTCCCAGTAAGCCATGCCGACCATACCTTTTTTGTCGACCATGGAGAGCAGCTTCCGACCCACTTCGCCATTCAGCACTCTGTGCAGGTGATCGTTGTCGTTGAAGAGGAAGGGAAGGTCGAAGAGCTCCAGTTGAGGGACGAAGGTGGTGAACTTGGAGAAGCTGGGGGCCGCCATCTGTACGGCATTCATGGTGATGGCCTCAAGTGCTGCCCGGTCATCATAGAGTGAGGAGTTGGGGTAGACCTCGACCTTTATTTCTCCCTTGGAGCGCTCTTCGACAAGCTTTTTGAAGTATTCGGCGGCCTGTCCTTTGGGGGTGTCGACGGCCACAACATGGCTGAACTTAATGACTACCGGTTCGGCAAAGGCGGGAGCCGAGATCAGCAACAGACTCAACAGAGCGGCAAAAATACCAAACTTACGCATTATATTTCTCCTTTTTTGGGGCTTACCGGTCGGCAGTCACAACGACGCAGGCCATGATACCCATTATAATTTGATCACTATTTATTCTCTGTTAACGGCCATACATCAGGTTGGGCAGCCACAGGGAGATGGCCGGCACATAGGTGATGATGATCAGACCGATCAGCAGTGCGAAAAACCAGGGAATAGTCGCCTTGATGACATCGCCGAGACCAAGTCCTGATATGCCGCTGGCAACGAAGAGGTTGAGCCCAACCGGCGGGGTCAGCATGCCGATTTCCATGTTGACGGTGATGATGATTCCAAGATGAATCGGGTCGATCCCAAGCTTCATGGCCACAGGAAAGATCAATGGCGCCAGGATCATGATAAGGCTGGATGGTTCCATGAAATTACCTGCCATCAACAGCAGCAGGTTGACGAAGATAAGGAAGGTGACCTTGCTGAGATCCATGCCGATGATCCAGGCCGCAAGCTGCTGAGGGATCTGTTCGATGGTCAGCATATAGGCAAAGAGCATGGCGTTGGCAATAATGAACATGATCATGGCGGCAGTGGCGGCAGACGACTTGATTACCTCGGGGACCTGCTTCCAGGAGAGATCATTGTAGATGAATTTGACCACGATGAATCCATAGACCGCAGCCACGGCCGCCGCCTCGGTGGGGGTGAACAGTCCGCCGTAAATGCCGCCGATGATAATGACGATGACCAGCAGCGCCCAGATGGCTTCCTTGAAGGCAATCCATATCTCTTTGGCAGAGGCCGCTTTGGTCTTTTTAAATCCGCCTCTGACGGCAGCAATGTAGGTTACCAGCATCAGGACAGAGCCGAGAAAGATGCCGGGGATAACCCCGGCCATGAAGAGCTTGCCGATGGAGAGGTCGCAGGTGACGCCATAGACGATGAGGACGATGGAGGGAGGAATCAGGATGCCGAGCGAACCGGCACAGACGATCCCGCCGACGGAAAAACTGTCGCTGTAGCCGTCTTCACGGATGGCACCGATCATAATCGAGCCGATGGCGGCCACGGTTGCCGGCGAGGAACCACTCACTGCGGCAAAGATGATACAGGCAAAAATAGCCGATATTGGCAACCCGCCGGGCAGATGGCCGACCAGAGAGCGGGCGAACCGGATGATGCGATGGGCGGCCCCGCCCTGGGAAAGGAAATTTCCTGCCAGGATGAAAAGGGGGATTGCCATGAGGGCAAACTTGTCCAGCGAGGTAAACATCTTCTGAGCGATGACCAGCGTCGGTTGGTCGGTGAAGAGCAGCAGGGCGGTAGTGGTTGAAAGACCAAGAGCAACGGAGATAGGAACCCCGATAAGCAGCAGCAAGGCCAGCAGTCCAAAAAGAGTCAGTGTGGCCATATTCTCAATGCTCCTTCATAACCATGTCATAGGAAAACTCATCTCCCGGGACCTTGATGAGTTTGATTATTTTCAGAATCACCTGGTAGGAGGCAATGGCCATGGTAATGGGGACACAGGCGTAGATGATCCAGAATGGGATCCCCATGTCGACGGAAGATTGTTCGAGTTCGTAGTTGAAGACGCAGAAATTAAAGCCCCAGACAATCAGGGCGACAAGATAGCCAAGAATGATCACCAGGCTGAAGCTAAGGACGACTTTGGCGATTTTTGGTTTCAGTTTTTGAATGACAACGGTGACTCCCAGGTGCATGCCGATTTTGAAGCCGTAGGCTGCTCCGAACAAGGCACTCCATATGAACAGATAGGAAGTCATCTCGCCAGCCCAGCTGAGCGACATGTTGAAACCGTATCGCAGCACTACGTTGACAAAGGCCAACAGAGTCGCCAAAGACATGGTGATCATCATCATGGTTGTGCTGAAGATTTCCAGGTAGCGGTCAATGCGGTCGAACATAGGCAGGACTCCCTTATGCGGAATATTGATCGAATATAAAAACTAACTCATCCTATGATTATGTGGGGGATAAAGCAAGTCTGAGAATTCTGATTATCGTGTACGAAATTTTCTTACAGGGGTGAAAGGGATAACGTTTGAAGGCGTGGGGCGGGGTGTGTTTTCTGGATGAACAGAGAAGAAAAAGGTCCGGATGAGATATTCAAATTTCAATGAGATTGTGTTGAATGGCAAAACGTGAAAGATCGGCATTGTTTCGTAAATTCAGTTTTTTGAGCAGGCGAAGACGATAGGTGTCAACGGTTTTAACACTGATATTATAGGAGTCGGCGATTTCCCGGTTGGTCTGTCCCAGGGCCAGACGTCGCAGCACCTGGACCTCCCTGTTCGACAGTCCGTCCAAAAGAGAACGATGCTCATTTTGTATGCCGGCAACATGTACAGCCAGGGCCTCGGCCGCTGTCTGCGTCAGATATCTGCCGCCATGGTATACTTTTTTTATCGCCTCCGTTATCTGTTCAGGGGCTGATCTCTTGGTAACATAGCCTTTGGCGCCGGCTTTGATTGCTCTGAATACATATTGATCTTCCTCATGCATGGTGAGCACAATAATTGGTAAGTCCGGCGCAGACTCTTTAATATGTTCTATGAGCTCAAATCCATCCATTCCGGGCATGGAGATATCAATAACCGCAACATCAGGGAGGCTTTCCTTCAGCTGAGTCAGCGCCTGACGCCCATCCTCAGCCTCTGCAGTCACCTTGATATCTTTGGATTCTTCTATAATCCGCCGCAGACCGGCTCGAACAAGACTGTGGTCATCGGCAATGAGTACTTTAATCATCTGTTGATCCTGTTGACTTGGTGCTCACAATGGCCGTAACCTGACTCAGGTCGAACCGAACCTCGATATGCGACCCTTGTCCGGAAATTGAATGAATGGCGACGGATGCGTTCATGAGGCTTGCCCTTTCCCGGATACCGGCCAGACCAAGCCCCTCAGACTCGTTAACAGTCTCAGGGTCAAAGCCCTTGCCGTTATCTTGAATCGTCAGGCACAGCTCTTTGTCATCCAGTGCCAGATTTACCTCGACATGGGAGGCAGCCGCGTGTCTGGCAACATTGGTTAAGGCTTCCTGGGTTATACGATACACTGCCGTCGAGGCCATATCATTTATAGCAGGGACATCTTGATGGCGGAAGGTACAGGGAATTGAAAAACGTTTTTCAAAATCATCCACCAGCCATTCCAGGGCTGCAATCAGGCCCAAGTCATCTAACACACCCGGTCGCAGGCGTACGGCCATATTTCTGACCTCGTCGATTGCTTTGTCGATCAGCTCGGCCATTTCCTCTGCCCGAAGCGCTGCATCGCTCTGTTGCCCTGCCATCTTTTTAGACAACCATACGGCGTCCATACGCAATGCGGTTAATGCCTGACCCAGCTCGTCGTGCAGTTCCCGTGCGATGGCGGTACGTTCTCTCTCCTGGCTGGATACTATGTTTGTTGACATCAGGCGCAATTTATTCTGGGCTTTCTTCAGTTCAGTGATATCCGTGGCAATGCCCCCGACGCCGATGACAGTATCATCATCGGCGAAAAGAGGAAATTTTACGGAGATATAGGTGTGAATCCCGTCTTCCTGGGGAATCTGTTCTTCAATCTGCAACGGATCCAGGGTATGGAGAACCTGGTTGTCATTCTGCTCAAATTGGCTTGCAGTTGTCGGGTCAAGAAAATCTTTGTCTTTTTTACCTCGGACCGCATCCAGGTGTACCCCGAAGAGCCTTTCAAAGCGGGAATTGATCAACAGGTATCGGCCTTCGGTATCCTTTAAATAAACAACCGCCGGTGTATAGCGCAATATATTTGATATCTCCGTCGTTCTTTCACGGACCTGCCGGGCCAGATCCTGGGAGTATCGACTCAACTCTTCACTGGCCTGTTTCAGCTTTTTCTCGGCCTGCTTCAGCTCGGTAATATCCACGAGGACAGCCAGGGAACGGTTTATCCTGCCCTGCTCATCGTACTCGGCAATGGCGGAAAGGAGCACATCAATGATCCTGCCATCTTTTTTTATAAAATTATAGGCCACATCTTTGCAGAATCCTGTTTGAAAGAAGTGCGGAATCACAGAATGTTCCGCTCGTTCCTTTGAATCCTGGGTCATGAAGTCGGTTAAATTCCTGCCAAGAACTTCTTCTCTGCTGTAACCGAGAACTTCACTCCAATAGTCACTTACACTGAGTATCTTGCCGCTTGAATCGATTGAGTGCAGCAGGGCCGGTGTATGAAGATATAACCTTCTAAAGCGCGTCTCACTTGCGCTTAAGGCCCGTTCAGCCTCTCTGCGTCGAAGAATTTCAGAGCTGGCCTTTCGGTAGAGAACCGCAACTGAAAAGATGACCAAGAGAAAAAATGCCAGGATCATCACTCCCGTTGTCTGCCGCAATGGGGCAAAGAGCGTGGCACTGGTGGAAGGGAGTTTGCGCAGGTAGATTATCTTCCAGTCTGGAAAAGGTTCAAAGTGCTGCTCATAAAAAAGGAGTTCGTGTCTGTCGGAATCGATGAGTCGATGAGCATGTGAGTAATTCTGAAATCCAAGCCATGGCCAGGGGCCGCTGCCAAATTGCCTGGAATCTCCGACTTGTTTCTTGTCATCTGTTGAAAGTTGCCACAAGGAATGAAAGAGCCACTCTTTGTTGCTGGTTATGAAAATAATGCCGTGGGGATCGGTGAGCAGCAGGGTTTCGTCCGGAGCAATGGTCCGAATAAATTCGTTCTCTATTTTGTCGATGGAGGCCTTGATGACCACCACTCCGATGGTCTGCTGTCTGCTCTTGTCCACAACCGGATAGCTGTAATAGACTCCCCGCTTCGAGCTTTCAACCCCTAATGCCATGTAGATAGAAGATTTACCTCTTGTTGCCTGTTGAAAATAGGGGCGAAAGGCGAAGGATTTACCCACAAATGTGTCGGGATCTGAACGATTGCTGGAGGCTATTGTCATCCCCTTCATGTCCATGATGTAACAGACATCCGCTTCCAGGGTAATTTTGAACAGGTCAAGAATTTTGTCAACGTCCTGCAGGTTCCCATCATTCCGCACTTCGAGAACCCTCCTCACCTCATTCAGTCCTGCCAGGGAACGGACAGGCTTGAGCTGTTCAGCAAGAAAGGTGGTAAAGCGGCCTTTGCTGTCAGTGATTTTCTGGCTGGCCAGCTGGTTGGCCTCATTGAGGAGAGTGATTTTTACTCGGGAGTAGTAAAAATATCCACCCAGGAACGACAGCAGCAAGGCCAGCGAGGTAAGGATGAGAATGATTGATCGAAGCCGCATGCAATTGCCTGGCAGAGAATATAGGCATGTGCAGGATATGCCTACTGGTGGTGATCCTGTTATTGAAGGGATAACTGCTGGATCTTTTTTTAATAATAATAAAAATAAAGAATTTGGTAATTAAAATTGAGGGAAATGATAATGCATTCAGAGCAGTTTGAAAGATTGTAGATACTGTGCTTAACGTACATCTTCACTGTCCACATAGGCGTAGGCGCTGTGTTTGTGGATGGACTCAAAACTCTCCACTCCGGCGGAGAACCAGGTGATGTCCGGATGGGCCAGGGCACTTACCGCAACTTTCCGCACCACATCCTCCACGAACATGGGATTGTTGTAGGCCTGTTCAGTCACATATTTCTCGTCCGGTCGTTTGAGCAGGGCATAGACGGGGCAGGATGCTGAGGCCTCAACCATGTCGATCAGTTCTTCCACCCAGATAAACTTGCTGAATTTGACATTGAGGCTCACCTCTGCCCGCTGATTGTGGGCTCCCATAGCACTGATCTCCTTTGAACAGGGACAGAGGGTGGTAACCGGAACCAGCACCGAGAGGATAAAGTCATCATTCTCCTTTTCACTGCTTACAGTGCCGGTAAATGTGCAATTGTATTCCATAA
This sequence comes from Pseudomonadota bacterium, assembly GCA_043826415.1. GTDB lineage: Bacteria > Desulfobacterota > Desulfobulbia > Desulfobulbales > Desulfocapsaceae > UBA2270. The sequence goes on from JBDRQE010000023.1 coordinate 158,051, forward strand.
GGCTGCGGGTTCCTGTGACCGGGGCCTTCTTTTCAATAAAATAGGGAAAGGACATGACAATGCTGGCGGATTCGGCCTTCAGTGCTCTTCTGATCTCTTCCAGCAGATTGGAAAAGATGGTTACGCTCATCTCATCCATGTATGTATTGAGGGCAGTGGTAAAAACGGTAACACAGCTTTCTCTGTATGGGCCAGGCATGCGTGCCTGCATGCTGACTGTGGCAACGGTGTTTTGCAGGCCGCCGTTCTTTTCACGGATCCGAACCGGAAGCTGGATATCTTTTATGCCAACGGTTTCGATATTTATGGTGGCGGTCATCAAGCTAATCTCTAAGTTGCTGGGAATTTCTGACCCCCAGGGATTTGTAAATTTCCTGAGTGGCAGTCGAGCTGTTCAGGGTGAAGAACTGGACTCCGCGAACGTCGTGATCCAGCAGATCGCGGATCTGTTCAGTTGCCCAGTGGATACCAACTTTCTCAACGTATTCATCATTTTCAGCCCGATAAACCGCCTTCAGCAGGCGGGCAGGGATGTGGGCGCCACCGGCAAGCTCGGCGGTTCGGATCAGGCCGCTCTTGGTGGTCACCGGCATGATTCCGGCGATATTGGGTACATGGATACCCGCCAGTTCACAGCGTTCACAATAATCATAAAAATCGCGATTATCAAAAAAGAGCTGGGTGACGATATAATCGGCTCCGGCATCGACCTTGGCTTTCAGGTAGTCTATTTCCTGCAGGCGATTGGGTGTGCCGGGATGACCCTCGGGAAATCCGGCCACGCCGATACACATTTCCGGGAAATGTTTTTTGATATAGGCGACCAGGTCTGAGGCGTAGTTAAAGCCGTCTTCGGGCTGCACAAAATCAGTCATCCCTTTAGGCGGGTCACCGCGCAGGGCGAGGATGTTGCGCACTCCTGCCTCGCGGTATTTTTCCAGAATTCCATGCATTTCCTGCCGGCTTGAGCCGACGCAGGTGAGATGAGAGACCACGGGGATATTGGTCTCTTTCTTGATCCTGACCACCAGGTCATGGGTGCGATGACGGGTGGTGCCGCCAGCGCCGTAGGTTACACTTACATAAGAGGGTGCAAGGGGCATCAGATTGGCGATGGTCGCCAGAAGTCGATCAGCGGCAGCGTCTTCTTTTGGCGGAAAGAATTCAAAACTGAAGGTGGTCCTGTGTTGGGCGAGAAGGTCTTTGACAAGCATGGGGATCCCCGTGATGATAAAAAATAATTAGAAATTGTCGGTTTGTTTCTTTATAGAAGACAAAATTTTTCTTTTTACTCTTTTTTTACCTGTTCGACAATGCGGAAAATCATAGGCGATTCAGGGGTGGGGTGTGTCTTTTTTCATGCGTTTCCCGGTGATTCAGTGTAAACTTCTTTCCTTTTTGGGAGTAACCTTGCGTATCAAACGCTGCTGATGTTGAGAATGGACAGGGGATGGCTCAGGTGACAGAAACCGACATAGCGGTGCGGATTGATAAATGGCTCTGGGCTGCCAGATTTTTCAAGACCAGAAACCTGGCGGCACAGGCGGTAAGCGGCGGCAAGGTTCAGGTGAACGGCAGTCGCATCCGTTCCTCCCGTATCGTACAGATCGGCGATATCCTGCGGATCAGGCGCGGGGAGGTTGAATTCACTATCACCGTTCTCGGTCTTGCGGCGTGCCGGCGACCGGCCGTTGAGGCGAGATTGCTTTATACAGAGTCTGAGGAGTCCGTGCAGCTGCGGCAGGAGGCGGCCAGGATACGCTCCCTGTTGGCAACCGGTCAGAACGTGCCGGCCGGAAGGCCTGGTAAGCGGGACCGGCGGAAGATCAGAGAATTTATCCGCAAGAATGAGATAGAATAACCAGCTGAAAGAACTTTAAAGATATATGAAAAGGAGTTGACCATGAACAAGATTACACGAGCAATAATCAGTCTGACCGATAAATCAGGAATTGAGGGTTTTGCCAGAGAATTGGCCGATCTCGGTGTGGAACTTCTTTCCACCGGGGGTACCGCCAAAAAGATACGTGAGGCCGGGATTCCGGTCAAAGATGTGTCGGAGTTTACTGGATTTCCCGAGATGCTTGACGGCCGGGTCAAGACCCTGCATCCCAAAGTTCATGGTGGTATCCTTAACCAGCGTGACAATGCCGAGCATCAGAAGCAGTGCCTGGAGCACGATCTGAAACCCATTGATCTGATAGCCGTCAATCTTTACGCCTTTGAAAAGACTGTTGCCGATCCCAACTGCTCACTGGGGGATGCCATCGAAAATATTGATATCGGCGGCCCCACCATGCTCCGGGCCTCGGCCAAGAACTTCCATGATGTTACCGTAATTGTTGATCCGGCTGACTATCCACAGGTCTTGAAAGAGATCAAGGAACAGGGAAACACTACGCTTAAAACCAGATTCCGTCTGGCAGCCAAGGTCTTTGCCCTGACCTCAAAATATGATACTGCAATCTCCGCCTGGCTGGAGAAGGTTGACGTGGAGAGCAATCCTTATTTTGCAGGGAAGGACTAAAACAATGCTGAAGATTGCGGTTTTATTATCGGGAAGCGGCCGAACTCTTGATAATTTTCATGAGCGTATCGTCAGTGGCACCCTTGATGCAGAAATTCAGGTGGTTGTTTCCAATGTCAAAGACGCGCTGGGCTTGAGTAAGGCGGAAACGTATGGCTATCCCGCTTTTTATGCGGACGGCAATGAGGCCATTAATACAATATTCAAGGACTATCCGATTGATATTGTCTGTCTGGCCGGTTTCCTGAAACTCTATGAACCCCCATCGGCTTTGGTCCGGTCGGTGATCAATATCCATCCTTCATTGATTCCCGCCTTCTGTGGTGATGGATTCTATGGCTCTCGGGTCCACAGGGCGGTCAAGAAACGGGGTTGTCTGGTCAGTGGCTGTACGGTCCATTTTGCCAGTGAAGTGTACGACGAAGGACCGATCATAGTTCAGAAGAGTGTTGACCTCGACTATGATGATACCCCTGAGAGCATTGCAGCCAAGGTCTTTGCTGCAGAGTGTGAGGCCTTTCCCGAGGCTCTGAACCTGGTTAATGAAAAAGGGATAGATTTTTTCTGGAAGCGGGTGCAGGCATGAGTAATGAATCACGGATCATCCTTACGGCCCAGGAGATGGAGCTGGCCTTGAAAAGAATTGCCCTGCAGATCCTTGAACGCAATCATTCTGTTGCTGATCTGGCCATTGTCGGTATCCATACCTGCGGTGTGGATCTGGCTGAGCGGATCAGAAAGATTATCCAGGAGCAGGAGGGGGTGGAGATCCCTTTCGGCAGTCTCGATATCACCCTTTACCGTGATGACTGGAGTCTGATATCCCAGAATCCTGTGGTTCGTACCACTGATATCTCCTTTACTGTTGAGGGAAGCAGGCTGATTCTGGTGGATGATGTTCTTTTCACCGGTCGCACCATCAGGGCGGCCATGGATGCCATCATGGATTATGGCCGTCCTCACTCCATTCAATTGGCGGTGCTGGTTGACCGCAGTGGTCGTGAGCTTCCCATCCAGGCTGATTATACCGGCATGCTGACAACGGTTCAGCCCCATGAGCGTATCCAGGTGCTGCTCAAAGAGCATGGCGGCCACGATCAAGTGGTAATCCAGAGGAACAGTTAGGAGCAGTTAGTCCTCTCTTCTCCTCAGGATTAAACGTACCTTGTCTTTGAGCTTCTTCGCATGCTCATCCCCGAATAACTCTTTATCAATTTATCCTACGTTAGGGACATATGGAATTACTCGCCCCCGCTGGTAATATGGAGTCCTTTCGGGCTGCCGTTCAGGCCGGCGCTGATGCCGTCTATGTCGGCGCCCCGGGTTTGAACGCCAGAAACCTGGCCCGTGACCTCCGCCTGGAAGAAATCGCTGCCATGATCCACTACTGTCGAGAGCATGGGTTGAAGTTCTACCTTGCCGCCAACAGTCTGGTCAGGGAGCAGGACTTGCCCCAGGTGATCGAGACCCTGGCCATCCTTGAAGAGCTGAAACCGGATGCCCTGATTGTCCAGGATCTGGGGGTAATCAAACTGGTGCAGGCCTATTTCCCCGATCTCACCCTTCATGCCTCCACCCTCATGGCTGCCCATAATGCAGATGTGGTTCGTTCTTTTACCGATATGGGCTTTGAACGGGTGGTGCTGGCCCGTGAGCTGACCATGAAAGAGATCGGCTCCATCTGTAAAAAGACCGAGACTGAGATCGAGGTCTTTGTCCATGGGGCCATGTGTTTTTCCTATTCGGGCCTCTGTCTTTTCTCTTCTTTTCTCGGTGGCAAGAGCGGGCTGCGAGGTCGCTGCGTCCAGCCTTGCCGGCGCCAGTACACCTGGACGACAAAAGGTGGAATCAAAAGTGGCATGAAAGGCGGGAAAAAGGGCAGCAGGGAAACTTCCGGCGGCAAGGGGGGGTATCTCTTCTCCATGAATGATCTGGGGGGGCTTGAGGCAGTTCCCTGGCTTGCTGAGGCTGGTGTCGCTTCCCTGAAGATTGAAGGACGGCTGCGTACTGCCCACTATGTCTCTCATGTGGTTCAGGCCTACAGAATGGTGATGGATGCCGATACTGCCGGCTTTCCCTCTGTGCTGAAAAAGGCCGGCCAGCTTGTGGAACAGGCCATGAGCCGTAAGGTCTCTTCCGGCTATTTTCAGTCGCCGCAACCAGTCGAGGCAATTACCCCCTATCATTCCGGGAATGTCGGAATGCATCTTGGTCGGCTGGATGGGGTGCAGCAGCGGAAGAATGGTCTCTATGGCCGTCTGACCCTGAAGGGAGAGCTGGAGGTCGGGGACCGCTTACGTCTGCATCTGGAGTCATCAGGGGATCGGCACAGTTTTACTTTACAGGAGATGTTTAAGGGCAAGGATTTCGTGGAACAGGCCCTGGTGGGGGATAAGGTACATGTTGGTCTGCCTGCCGATCTTGTCTCCCCTGGAACAGGGATGATCGATCTCTACAAGGTGGATGTGCGTACCAGGCAGCTGGTCAGCGATGTTGAGTTCGGGCTCCCTGGTGTTGGGGCAATGAAAGACTGTGTTGACAAGGCCCAGAACAGTCAGCGGGAGCGTATTGCGGCCATCCGTCGAGAGGTCTGTCTTACGGAAAAGAAGGATGCAAGGCTGTTGCTGCCTGCTGATAAAAAAGGAAAAAGTGATGGCAGGTCTCGGGCCGCACAGCGGAAAAGCGGAGCGGCCAAGGTTAAATTACCGCTGGAGTGGTGGCTGAAGACTGATTCTCTCAAGCTGTTACAGGAAAGGCTGCCATTTATCCCTGACCGTTTTCTACTACCTGTTGACAAAACGACGGTCGGCCAGGTTGGACAGATTAAGCGCTATATGGGGCAGGGGATACGTAATATCACCTGGTGCCTGCCGCCTATCCTTTTTGAGTCAGACCTGGCCCAGGTCCAGAAACAGCTCACTATACTCGTGCGTTCAGGTTTTAAAAGTTTTCAGATCGGCCACATCAGCCAGGCCTGGATGTTTCAAGGGGAGAGAGTGCATCTGTCCTGTGACTATACCATCAGTGTCATGAATAATCAGGCCCTGGCTGCGGTTGAGCATCTGGGGGCGGAAGCGGCCCAACTCTCCATTGAAGCAGACCGCGGCCTGCTTGCTGATATTATCAAAGGCAGTCGGGCCAATTTCCAGCATATCCGCAAGGGGCTCACCGTCTACGGCGCTCCGGCCCTGTTTACTGCCAGACTTGCGGCCCGCCATTTTCAGTATGATCGGGTACTGGTCAGCCCCAGGGGAGAGTCTTTCACCATGCATAAGAAAGACGGATTGGTCAAGACCGTGCCCTGCCGCCCCTTCTCGTTGCTGCCTTATCTCGGAGAGTTACAGGATATGGGGCTTGATTATGTGGTCGTTGACCTCTGCAATCTTTCCACCAGTCAACAGGATATGCTGGCCCTGGCTGAAAGGCTCAGCGGAGTGGGCCGGGTGACCAAGCTCCCCACCTTTAATTATCTTGGTACTCTGGAATAGATCCCTGATTAACCTGTGAGAGAGTCGTTTGAATTCACGATAAAAGAAGGATAGCACAAAGTTCAGCCTGGGGTAATGCCTCCTGGAAAAGCCGGCATCTCATCTGCTGTATCCTGATCACGCAGGAGGGGCAACATCATCAGAATGGCAAAAACAGCAGGAGTATCTAAAGGAAATTATGTCACAATTGAATGACCCAAGAGTTCTCTTTGCAGCGGAGCGTACCTTGCTTGCCTGGAATAGAACCAGCCTTTCTTTAATGGCTTTCGGGTTTGTTATCGAGCGATTCAGTTTGTTTGTCGAAATTTCAGGTCGATCTGAGATTAAATTATTTCAACGGCATCTTGCATTTTCTATCGGGTTGTCATTTATTCTGTTGGCATCATTTATTGCGTATTATTCAATTTTGCAGCACCGACGTATACTCAAGACGATAGAGGCCGTCGAAATTCCGCATGGGTATAATCTTGAGGCGGGGGTGGCTGTCAATGGCATACTGGGAATTCTGGGGATTGCCTTGAGTCTCTATTTGTTTTATGGCTTTATGTGAATGTGGGGTGAGTCAGGAAGAGACCGGGGGGGCAAGGGGTGAGATTCTCTTTTTTTTCTGAAGATATCCAGTTGTTCATGATAAAAAAACAAAGATGCGTGCGGCCATAAAAGGTGCATAATCAATCGTACAGATGGCAATAATTGTTGACTTTAGTCTTCTGTCGTATTAAATTTGTTTGTTCTTTTAAGGAAAGTCAGACTTTTTGTGTCTGTATCTTATAATAAACATTACCGGTAAATCCGGTTTACAATTCGAGTAAGTCAACAACAGGAGAAATTCGTGGCTAATCATAAATCTGCAGAAAAGAGAAATCGTCAGGCAACAGCTCAACGTTTGCGTAATCGTGCCATTAAAACACGGATGAAAAATGTAATCCGTCTGGTGGACGAGGCAGTTGCCGCAGGTTCTGTTGAGGCGGCACAGGAGGCATTGAAGGTCGCCATTCCCGTTATTGCCAGAACTGGTTGCAAGGGAACCATTCACAAGAAGAACGCCTCTCGTAAGGTCTCTCGTTTGACCAAGCGTGTCAACAATATGCAGGCAGCCGCGTAAGCGGTTTTAGCAGGTGCCCGGCATGAAATAAGATTGCCGGAAAGTTGGATGTGTACCATTGTAAAGGCCATGGAGTCGTCAGATTTCATGGCCTTTTTTTATGCTGTTTTCATATGAAATAATATGTGGTAGAGTCTCGATCAACTCAGTTTGACATTCGGAAAAATTACCCCGTGCGGAACGCCGAGTGCCGGTGACGGCGCGGCATCATGGTGAGCTCCGTGAAGGATCCAACTTGTGGGCGTGAATAGCGATGACCGCTGTCAGTATTATTCAATTCAATAGAATGGATTCATCTGAGTGCCCTCATGGGTAAAAAGAAGAGTTGTCCTCATTATTATCCTTTTGCAGATCAGTCAGCATGTCACAATACAATCATTGTCCAGACCTCGAAGTCTTCCAGGACCTGAAGGGCAAGGCCGGCCTTGTTCCTGTTTATCGAAAAATAATAGCGGATCTCGATACCCCTCTCACTCTTTTTGCCAAGGTGGCTGAGAATCAGAGTCATGTCTTCCTTTTTGAGAGCATGGAGGGCGGCGAGAAATGGGGGCGCTACTCCTTTATTGGTTTTGATCCTCTGGTGACCTTTTCGTCTAAGGGAGACCAGATTGAGATTTCCACCATCCATGATTCCCAGGAAGAGAAAGTTGAATATAGCGGTGATCCACTGAAGGCCTTGAAGCAGTTGGTGGAGAGCTTTGCGGTGACTGAGGTGAACAGTGATCTGCCCCGCTTCTGTGGTGGTGCGGTTGGGTTTCTCGGCTACGATATGGTTCGCTTTATGGAAGATTTGCCGAATGAAAAGCCCTCACTTGACTTTCCTGATTCGTCTTTTATGGTGCCGAGGATGGTACTGGTTCATGACAGCTTTCGGCAGACCGTGACCGTGGTCTGTTGGGTGCGACTGACGGAAGAAAATGCGGCATCTGTGTATCTCGGTGCAACCAGGCAGATTGACGAGGTGATTGCCCGCCTGCAGGCGCCTGTCTCAGCTGAGTGTATGGCCTCCAATATCGCCGGTTGTTCCTCTGGTCATGAGTTCAGTTCCAATATGGAACCGCAGCAGTTTAAGGCCATGGTGGAACGGGCCCGTGATTATATCAAGGCTGGTGATATCATCCAGGTAGTATTATCCCAACGCTTTCATACCAGGACAGAGCTTGCCCCGCTGACCCTTTATCGCGCCCTGCGCCATATCAATCCCAGTCCCTATCTCTTTTTCCTTAAACTGGGCGAGCTGGTACAGATTGGTTCTTCGCCTGAAATCCTGGTACGCAAGGATGGTGAAAATGTTGAGCTGCGGCCTATAGCCGGCACGCGGAAAAGGGGCGCTACACCTGCTGAGGATGAAGCTCTGAGACTTGAGCTGCTTGCTGATCCCAAGGAGCGGGCTGAGCATCTGATGCTTGTTGACCTCGGTCGTAATGATGTTGGGCGGGTGGCCCGTGATGGCAGCGTTGAGGTCAAAGATCTGCTGGTCGTGGAAAAGTACAGCCATGTAATGCATCTGGTGTCTGCGGTGCATGGAATTATTGCCGAGGGTAAGGATCAATTTGACGTGGTGGATGCCTGTTTTCCTGCCGGGACGGTAAGCGGGGCACCCAAAATCCGGGCCATGGAGATCATTGAAGAGCTCGAACCGGAGCGGCGTGGCCCTTATGCCGGAGCCGTAGGCTACTTTGGATTTTCCGGGAATATGGACTTCTGTATCACCATCCGTACCTTTGTCATGCAGGGGCAGGATCTGTGGATTCAAGCGGGGGCGGGCATTGTCTATGACTCTGATCCGGCAAGTGAGTTTGAAGAGACCATAAATAAATCCATGGGATTGCGTCGTGCTGTTGAGCTTGCAGAAAAGGGTTTTTAGAAACAATTACGAATTAAAAATTACGATTTACGAATGAAAAGACAAAAATACGTAATTACTAATTCGTAATTCGTAATTGATTGTGGGGTTTGAGATCATGCTGGTCATCATTGATAATTACGATTCGTTTACCTATAATATTGTTCAGACCATTGCCGGCAACAGTGCTGCAATGGGTGAGAATGCTGAGATCAAGGTTTTTCGGAATGATAAGATCACGCTCGAAGAAATCGAGGCGCTGCATCCCGATCGACTGTTGATTTCACCTGGCCCATGCACGCCGTCGCAGGCGGGGATCTCCATTGGTGCAATCAAATATTTTGCCGGAAAAATTCCCATCCTCGGGGTCTGCCTTGGCCATCAGTCCATGGGCGAGGCCTTTGGCGGGGCAACTGTGCGCGCCGGACGGATCATGCATGGTAAAACATCGCCCATCTTTCATGATGGCAAGGGTGTCTTTACCTCTTTGCCGAACCCTTTTGACGGTATGCGTTATCACTCGTTGGTGGTAGAAGAGGCGACCCTGCCCGATTGTCTTGAGATCAGCGCCCGCAGTGATGAGGGAGAGCTCATGGGGCTGCGTCATAAAACCCTGGCCATTGAAGGGGTGCAGTTTCATCCTGAATCGATCATGACCCCGGCGGGTATTACTCTGCTGAAGAATTTTATGCGCCCTGATTATCTCTCGCTCTTGAAGAGGTGATCGGCAGGTAGTCTGTAGATCTTTAGGCAGGACAGTCATGTGAGCCATAGCAGGCAGGGTGACAGGCCAAAAGACTACAGACTAAAAGACTACAGACTAAAATGGATATAAAACAGGCAATTGCCAGGATAGTACTCTCTCAGGATCTCAGCGAAGATGAAATGGTTGATGTGATGAATGAGATCATGAGCGGGGCGGCAACCCCTGCCCAGATAGGTTCTTTCATTACCGCCTTGCGCATGAAAGGGGAAACTGTTGCCGAAATCACCGGGGCGGTACGGGTTATGCGGGAAATGGCAACTCCCATTGCAACCGGTGTTGACATCAGTCAGGGCGGCATTGTGGTGGATACCTGCGGGACTGGCGGTGATGGCTCCGGAACCTTTAATGTCTCCACCACCTCCGCCTTTGTGGTGGCCGGTGGTGGAGTGGTAGTAGCCAAACATGGCAACCGTTCCGTCTCCAGTCATTGCGGCAGCGCTGATGTTCTTGAGGCTGCCGGCGTTGCCTTGACGCTTACACCGGATCAGATTGGTCGCTGTGTTCAGGAGGTTGGCATCGGCTTTTTGTTTGCACCTGCCCTGCATGGGGCAATGAAACATGCCATTGGCCCACGGCGTGAGATAGGGATCAGGACTATTTTTAATATTCTGGGACCGCTGACCAATCCCGCCGCCGCCAATGTGCAGGTGCTTGGTGTCTTTGCTGCTGAGCTGACCGAGCCCCTGGCCGAGGTTCTCGGCAGGCTTGGCTCCAAGCGGGCGCTGGTCGTCCATGGCGAGGGGAATCTTGATGAATTGACGGTCACCGGCAGTACCAGGGTCTCTGACTTGCATGAGGGTAAGGTGAATACCTATACTATAACCCCGGAGCAACTTGGCTTGCCGCGCGCCACACTTGCCGATCTCAAAGGCGGAGCCACTGCTCAGGAATCAGCCGCTCAGGTGCGGGCCATCCTGGGCGGAGAGCAGGGCGCCAGGCGTGACATGGTGCTCATCAATAGCGGGGCAGCGCTGATGGCCGCAGGAGTGGCTGTCGATCTGCAGGCCGGTGTGAAGATGGCGGCAGAGATTATTGATTCCGGAAAGGCCCTGGCCAAGCTTGATCAGCTGGTGGCCTTCTGCCGGGATCTGAACTGATAGTTCATGTTCTTTGTTTGATTACATGTTTATTTAATAGAATATACGATGATTTTAGATACAATTGTTGCTCAGAAAAAAGAAGAAGTCCGTCTCCTGAAGGCGCGTGGAATCCATCTCCCTTCCCAGTTTGCTCATAAAGCCATTGATCCGCCTCGCGGCTTCCGTCAGGCGCTACTCGATTATCCAGGGGTGGCCATCATTGCCGAGATCAAAAAGGCCTCCCCCTCCAAAGGAGTGATACGCCCTGATTTTGATCCGGTGACCATTGCCAGGGATTATGAAGATAACGGTGCTCAGGCCATATCGGTGCTGACCGATGAAAAGTTTTTCCAGGGCAGTCTGCTCTATCTGCTTCAGGTTCGTGAGGAAGTGAAGCTGCCAGTGCTGCGCAAGGAGTTTATTATTGATGAGTTGCAGATCGAAGAGGCCCATGTCCATGGAGCTGATGCCATATTACTCATGGCCTCCATCCTTGATGCCCATCAGTTGAAGGATTATCAGGCCTGTGCCCGGGGCTATGGCATGGATTCTCTGGTTGAGGTTCATGACGAGCAGGAGCTCGAGGTGGTACTTGGCGTCGGTTGCAGCCTTGTCGGGGTGAATAACCGTAATCTCAAGGATTTTTCCATGGATATTGAGACGACATTTCGTCTGAAAAAATTGATCCCTGCTGATATTCCGGTGGTTGGTGAGTCGGGACTGAAGACACCGGCCGATCTCCAGCGTCTTCAGCAGGCGGGGATTACAGCCGCTTTGATTGGAGAAACCCTTATGCGGGGTGCTGTCGGTGGCAATACCTTGCAGGGATTGCGTGAGCCGTGTCTGTAAAATAAATAATATGGTCATCTGAATGTCCATAGGCGGCACAAGGTGCTGTGCTTAAAAAGAGAAAAAAATTTTTGTTTTTTTATGCACAACAGCATCTGAATTTGAGTCATTGGCAGGGTGTTTTGAATTTTTGCAAGGCACTTTGAACTGTTAAAGAGAAGATGGAGGGATTATGGCCGCAAGGACGCGGGTTAAGATGTGTGGCATCACTAATCGTTACGATGCAGAAGAAGGAGTACGGGCCGGGGTGGATGCCTTGGGTTTTATCTTTGTGGACGAGAGTCCGCGTCATATCTTGCCGGAGAATGCGCGGGAGATCATTGCTGATTTGCCGCCATTTGTTGATTGTGTAGGTGTCTTTGTCGATCGTGATCCTCAGGAAATCGAAGAAATTATTGCCTATTGCGGCCTTTCTTATGCGCAGTTGCACGGCAGCGAAGAGCCAAAGTCTTGCGAGCGTCTGGCTCGTGCGGCAGCTCCCTGCAAGGTGATCAAGGCCTTCCGGGTCAGCGGGGATACACAGGCCGATCTTTTTACCCCGTATGACGAGATGGCGCAGGGTTTTCTGCTGGATACCTACAGTAAGGGGATAGCTGGAGGGACCGGTATGGTCTTTGACTGGCGGATCATTAGCAGATTGCAGCTGCAAGCGCCCCTGATTCTTGCCGGCGGCCTTGACCCTGAAAATGTGAGGGAGGCAATAAAGCTGGTGCGTCCCTTTGGGGTTGATGTGAATTCTGGTGTGGAGCGGGCGCCAGGTATCAAAGATGTGGATAAATTGCACGCCTTCATGGAGCAGGTGCGGTTGGCGGATCAGGACAGGGCCTTGGATGGCTGATTTCTGATACTTTTAACGTCCCCCATACTTTAACTTTAGGAGCCGTTACGAAATAACACGGTCATTTATATCAATTTCGTAACGGCTCCTTATGCCGCTTCGGTTACATCAAAGGCCGCTTATTTTTTTACAGCGGCTTATCTGGTTCTCGCTCTAGGGGCTGTGAACCGGATAAAGAATAACGGCTTGTAATTTTCTGAGCCCCTCAGTTCGCCTGTTGTTGTCCTTGTTGTTTCTTTTCAGTTGCTGCTTTCTTTTTTTCTTCCAATCGATAAAAATCCTGCAGGCGCTGTCGGTAAAACATCCCCGCAGGTCCCGTGGTATGGGGAGTATAGGGTTGTAATCCTTTGTCAGACGACTGGGCCTGAATGGCATCAAAACGTATCTTATGTTCTTCATCAAGCCATGACAGATGAAGATCCAGCACCGGGCGCATGACCGATATCCTGCCGCTGTTGTCCCTGCCAAGTTGCACTGTCTCCCAGCGGCGCATGATATATCCCTGATGCCATATTCCTTTTTTTTCTTCACCATTGATCTTGTCAAGCATGACTGGCGGCAGAGTGGTGGGATAATCGGGGTTCAGATTATAGGTGAGAATCTTTTCCACCTCCCAACTGCCCTGAGTAGTCAGCCTCCAGAAGTCGTCATTCTCTCTGGTGTCATTGCGGAGCAGGTTCGTTCCCGTATCATTGAAGGACCATTGGGCATGACATGCCTGACAGCTTATTTGATCTTTAAAGGCGGTATGAGCAGGATCACGCATGAGCGGGATTACATGAGGCAGCTTGTCACCCTTGGAATGGAGAAGATATTTTCCTTTTTCCTCAGTCACATTGGCCGGCAGGGATTTTGTTAAGTTCTCTTGGAGATGGCAATCCTGGCAGAGTATGGTCTTGGTTTTCAGGCTGTTCATGAGTTCCGCGCCACCATGGCAGTCAACACAGATCAGGCCCTTCTGCTGATGGATATCCGGGGTTAATTGATGATATTCAACGCCATAGGCGCGGGTGGCCGGTTCCTTGGTGATGTAGGGAGTGCGGTACTCCTCGTTGAAATCATGCTCAAAGCGGCCATGATAGTCTGCCCCCACCCAGTTTCCGTAATGACATTGCAGGCATTGCTTATCACCTGGCGTTGCCAGAAAGGTGTGAGAGGTGGGCTTGCCATTGGTGAAATCAAGATGACAGGCTGCGCATCCTGCTCCATGACCCACAAGGGGATAAGGGTCACCGCTGGAATAAAGGTGACAACGCAGGCAGCGACGACGTAGCATGTCGTCTGCAAGTTGCAGGGCTGTTTTCGGCGCATCGGTAATAGGGATTTGGGTAAGCGTATCAAGTTCCTGCTCGGCACCAAAGGCCTTGCGGACCAGATTGACCTTGCCTCTCAGGGTAGAATGAATTGAGTGCGCTGTTCCTGTCACTTGGTCGGGATGACATCTGCCGCAGAACTGGGTCATTGATGCCGGGTGGGCAGGTTGTGAGACTAGACCACTGTGGGCGTCGTTCTGATCATTGCTTGAGTCCTTGCCGGCATGACAGCTTGAACAGGAATAATCATGGTTCTTGTCCTGAACTACCATGTGACAGCGTCTGCATCCATTCTCCTCGGGGTTGATAATGGATTTTGCCTGCGAGTCCCTTTTGTTGGATTGTTCAGAGGGGATGGTCGAATCTGAACAGCCCGTCAGCAAGAGAACGCAGGCAAGGAAGAGTGACGGGTAAAACATAATGTGATGAGAGGAACCCAAAGGCTCAAGTTAAATTATCAGTGAGTCTGTATTGATCCGATCTTGACACAGTACCATAAAATTGATAATTACTGGAACTACTTTTCCGGGGTCTCATCTCATCAAGCCGATATAGCTCAGTTGGTAGAGCAACTGATTCGTAATCAGTAGGTCTGCGGTTCGACTCCGCATATCGGCTCCAGTAAAATCAAGGGTTTATGTGGTTTCCACATAAACCCTTTTTGTTTCCGTGTGTGAATCCGTGTGTGAATTTGTGTGAGAAGCTTGCATTCCTCGCTCAAGAATCATCATTGCCTCAACCTCGGAATTGCCAAGATTATGTAGATAGATTTCAGTTGTTGAACGATTCTCATGACCCAGGATTCGTTGAATGGTTCCAATCGGCACCTGATTATTATCCATGATCGAAGCACCTGCATGCCTGAGGGCATGAAATCTAAAATACTGAACACCTGCTTTTTTACACAGGCTTCTCATGATAAGCTTCCGGTCTTTGTACGGGGCTTCCTTCCACACCCCTGCCTTGCTGTCAAAATACCTGTGCCAATACACCCAAGGTCTTTTTGGGTCTCTCGCTGCATTTCGTTTGGACAAAATTTCAAAAAGACGCAATGTCATAGGGACCTTCCTGGGTGTTAGATGGCCGCCTCTCTTTTTTCTGGTATAAAGAATTACATACCTGTTTGTCAGATTGACATCATTCCAGCAAAGATTATTAACTTCACTCACCCTGGCCATGGTATCGCAAATTGTGATCAGGTAATCCTGAGTTCCTGGATCAGCCACTCGTATTATTTTTTCGATATCTTCAACTGGCGGGACATATTTGATCCGTTTATCAACTGGCAGGAAAGCCAGCCCATCAACAGGATTAAAATCGATGAGTTTCCTCTTTTTGCCAAAATTAAAAGTTGCTCGTAAATAACGAATTTCCATATTGGCAGTGTGTGAAGAAACCTTATGTCGGGTAAGGACAAATTTTTCTATCATAGAAGATGTGATATCTTTGCAATCAAGTTTACCCCAGCGGGCAAACCATCTTTTTGCCATATAACAGTAGTCTCGATAATACGCTGCGGAGTTGTATGCTTTGACATTATCCAGGCGTAAGTTGACTAACTCTAAGAAGCCAACATCGGTCTTGGTGGTATGAATTAGCGGTGGATTGAGTAGCTCCTCCCTTTTTTGTGATTCGGCCCGCTGTGCCTCTTTTTTTGTTTTAAACCAGGTTTCCGTGTGCCTGATCCCTAGGAGGTTGAAGTCGTACCTCCACCCTTTGTTTTTCACAAAATAAATACTCATAGAGTTCCTCTTAGTTTAATAAAAATAGAGACCCTCTAAGCTTTACACCACCGATTTCCTGCCATCTAAATTCTGTAATGGCTTTTTATGGTTAGGAAACTGGCAACATCCGCTATAGATAATACCCTTGCTGGTGTATTATTGTCAATCGGACCGGTTTTCTTGCCTGTTCTGGTGAGAAGGAAACTGTTTAATAGGAGCGCTGGGTCATGTTGGAGTGGAGATTATTAGGGCTTTTGATCAACAAGGTCCGAAAAGGCCATGCCTGTTAGAGTTTTCTCCACCGGAGGCAGTTTTCTCAATTTTTCCCAATTGCTTATTTTGCTCTGTTTGTTTTTTTATCTGATCTTGAACGGGGTTTCTGGATTCCTGTTTCCCTTGTGAATGATGGCTTACTCCCACGGGTTTCCTTTGTTGAAATAACAAATCATACATCTCTTTCTGGTTGGGAAAAAACAGGGAGCCCCCGAGTTTCACGCCGCCCAGAATTTTCCAGTTTTTGTAAACCCAACTGGTACTCTTCTTGAAAAAACTGGCGACTTCATCGGGGGTCATCACTTCCCCCTTCAGATGGATATTAAGATTGTATTGTCGGCGTTCCACTTTTTCCTGGGTAAACCCATCCTGTTGTGACTCTTTTTTTCATACTTCCAATACACAAACTCATATGATTAAAATAAGGTCATTAGCCTCTATGCATTAATTTTGCATATATTTATGCAAAAATCAAGGCAAAGTAAAGCAATAATTAAGCACAATGTTTAATTTGTGCTTTATGCAGGATGTGTTCTCAACGGGTTTGCTGGTTCTTTTTTACGTCTCCACCTCTTGTTTCAAGAACTATGGTGCCAGATTAAAAGTTTTGGACTTTTTACGAGGCTATCATTGTTAAAGATCTCTAAAAACAACTCGGGGAGAACCGGTCTATCACTTCAACTATATCGATCAGGATAAAACATATAGAGGATAAGAGGAGCGCCATTCCCTGCATTGCAGGGAGAGTGACTGCGTGATCTGCTTTACAGCTCAAGGTGTGTTCTCTAATCTTAAAATAACTTTGATATTATTTTCTATTCGTGATTATATAATGAATATATTATTTATATATCTATAGCGAATAACAAAAAGGTTATTTTATGAACACGAAATATAAACAGATTGCCCGGCGGCAGCTCGATGCCACCCTGGCCAGGTTCGGTGAGGTAAAGAGTTTACAGTTGCCCCCAAAGGGATGGATACGGGCAGTACGCGAGGCGCTGGGCATGTCCGGTAAGCAGTTGGCTGGGCGGCTTCAGGTCTCCCAGCCCCGCGTTCATAAGCTGGAGCAGAGCGAGCCATCGGGCGCCTTGACGCTCAAAACCATGCGGCAGGTGGCTGAGGCTCTGGATTGTGTTTTTGTTTACGCTCTTGTTCCGCGCTCAACGCTTGAGGAGACCGTAAGGACACAGGCGAGGGTGGTGGCTGGTGAGCGGCTGCAACGGGTATCCCACACCATGCTTCTTGAGGCACAGGGGCTTTCCGGCAAGGAGCAACAGGCTTCCCTGGATGGTGCCATCGAGGAGCTGGCGCGTGAGACGCCCAAGGATCTATGGAATATGAAACCATGATATTCGACACCCCGGAGGGGGCAACTCCACTTGATCCCGATGAAGCTGAAGGGCTGCTGCTCTCTCACATCACCACGCGGGCCGAGCTGGATCGATGGGAGCAGGAAAACATTGCTGAGGCCGAAGTCTGGGCCTTCCGCCGCGCCCATCCTGACATTCTCACCGATGGTTTTGCCAAGCGGCTGCACAAGCTGATGTTCGGTAATGTCTGGCGCTGGGCGGGATCGTACCGCAAGACCGGCAAGAATATTGGTCTTCCTGCCTGGCAGATAGCCACGGAACTGCGGATCCTCTGCGATGATTGCGCGGCCTGGATTGAGCATGGTTCCTACCCTCCGGATGAGATCGCCGTGCGCTTTCATCACCGGCTTACAGCAATCCATCCTTTTGCCAACGGCAATGGCCGTCATGCCCGTCTGATGACTGATATTATTCTGGCGCAACTGCTCAAACAGTCCCGTTTTACCTGGGGGAGCGGCAACCTGGTCGATGCCGGAGATTGCCGGAAACAGTATATTAATGCGCTGCGTGCCGCAGACCGGTATGATTATGGGCCACTGCTGGCTTTTGTGCGGTCATAGTGTCCACACCCCCTAGTATGAACTGCGGGCGCTGTGGGGAAACAGATATTGATTACTGCAACAATCAGTGTATCCATCAATTTTAACTGGCTTGTTCGATGAAGAAAGTCTTCGCCCTCGTTGATTGCAATAATTTTTACGCTTCATGCGAGCGATTATTCCGGCCAGAGCTGAATGGTAAACCGGTTGTCGTCCTTTCTAACAATGACGGTTGCATTGTTGCACGATCAAATGAGGCAAAGGCGCTCGGGATTCCTATGGGCTCACCTTTGTTCAAGGTCAAACATTTGGTTGCCAAGCATAATGTTCATGTTTTTTCATCAAACTATGCGCTGTACGGGGATCTCTCACACCGAGTGATGGATGTCTTGCGACAAATGGAGGCAGATATTGAGGTGTATTCGATTGACGAGGCATTTTTATCACTCCCCGTAACTAAAGTTTGGGACCGGTGTAAATATGCATCAGAACTTAGGGAGAGAGTAAGAAAACAGGTTGGTATTCCTGTATCTATCGGCATTGCCACAACCAAAACCCTGGCTAAGATCGCTAATCGAGTAGCTAAGAAAGAGACACAATTCCAGGGTGTCTTCGATCTTGCAGACAACAGTCAAACAGACCAGGTTCTGGAAAAGACCGAGGTTAATGATGTTTGGGGAATAGGCAGACGTTCTACCGAGAAGCTGAACAACCGTGGTATCTATACTGCACTTGATCTCAAACGGGCCGATGAAACATGGATCCGGAAGCATCCGACTGTCGTCGGGGCGCGGACCGTCATGGAACTGAACGAGATCTCGTGCATCTCACTGGAAAATGCTCCTGCGTGTCTAAAATCGATTATTACATCAAGATCATTTGGACATCCGATAACTGACTTCGACAACCTCAGAGAGGCAGTTATCAGTTATGTCTCAATAGCTGGTGAAAAACTTCGGAAACAAGGTGCTGATGCCGAGACCCTGAATTTGTTTGTCACAACTGGACCGTTTGACGAACAGGCCAGTTATTCGAATAATCAGACGATTACCCTGCATCAGCCTACCTCTTCAACACCAGAGCTCATAACCGCAGCCCTGCAATGCCTCAAATCGTTGTACAGACCAGGTTATCGATATCGAAAGGCCGGTGTCATGCTCGCCGGTATCGTAAGTCAGGGATACAGGCAGCAGGATTTGTTTTCGTTTTCACAGCTAGCAGTGAAGGAAGATAAGCAGTTGATGACCGCACTGGACAGGATCAACAGTAAATGGGGGCGTAGTACCATTCAGTAGGGTATGACGACAGCTGAAGATAAGCCATGGTCTATGCAACAGAGGAGAAAGTCACCCGCATATACCACTAATTGGCAAGAGCTGCCTGTGGCTAAGGCGGCGGGATTGTAGAATGTGCAGCCTGCAGAGCTTGCGCACCGCATCAATATAGCCACCGCAAGAAGTAAATCGGATGACACCTGTCATCTTGAAAGAACGCACAGGCCATACCTCTGCCAATATTTCATAAAAATCATAATTTCTAGCAATTGAACAATGATGCAAATGGATACAACGCTAATATTCACCGGATTGATCTTCGGATCCATTGGCATGGGGTATATCCTCTATGGTCGAAAACAGGTAAATATGATGGCTCTTCTCAGTGGTGTCGCACTCTGTGTTTTTCCATATTTTATTAGTAGCGTCTGGATATCGATTGCTGTCGGCATTGGACTTGTGCTCCTGCCATTTATGATAACGGGTTAATAACTCAGCAAATTATGATGCAATAACTCGGGCAATCTTCATAGGAGAAATCTTGATTTTGATAACGGCCTGCATCACCTGCACACCGTAAAATTGGTAACCAACTCAGCAAGAGCAGCCAGCGTAAAGATATTACAAAATTTGGTGCAGGGATGCGGGACAGCGTGAATGCGATTCTTATGTAATGATTTTTTTTTTCATTTCATTGACAAAATCTTTAAAAACAATAAAGGTGTCTTTTATTAAGAAGGGTTCATTTCCTCCAATAAAATATGGTCCAAACTTATCTTTGCATATAGTGTCATTGAACGCCTTAGCTACTTCATTATTGATTTCAAAAGGCGGTGGAGTTTTTGGCTTGTCATTGCGCATAATTGCTAATTTAGTATAGTCATACGCCTCTTCGGAAGAGACTCCATTGCTAATTAATTCATCAATAAATATCCAGCTCGGCTTTACCTTTTTATGTGGTCTATTTTTACTTGTTAATCTCCAAGATAAAATCCATTTCCCTTTTTCTACTTCATCATCTTCTGCCAAATGCATCTCATCTTCTATGAAATATTTAATAGAATTTGCTTGGTCCGTATAATCGTAATTATCAAATGGATGATACCAGGCAATATAAAAGTCATCATTCGATAATGGAGAAAACTGCTGTAATGACATTGATGCCTGAGTATTTTCTTTAATTACTGATCCTCTCACCGCTTTTGCCCAATCTCTTTTCAAAGCTAATAGTTTTTTCTTTTTATTCTCAATTTCTGGATATTGAGCTACAGCTAACGACTCTAATTCTCCGAAATATTTGGTTAGTTCAATTATTATTGATTTGTCATTTATTTGAACAGCAGCTTCCTCGAGACCAGCTATTGAAAGACCATTTCTGGATAAATTTGAGCTTCCCAAGATAGCATTCTCTTTTCCTATATAAATTTTTGCATGAAGACTATCTAGGAAAAAAATCTTATCCCATGAGATAAGCTTAACCAATTCTTCAATTGCATAAGGATTCGAGCCAATCGTTGGAGATACAATAATTTTTTCTACTTTTGATGCATCAATGAAGTTTCCCCAATCAATTCCAACATATGCCACTGCTATCATAATAGGTTCACACATAGTTACTGCAGAACCAATGGTGTTTGTTTTTAGCAGAATTGTCTTGTCACGCATCTATTTTTCCTCTTAAACATAACGATAAGGATAACCAATGACACCCAATGAACTTGACGCGAGGAACGCTGCTGCCCGCAGTCTGCGTTTACCCGTTTGTTCGGCATTAACTGCCAGGAATGTTGTGCCGTACCAAGAACGAAGTATAATCTACGTCGCTAACTGATAATGAACCCTGCGTAGCGATTTTTCATTCGCCTCGAGAGATTCGAACAGTAGCCAAAGTACTTGGCGCACTCCGACGCATTCATTCTGTCCGTCCCTGGATAGCAGAGAGACACGAAATAAATCGTTGTCTCAGGCAGGACTGCCATTCGCGAGACGAACTTCTTAGCCACCTGATCAGCACGGTGTTTGTCCAACTCAATGGCCACTGTGAAGTCGTCACCCTGCCCAAAAATGTCAATCGAATCTCGACAAGTGTGACTGGGACAATGTTCAATTCGCCACTCGATGTGCGACAAGGCTTCAGCCAAGACTAACCGAACATGATGCTGAAAACGACTGACGATAATCTTCTGATCGGGCTGGGACTGGCCGATGTGGTCAGAAAAGTAGGCTGAGCAATCGATACTGCTTATACACGTGGCTATCGAGTTCAGCAGCGGATCATCATGTGACTTCTCGAGAAGCTGTGGCTTCATCCGTCCTCCTAGCGATCATCGCGCTCGCTTCAACGCCGAACGACCTAAATACGCTGCGGCGCCAATGAACTTACAGCGCTTAGCGCGGCAGACTTTCTCGACGTCAGCTTATTTTTTTGGTTGGGCGATTATTTTATTAGGTTATCAAATATTGTTTATGGCTGAAATCCCTAGCTGAATTGCCCCTGAGAACATTGATTTTATGACATTATCTAAGGTTCCTTTCGCTCCATCTTCAACGGCACTTTTGAGCTGTTCTACGAAAGGCCTCCGATCAACAGTCTCGTCTATGGATGGAGGAACTTTACCCAGCAATGTAAATCCTTTGAGGGTTAACCGAGTGCCTGGAAATTCTGGGCCAGTCAGTGTCTTTCTTTCAAATTGATTAATACGCAGAAATCCTTCCTCAATTAGAAATGAAATTGAGTGTTCAGCAATGCTTGCAATTATGTCAAATGCTTCTTTGTAGTCTTTAGCATCATAAGCAGCTTCGGAACCGATTGATGACGCTTTTATATCCAAAGGGGTAGGAAATTGTTCATATAAACGAACCATTGTAATTGCAGTAATTCTTTCAAATAATTCGATATTTCTTGGGGATTTGGATAATTTCATAGAACACTCAGGCTAATATTTTGCGCCAATCATATTGGAAAACTGCTTTCCATATTTTGTCCAATTCAGTAAACCGCTTCATTTCATCTTTTGGTCGTTCTGGAACATTTGGTGCACATCCCCAGAAGTTACCACCTGGTTCATTGGCTCCTTTTAAGATAACCAGCGAGGAGATGGCAGGTGCACCTTTTGCAGCAAGTAGATTATTTAACTTGCCAAGCGGCACGTCCCAACTCCCGTGAGGCTCATGCCATTCACCTGTTTTTGCCTGATATGCATTCGATAAATCTGTGTATGATTTTGGTGATCCCGACTCAGCCCATTCAATCAAAATTTTGAATAAAATATGATCATCTATCATTCATTACCCCTATCTGAGTTGTCGTATTTTTTGAACAGAAACAATCATTTTCTTGTCCAAATTTCCTGAAAACCACAAAGTCAAAAGACAAACTCGCCCTTCATCAAGAAATAAAATTAAAAAAGAAATATCTATTATTTCCGTCTTATATCTTGGAGTGTAGTTGCCTGAAAGTCAAGATAGTTCCAAAAGATCTGAACATCTGGAATTATCAGTTTTTTGATATCTTTCCTGCATTACCACAATTGTCTGTTTGACCTCATCTACAAAACTCTTTGGCTCCAACACCTGTGCCATATTTCCCCATGACAGAATCCAGCGTTTCAGCTCAAGCAGATGGTTCACGGTCAGCGATAAAATCAGTGAACCGTCAGGGTTTTGTAAAACGTCTTGAGATGGATGCCATTTTCTCTCATTTATGTATCCGGCTACAGATTTGTCAAAGAGAATCTTCACTTCAATCTCGTTGTCACTCCAGTGGACACCAAAATGGCTACCTGTCAGTTTATGAAAATCAAAGTCGTCTGAAATCTCAAAAACATCTGGCAGCATCTTGGCATTGATTATCCTGGCCAGACTAAAGGTGAGGATATCTTTGCGTAGATGGCAGAAACCTACCACATACCAGTCACCTTCATACCTCACACCATGATATGGATCCAGCATTCGTATTGAAGGGTCACGTCCCGGTGTCTGGTATTCTATTTCCAGTCTATGTGATAAACGAATGGCGCTGGAAACAGTTTCCCATATTCCAGGTCTAATGATGGTGTTAGATGGTGGAAAAACTGTAAATCGAGAGGGCTCATTACCAAAGTCAAGCGAGACCTTGTTCGGAAGTGAATGTTCGATCTTCTGAAAGACAGAACACAGACTGTCATAGAGCGGTGTCCCTTCATATTGGATGAGCAGTTTGTCGGCAAGGTAGATGGCAAACAGGTCACTCTCCTTAATATCAATTGCCGGTAACTTGAAATTCTTCTCTGTATAAAAATACCCACGATGTTTTGCTGAATATTCCAGTGGAGCATTGAGTTGGTATCTCATGTAATCCAGATCTCTCTGGATTGTCTTGCAACTCACCTCCCATTCTCCTGCCAAACTGCTACAGTTCGGATATCGGCCCGTGTTTATCTCGCGGTCAATAAAAAGTAGTCGCGAATGCTGCGGTTTATATTTTGCCATAGTTATATCCTTTTTTATTTGGTCGGTCACTATTTGTCCTATCACGTGTCGTATAGTAAGCCAAATGATTTCTTCTACTCGTTGAGAAATTTATGTATCAGGATTGATCAAACTAACTAAAGAAAGGGGAAAATGATGGGTAAACTTGCAGAAATAGAAGCACTGAGAGCATATGCCAGAATGATAAATACATTTGACACGGAGCATCTGGAGCCATTCCTGGCCGATGACTTGCGATACAACTCTCAATGGATGTTAAGCAAGATGATTGGAAAAGAGGAATACCTGAAACATATAAGAGCCAAGTTGAAGGTTATTGCTCAGTCCGATGGTAAGCCATATGCTGAAATCGCTGAATTGGATGAATATCCTTTTGGGAACTGTGTTGTCATGGCCAAGGATAGTCATGATAATCTGATTTCAACTGTTCTGGTGAAGATTAAAAATGGAAAAATTGCCATGCTTGATATCTGTGCAACCCCTGCTCCTGAATCTGCGCGACGAACTGGAGAATATCCGCAATAAGCAATATAAAACGAATTATCAGTTAAAATACGTGTTTCATTGTTTTCAAATAGGATTGAGTCATGCCGCATTATCGTTTTACATATAAGAAAGACCAAGAAGTTAAGTTACTATCTGATCGGGAGGAATTATCTGATCAATACATCTGCCTGAGATGCGACTGAACTGCCTGCCGGCAAATAGGCTCTGTTGAACAAATAACCACAACCAGAGTCTCTCTGATATCCATTTTTAAACCTGCCTCAATTAAAAAAATATTGTCTGCTTGAACTATCTATAAATAGTAGGTAATCATGCTGATATTAATTAATTTTTTATAGGGAAAAGGTAATTGAGATGAATGATTTGATAAAACTTGCAACAAGAGAACTGACTCAGTTTTTGCTCAGCGTACTTCCTCCTCTCGATGTGAACTGGTGGCAGAAGCTTGTTGTGGAACGATTATCCTTCCAACAACAGCGCCTCGTGCAGGAGAAAGGATTCAAAGGACTTAAGGATCTTGATTTTGCGGGTCTCTTACGGGTCCTCGACCAGAACTGGTATGATTTATCCAATGCATTATCTCTTCCCAGAGAGGCACGGAATTGGGTTAAAGAACTTCAGACGGTCCGCAACAAATGGGCACATTTGTCATCTCAAGAAATTTCTTTGAGCGAAGTCTATCGAGATACTGACACTCTTGGACGCCTTCTATCTGTTATCGGTGCCTCGACCACCGCTTTGTCCCAAATAGAGTCACGTAAGACCGAGACAGTCAAGCAGCTTGCCGGGGAAGGGCGCACGGCACTTGATGAAACGATAATGCCCCCATCAATGCATAACAAGCTGCCCTGTGCTGAACAACAACCTAAACAATCACCAGCGGACACGCCTACAATGCACTTGGCTCTGTTTTCTGCTGGTGAGTTGGTCTGCCTCCGGTCAGATCCATCGATAATCATGCCAGTCATTGAGGTTCTTGCCTCTGGCCCAGGAGAGCGACGCTACAGGGTCTTCCAGAATAACGCCAAAGCAACCTACTACGAAAGCCAACTTCAATCCGTCAACCTCGTCAGCGATAAGCACGAATATCTTACTGTAGAAGCTATGCACGCACAATTGACCAGCCTCCAACTCCTTGCCCCTTCTTCCAGCAATCTCTATTCACTCCGTTCTGGTCGTGTCAAATTTGTCCCCTACCAATACCGTCCCGTCTTGAAACTCATCAGGGCTGACCGCCCCAGATTGCTTATTGCTGACGAAGTTGGTGTCGGCAAGACCATTGAGGCAGGGCTCATCATCAAAGAACTCAGAGCCCGCATGGATCTTTCATCCGTGTTGATCATCTGCCCCAAGGCGCTTGTGGCGGAGCGCAAATGGTTTCTTGAGATGAAACGATTCGATGAACACTTCACCGCCTTCGATGGACCACTTTTGCGACATTGCTTGCGCGAAACTAATCTTGACGGTGAGTGGCCAGATCAGTACGCTAGAACAATTATTCCTTTTTCACTCTTTGATTCAGACCTGCTTTTCGGTCGAGAAGGTCGTAGCAGGGCCAAAGATCAAGGATTGTTGAAGCTCGATCCACCTCCGAAGTTTGACCTAGTTATCGTTGATGAGGCACATCATCTTCGGAACTCGTCGACTTATTTACATCAAGGGGTCAAGTACTTTTGCGACAATGCCGAAGCGGTGGTGTTCATGACCGCCACTCCTGTGCAACTCGGTAGTCAAGACCTCTACACGCTGCTGAATATCCTTCGTCCTGATCTCATCATCGACCCGGTCAGTTTTGCGCAGATGGCCGAACCGAATCGCTTCATCAATGCCGCTGTTCAGCACTGCCGGGCTGGCAAAACGGAATGGGCGCAGGAGACGCAAGCGAAACTGGATGAAGCGGGTCAGACAGAATGGGGTCGTATTTTTCTCCGTGAGTCTCCGGCATTCCAAGGGGCATATGACCGCCTTTCGGAAAATCAGCTTGACGATGTTGCCAGAGTTGGCCTAACCCGCTCGATTGAAGAGCTTTATACCTTCAGCTCACTCATTAATCGTACACGCCGCCGGGACATAGGGGAATTTACGACCCGAAAGCCTGAGACCCTGACTGTCAAATTTACTCCACCCCAGCAAAACCTCCATGATGGGTTGCTCGATATCATTGCCCGGATTTTGGCTTTTTACCACGGAAATCAAAACGTCAAGTTTATGATGACCACAGTCCGCCGCCAAGCGGCAAGCTGTCTGTATGGCTTGGTACCTTTGCTTGATGGCATGCTAAACGGCAAGCTTGATCGCCCTGATTTTTTGGCGGTAGGTGATGACGATGCCGAGCCAGATCTTGGCTTTGTTGATCAGGTGCGTCCAGAGATTGGAAGACTCCTCGAAAATGCCAGAAACCTTGACCCTCATGATCCAAAAGTTGAAGCCTTCATCAAAGTCTTACAGGACAAGCAAGCCCTGGACAACAATAAGGTCCTGCTTTTCAGCACGTTCCGGCATACCCTGGCTTATCTTGCAAAGTATGCGACGTGTGAGGGCTTTCGGTTTGGACTCGTCCATGGTGACATCCCGGATGATGACCGCGCTGAACTCAGGCACAGATTCTCGTTACCCAAGGAAAATGCCAATGCCCTTGATGTGTTACTCTCCTCCGAGGTTGGCTGTGAAGGTCTAGACTTTCAATTTTGCGATTGTTTAATTAATTACGACTTGCCGTGGAATCCGATGCGCATTGAGCAACGCATTGGCCGTATTGACCGTTACGGCCAACAGAGCAAAACTGTTGCTATCGTCAATATGATCACACCCGGCACAGTGGATGCTGATATTTACGAAAGGTGTTTGCAACGCATTGGCGTTTTTCAGCACGCCATTGGCGGCAATGAGGAAATCTTGGGCGAGATTACCCAGGAGATCCATGACATTGCCGAAAACTTTCAGTTGACTTCCACTGAGAGAGAAAACAGACTATGTCAGCTTTCCGACAACAGCATCCGCCAATTGCAGGAACAACAGGAGCTTGAATCTAAACAGGCCGAACTTTTCGGGTTAAATATCCCAAGCCAGGAAAGAGACAAGGAGGTGGCAGCCGCTGATAGTTACTGGTTGTCTTCCTCGTCCATTCAGCGATGTGTATCCACCTACCTGACTGACCGTTTGGGTAAAGAGCAGGACTATCTGCTCGGTGATAAACCACTCAAGACTCTTCGCCTGAATCATGAAGCACGAAACAGACTCCTTGAAGACTTTCGTCGGTTGCCCAAGTCCACAGAACCGGTCTTCCGAGAGTGGGAAAAATGGTTAAAGGGCGTAACTCCAATGCTGCAAGTGACCTTTGAACAAGAGGCTGCGGTCGAAGATAGCAAGGCGACCCTCCTCTCAGTAACCCACCCTTTGGTGCGGCAGGCAGCGTTACACCTGAAGAAAGAAGAACCAGTCTATGTCAACCTTACCGTCAATATGTCCGAAGAACCTCCCGGTCTCTACCCATTCGGTGTTTATCGCTGGACCAAGCATGGCGTGAAACAGGATGCAGTCCTGATGCCGATTGCCTATGACCCGGTCATTGAAGAGAGGCTATTTTTGCTGCTGCAGGAGGCTTGTACCACCGAAAGTGCCGCACTGCCCGACACCTCCCAATTTGACACGCTTGATGTCCACCACCATAGTAAATGGACCGCTGCCCAAGCGAATCACATGGCCGAGAACCGGCAACAAGTCGAGTACCGGAGGCAAAGTCTGATGGCAAGCCACCGTGCCCGATGCAAGGCCCTTGAGGATCAGCTAAACCGAGCGACCAACGACAAAATTCGTTTAATGAGGCAAGGTGAACTTTCCCGAGCCAATGCGGATTATGAACGAAGAATTCAGGAGCTTGAACGGGCAGCGGGAAGCGGAGACATTCATGCAACGCCTGTGCTGTTTGGGACGATTACGGTAATCAAGGAGGAAGTGGCATGAATTTCATGGAAGAAGTTTACGCCGAGAATAAGCCACTGGCGGATGTTTTAGCTAATGAGCGTTTTTCAGGTATTCGTGAAATCGTTGAGGAGCTTTACCCGGACAAGGCGCACTTCATCTACGAGCTTCTTCAAAATGCCGAAGACGTAGGAGCGACAGAAGCGAACTTCTCCCTCGAAGAGAAATTACTTAGCTTTGAGCATAATGGTACCCCTTTCGACAAAGATGATGTTTGGGGCATAACGAATATTGGCAAGGGCAACAAGAAGACAGAGGAGGATAAAATCGGTCGATTCGGTGTTGGCTTTAAGGCGGTATTTGCTTACTCAGAAACCCCTCACATCTGGTCACCGACCTTTTCCTTCAAAATTACCGAGCTTGTATTGCCGTTGGAAATAAAGACAAAGCAGGTGCCTGATGGAAAAACCCGTTTTGAGTTTCCCTTCAATAATCCGAAAAAAACCGCCCAAGATGCATACGCAGAGATCCGAGCAGGACTTGAGGAATTAGCCGAAACGACTCTTCTGTTTTTGCCTCATCTCAAGGCCATTCGCTGGCAGATCGGTAAACAGGTGGCTGGCGAGGTCTTGCGTATTGAGCACACCGAGCATCATCTTGAGGTTCAAAAACAGGTAGGCGGCAAGACAATAACAAACTCGCACTTTCTCTGTTTCTCAAAACCGGTGGAAGGTCTAGAGAAGCAACAACGCATAGCAGTAGCATTTGATCTTGGCTATTTGCCCAAGGTCACAGCCTATGACCACAAAAAATCACTGCCAAGTCAACTCAAAATTGTTTCTGCCAGTCCTGGACGTGTTGCAGTTTTTTTTCCTGCTGAAAAAGAAACCTCTGGTCTGCGTTTCCATCTGCACGCACCGTTCGTGCCGGAACTAAGCCGTGCCAGTATCAAAGAGACTCCTGTCAACGAGCCACTATACAGACAACTCTCCAAATTGGCGGCGGAGGCTTTACACAAGATTCGTGACCTGGATCTGTTAAATGGCGAGTTTCTCGGTGTGCTCCCCAACCCACAGGATGCCATCCCTCCACGCTATCAATCGATTCGGACTGCGATCATTGATGAAATGAAAAATGAGGCGTTGACTCCCACGCATTCTAAATCACATGCACCGGCCAAATACTTATTGCAAGCTAAGGCTTCCCTTAAAGACTTGCTTGCCGAGGAAGATATCAAGGTTTTGTTTGACTGGTACGAAGAGCCACCTCAGTGGGCAATCGGCGCATCACAGAAAAATAGCGACCAAGATCGTTTTTTAACCGGGTTGGAAATTACCAGTTGGGACATTAACGAGTTTGTTAAGCGAATCATTAATAGTTGTAGTTTTAATCCACACACTGATTTTATGAAATGGCTTGCTGCCAAGCCACTCGAATGGCACCAGCGGTTGTATTCATTGTTATATAAAGAGGTTGTAGTACACGATGGTTCCGATTCCCTAAAAACACTCCAGATCGTTCGTCTTGGCACCGGAGACTACAGTCGCGCCGGCAAGTGCTATTTTCCCAGCGACGGTGGGGAATTCGAGGATATCCTGCCGCGTGTTGCCAGGGAAGTATATACATCAGGCAAGAGCCAAACCAATCAAGAGGATGCCAAAAAATTTCTGGATCAAATTGGGGTATGTGAAATAGGAGAGGCAGAGCAGGTTAAGGCGCTTCTACAAGAGCGTTACTCTATATACGGCAGTTGGTCGAGCCCCGATTTGAAGGATATTAAACGGTTCATCTCCCTCGTAGAGAAAGAACCTTTACAGGTAGGGATCTTCACCGATTACCATATTTTTAAGAAGGCCGATGAAATGTGGGGTAAGCCAAGCCAGGTGTATCTCGATATGCCCTATTTAGAGACGGGGGTGAGTGTTTACTATAATGCGCTTGGTGAAAATGCACCACGATCAGCATTGTCCAAGGATTACGAAGAAGCAGGAATACCATTGGAGAAATTGAGAAAATTTGCCGTGGCTGTTGGCGTGCAAACGTCTGTGGGTGAGGCAGAGAAGATTGAGACCATTCTGAAGCAACGCTACATGGACAACAAATTCTTCAATCCCGACATTAATGACATTGCACAGTTTATCACCCTCGTGGAGAAAGAATCAGTCCAAGCGAGAATTTTTAAGGGTTATAGGATTTTTAAAAAAATAGATGGGGAATGGGGTAACGCAAACGAGGTTTATCTTGATAAACCTTACTTGGATACAGGTTTGCGCGCCTACTATAATCGGCTTGGAAAAAACTCATCCCGATCAGCATTGTCCGAAGATTACGAGAAATCAGAAATATCATTGGATGAACTGCGAAAGTTTGCAGAGGCGGTTGGAGTACAGAAATTTGTTAGCGAGGTTGAGCAAACTAAGACCATATTGCAGAAATTTTACACAGCAGCGGACTTCAAGGGCGACATAATAAAGGATATGAAGAGATTCATCTACCTCCTAGAGAATGAACCTGCTCAGTCAATAATTTTTAAAGATTACTTTATTTTTAAGAAGGCCGATGAAACGTGGGGTAAGCCAAGCCAAGTTTATCTCGATTCGCCCTATTTAGATACAGGTTTGAGTGCCTATTATAAGGAATTTGGTGAAACGGCACTACTTGCATTGGCCTATGATTACTATCAATCAGATATTCCATTAGAAAAACTAAGGAAGTTTGCAGAGGCGGTCAATGTACAGACGCATCTGGAAATAGTTGAAACGGGCTGCAGTGGGAATCCAAAGGTATCTTTTCTCCGCAGTGTTAAGGGGGAAAAACGGACATCGTCTTCAATAAATAAAGATTATGTGATTTCAGGCCTGAATTTGTCAAAGCCAACAATCGAACTTTCAAAACTAGTTTGGCGGACTATGTGCTCCTTGGCTGTACGGCCTTATCTTGCAATTTTTCAAAAAAATGCAACGAATGGTCCGCACACTGCAGATTCACAACTCGTGCATCAGCTTAAGACCTCGGCATGGATTCCCCAACGGAATGGCACTTTCGTACGTCCATCAGAAGCCTTACGTTATGAGCTACCTCAAGACTTCCAGTTCTATTCAATGTATGAATGGCTTAATAAGGTTGATTTTGGAAAAAACGCTCACCTGAAGTCCGAGGAGCAGAGCAAGAAGCAGGCACTTGCCAAGGAATTGGGGTTCGACGATGCGCAGTCGCTAAACGATGCAACGTGGTTTGCCGGACTTGACCCTAAAGAACGACAACAATTCAAAAATGATGTTGAACGTAAGCGGCAAGTTGAGTTGCCTGACAATTCTCCCCGTAATCCTGATCGCCGTGCCAGCTTGATTGGGCAACTGGCAACCGATACCCCCGAACGTACCACTGAAAAACGTATCCGTTCGGTCTCGATAGGACGTGATGAAGTCAAACAGGAAGCAGCACAGTACCTCCGAGAGCAGTATACAGATTCATCTGACATCATGATTTGCCAGATTTGCCAGAAAGAACTCCCCTTCAAATTGGATAATGGAAGTTATTACTTTGAGAAAGTCGAATTTCTACCTGGACTGCAAAAGCGCCATTTCCAAAACTACTTGGCTCTATGCCCGAACGATAGTGCGATGTTCCAGCACACTAATGGTTCAACTGATCTCATGAGAGAACTTTTTGGCAAGATGGAGGGAAATGAGCTTAAACTTGTCCTTGCTCAGAAAGATACAACGATATATTTCAGAGAAAAACATCGTTTTGATTTGCAGGTAGTTGTCCGGGCGGAGTTGAAAGAAGAAAGTTGATGATTGCATCAACGTCAATATCTGTATGGGATGAACTGGACGCACAACATTATAAGCTGTGACCTAAATCTCGCGCAAAACATCGTCCACGCACTCAAAAGTTAGCAGAGTACCGCAGAGAAATGTCTATCGACGAGCCATCGGGCACGGATAGCGCTTCTTGAGAAACAGTTCCAAACAAGCAAACAATGAAAAATTTCAAAGAATGAGATAATCCAAGGTCGCCGCCGCTAAGACAGATTACGCTCGACGTATTCAGGCCTTAGATATAGTCATTGAAAGGGTAGATGTCATAGCAGAACCTGTGACACATGGCATTATCGAAGTATCTACAGGGAGTTTTTGATGGGATTAACTATTCAACAATTATCTGAAAATCGCAAAAATTGGGTCGAAGCAAGTCGAGAAAACGGCTTTGAAGACGGGATCAAACGTCTATTAACGGACCTGTATCCTGATAATGCCCACTTCATATATGAGCTTCTTCAGAACGCCGAGGATGCGGGAGCATCACAGGTCCTCTTCATTCTCAATGACGACAGTCTGGAGTTCGAACATAATGGCGATCGTTTATTTTCGATAGCGAATGTTGCAGCCATAACAAGTATTGGAGTCAGTACCAAGAAGGATGATCACACTAGTATTGGTAAATTCGGTGTTGGTTTCAAGGCTGTATTTGCCTATACAAATACCCCGGAAATTCATTCCGGTGACTTCCATTTTCGAATCCGTGATCTAGTTGTTCCTGATACTGATGATATAGCTGTCTGCTCGAGAGAAGACAATCTTACCCGTTTTGTGTTCCCTTTTGACAACCCGAAAAAGTCTAAAAAGAATGCCCGCAACGAAATAGAACGAAATCTACGGCAGCTCAATGAAAACACCCTTCTTTTCCTGAAAAATATACAGAAGATAGAATTCCTTTTGCCCAATGCTACCATGGGTTCTTTGGAGAGAAACACAAAGGACAAAAACAGAATTGAAATTTTCGTTCAGTATCCTGAAGGTACGGAGCCGACTTCTGTTGCTTTTTTGCGGTTTGAAAAGATGGTTGATGTGCATGATGAGGACAGAGAAATCAAGTCTTGCCGGATTTCCGTCGCCTTTAGCATGGTCGAAAACAAGGTACGGGATGAGGAAAAACCAGATAAGCGGAGCAAGAGAAAAAGGACTGATCGATGGGAGATCAGACCTTTGGAGCATGGCCAAGTCTCTATCTATTTCCCCGCAGACAAGGAAACATCCAATCTGCGGTTTCACCTTCATGCGCCCTTCGCCTCAACCGTGGCCCGTGATAGTGTCCGCGATTGTCCATCTAACAATGAGTTACGGGATCATCTTGCGACTTTTATTGCAGAGTCTATGGCGGCCATACGTGACCAAGGATTATTGACGGTGGGGTTTCTGGCAACGCTTCCTAATGACAAGGATAACCTTTCTTCATTTTATAAACCAATTCAAAATAGCTTAATACAGGTCTTTCAGAATGAAGATCTGACTCCAATGAAACAGGGAGGCCATTCCGCGGCATCCGGCATTTTCCGGGGTACTGCACAATTATCCAATCTTATCCTCGACGAGGATTTTGCAATGCTTTTCGGCGAGGATTACATCCCGCCAATGTGGGTTGCCAACCCCCCCCAAAAAAACCAGAGGGAAGATAATTTTCTTTTGAGTTTAGACATTTCGGAATGTACAACTGAAGACCTTGTCAATGCTTTAAGTGAATATTCTGATCAGACTGAAAATTGGCTGGGAAGGAAATTAGATGAATGGCATCAGGGGTTGTATGTGTTGCTTGGTGAATATTTGTCTAATGCTCCGTCATCTCCTTATTATGCTGCCGATCGTCGCAGAGATTCGTTAAGGAGGCTACCGATCATACGCAGAAACAATGGGACTTATAGCGTTGGTCGAGAATGCTTTTTCCCCAGTGTCGGTGTCGAAGACGATGAGTTGATGCCACGTGTCGCAAAAGGTGTTTATGCTTCCGGCAAGAGTGAAGAACAGCGGAAAAAGGCGAAAGAATTCTTAGAGATTGTTGGCGTTCGTGAAGTCGGCGAGGCTGAGCAAATAGAGACGATTTTAAAAAATAGATATTCCCAGTATTCCCAGTATTCCCATGAAACAGTTGACCCTAAATCATTAGAGCCGGACATTAAGGATATCAAGCGATTTGTCGCTTTAGTGGAACAAGATCCATCGCGGGCAAGCCTCTTCAATAATTACTTTATTTTAAAGATGGAAGATAAGAGGTGGGGGCGACCGTGTGATGTTTATCTCGATTCCCCATTTATGGAAACCGGTTTGAATGCATATTACGAAGTAATAGATGATGATAAAATAGAATGTCGGGCGTTATCTCAGGAATACAAAGCATGTGGAGTTGATCTTGGGAAAATCGGCAACTTTGCCAAGAAAGTGGGTGCAAAAACACTTTTAGATATCGCAAAGCATGAGGGATATAATTCGGTCGATTACACCATTGAACATTTGAAAGATATTTTACAATTGAAGAATATATCTATTTCATTACTGATTTGGAAAATCATAATCCATAAAGAAAATGGATTGTATTATCCTCAAACAGACTATTTTTATAAACAGTCCCGGCCAGATAGGCGCTACAACCTTTCAATTGAGGGCGATTCATCTGTAATTCGCATATTGAAAATATCTGAATGGATTCCGCAAAAAAACTACGAAACCAAAGAATTTACATTTGTTAAGCCAGCCGAGGCCGATTCAAAATTGCTTCCGGATGGGTTTTTTTTTGATAATGGTTGGCAATGGGTAAAAGCTTTAGAATTCGGCACTATAATCCGTCAGCGAGAGGAAGTGGAAGATCTTGAGAAACAAAGAAAAACTT
Organism: Pseudomonadota bacterium; assembly: GCA_043826415.1. GTDB lineage: Bacteria > Desulfobacterota > Desulfobulbia > Desulfobulbales > Desulfocapsaceae > UBA2270. Next base: position 192,609 of record JBDRQE010000023.1, read on the forward strand.
CCGAGTATCAACGTTCGGAAGAGACCGCTAAAAAGTTTGGGTTTGATTCGTTTGCAGAAGCAAAAGAAATGGCAGAGCTAAAGCAGAAAGACCCAGAAGGATATAAGAAATGGCTAGGGAGTAATAAGGAAAAACCATTTTTCCCCAACAGGACGGTAGCGAACCCGGAGCGTCGCCAGGAACGACTTAATGAGCAGCTTGGCGGAGCTCCAAAAAAGAAGTACGAAAAATGTGATAGAAGCGTCCGGACAACCAGGGGTGCTGTCGATCCAGATTTATGGCTTAGGGAGCAGTACACGAACGACGATGACCAGATGGTCTGTCAGATTTGTAAAGAAGAATTACCATTCAAAAAAAGGAATGGACAGTATTATTTCGTAGCAGTCGAGGCGCTTTCCAATATCTTTTTTAGCAAGGAACACGAGGCACAGTTCTTGGCACTTTGTCCTTTGTGTGCGGCTATGTACAAAGAATTTGTGAAGCTCGACGATATTGTCATAACAAGGCTAAATAACGCTATAAAGACATCTGAGAAGCCAGAGGTGTCTCTGAAATTAGGAGAGTTAGAAACAAGCATTCGGTTTGTAGAAAGCCATTGGCTGGATATGAAGACGATTCTAAAATAAAAAAATGGTTATAGGCCGCCTTCCAGTACCTTATTATATTGGTAGTGGTCATGAACCTGCAGAAGGGAATGTCCGTTAGTCAAATAACAGAGGAGCTCGGACAACCTCATCAGGTGAGAGCCAATAGAGATGACAAGGTGATTGTCTTTACCTACACTCTGCCTGATCAGACAGGACTTCAAATAGCCTTAGGACCCGAGCTTGTTTGGGCAAAGCGAATCATGTCTGGCGCTGAGGTTGATATCGTTGGAAATAGGTAGACTCTGACAGAACGAAATCTTTCAGGGGTAAGCTAACGCTTCAGTTTTTCTACTGATAATTAATATTGCTACTGTTGTCATTTTGGAAAGTTTTTTTCAGAATTAGCGTGAAGATGGGTAGTTATACTTATATGAAAAATGTCGACATTGTGTTTAGGTGAATGGTAATTCACTTATGGAGAGGTGGGAGTATTTTAGGAAATAGTGCGCCACGATACTACACGAAAGATGAGGATATGTCCCTCGGAGTCGGCTTGCAAGGCAGGCTCCAAGCTACATTAAGATGTTGTGGTAACTAGCCATGGTAGTGAGCGTTAATGGAATATATGTCATAAGATCGGATCAGGTGTGGATCATGGAAACGAATGACAATAACCCAATGATGAAGTGCCGAAAAACTAAAGATATTATTAAGGATGGGAATGATTTCCTATCCCAGAGGATAAGTTCAGGGGGGGCTATTTATTTCCCGAGCGGTGACCGGTATAAAGGTGTCGTGAACATGATTTTGGCTTTCGTGGGGAAGGTGGGAACCTGTGTTCCGATGTTAAGGGAGAAATCCAATTGGAGAACCCATAAGGGTGAGAGTGCCGATGCGGAGCACAGGGGCGGATTACCCCGTAGTAGTGATGAAGCCTCCGTATTGGAGATGGAGCGAAGGGGGTAACATGTCCAAAGTTACAAATAGGTTAACAAGAAATGGCAGGAATTTTTGAGTAAGGTAGAAAACCCACACTTGTGGGCGGGCATGAGGACCTGGATGAGTTGAGAGGCTCACGTCCGAATCTGTGAGAGCCTGGGGGTGAGATTCCCCCGGGCTACTCGACGGTTGACATTGGAATTATGAAACAGAATATGATATTCAAAACTCTGGTTTGTTGTCTGATTATGGGCTGCCTGCCATGTCTCAATGCACGTTGTACAGTTCAGTAATTCGCAACCGGGTGGTATAATTCATGCTTTTGAAACATTCACTCGGAACACCTATGGATACCGTTCTGTCACAATAAGGGGTGCTGTTTTCCTGTTTTAGAAGATTAAATGTAGTTATTATAAATGGTTGGTGAATTGTTGAATGATAAGAAAGTAGCCGCGGTTGATTTGTTTTGCGGAGCGGGTGGGTTGACGAGAGGTTTGGAGGACGCCCGAATCCCGGTCAAGTTGGGGATAGATGTTGACCCAGCATGCAAATATCCGTATGAGAAGAACAATGGGGCTCGTTTTCTGAAAAAATCTGTCGAGGATGTAACTGGAGCTGAATTGCAGGAAGCTTATGGTGATGCCGAGATTAGAATCCTTGCGGGGTGTGCTCCGTGCCAGACTTTTTCGACTTACAATCAAAAAGCCAACTCTATTGATAAAAGGTGGTGGCTTTTGCTTCAGTTCGAACGTCTGATTCAGGAGGTAGAACCAGAAATTGTGACAATGGAGAATGTCCCAGGTCTTGAGAAGCAGGAAGTATTCAAACAATTTATGGCCACTCTTGAGAAGAATGGCAAATATCAAGTCAGCTACCAGATTGTAAGGTGTGAAGATTATGGTCTCCCTCAAAACAGGAATAGATTGGTTCTGCTTGCCTCAAAGAATGGAAAAATTGAACTTTTGTCCCCGGATACAATTGGTTGGAAGAGAAAAACAGTTCGTGAAGCTATTGAAAAACTCGCGCCGCTCGAAGCGGGTGGTATAGATTCCAAAGACTCTCTTCATAAATGCTCGGAACTTTCAGAGCTCAACTTAAAGCGAATCAAGGTTTCGACACCCGGTGGGACCTGGCGAGATTGGCCCCAAGACCTCGTTGCTGATTGCCACAAGAAAAAAAGTGGAAAGACATACCCAGGTGTCTACGGACGCATGTGCTGGGATGAACCTTCACCGACCTTGACGACCCAGTTTTTTGGTTTTGGTAATGGTCGCTTCGGGCATCCTGAGCAAAATCGAGGACTTTCACTTCGGGAAGGCGCAATTCTTCAAACTTTTCCGGAACACTACAAGTTTACGGCTCCAGATCAGCCTATCCCAATGAAGACACTGGGGCGTTTGATTGGGAATGCGGTTCCCGTGAGGCTCGGAGAATTGATTGGTAGGAGTATTGTCAATCATATCGATCAGCTTTAATCCTTCCACGAAAACAACTCAGCAAAATTGGATAATACGATGGATTTTCAAAAAGTTGGGGCAGTTGTGCCGGAACCCGGCCAGCTTGTCGAAGTCCGGCGACGCCAATGGGTCGTGAGTGATGTTCATGGGAGCACGTTCGAAACTAATGCGGAACAACACATTGTCGCACTTTCCTCACTGGATGAAGATGCTTTGGGAGAGGAGCTACAGGTCGTATGGCAAATTGAGCCAGGAGCACAAGTGCTCGAAAGAGCTGGTATGCCGCGTATCACTGGTGTGGATTCAAAAGAGAAGCTTGAAGCCTTCTTGGATGCCGTTCGCTGGGGGGCTGTCACGAATGCCGATCGCTCTTTTCTCCAGGCACCTTTCCGAAGTGGTATCACTATAGAAGACTATCAACTCGATCCTCTGGTAAGAGCCGTGGATATGGCTCGTGTCAATCTTCTCATTGCCGATGATGTCGGTTTGGGAAAAACCATAGAGGCTGGCCTCGTTGTACAGGAATTGCTAGTGAGGCATAGGGCCAGAACTGTGTTTATCATCTGCCCTGCGTCGTTGCAAGTGAAGTGGCAGGTTGAGATGTGGGAAAAATTTGGATTGGAATTCCGTATTGTCGACACTGAATATATCCGACAGTTGAGGCGAGAGCGGGGAATACACATAAATCCTTGGACATCCTTTCCTCAATTGATCACTTCAATGGATTGGGTGAAAAGTGGTGAAGGTCTGAGGATGATGAAGGATTGCCTCCCTCCGACCATAACGTACCCACGAAAGTTCGACATTCTGATTGTGGATGAAGCACACAATGTCGCTCCTGCCACTGCTTCGAGATATGCTCTTGAAAGTCAGAGAACTCGCATGATGAGAACTGTCGTTCCTCATTTTGAACATCGGTTGTTTCTTAGTGCAACTCCTCACAATGGGTATCAGGAATCCTTCACTTCGTTGCTGGAACTGTTGGATGATCAGCGGTTCGCCAGGTCAGTCATGCCTGACGAAAAACAGCTACAACGAGTAATGGTGCGTCGGTTGAAAACGAATATTGTTGACTCCGAAGGCAATCCTCTGTTTCCATTACGAAAACTGTTGCCATTGGAGGTAGACTACTCGGCAGGAGAGCGTGAAATACATGATATATTGCAAGAGTTTACTACCAGCAGGGCAAAAAGTGTCAGGGGCACCAAATTTGCCTATGGCTCCGAGTTTGTCCATAAACTTCTAAAAAAACGACTTTTTTCTTCGCCAATGGCATTTGCCGGTACATTGGCCAAGCATAGAGAGAGTTTGGAACGCCCTCGAAGAAAACAAAAACCAGAGTCGTTGGATGATAAGATTCTTAGGAAGGCAATATTGCGGGCGGAAGAGGATTTCGCGAATGACGTTTATGCTGAGGATGCGCAAAATGATGCTGTTGATGCTGCAGGTGAGCTGACGGCACCGCTTGAAAAAGATCAGCGAAACATGCTCGACAAGCTTACTTCTTGGGCTGAGAGTGCCAAACATCGTGCCGATACCAAAGCTCAAACCATTTTGACCTGGCTGGATGATCATTTGAAAACCGCTGGGAAATGGAATGGCAAGCGGGTTATTCTTTTTACCGAATATAGAGCGACACATATATGGCTTGAGCAGATTCTCACCATGAACGGTTTTGGTGGAGACCGGATGTCGTTGATACATGGAGGTGTAGATCAAAAGGAACGAGAGCTCATAAAGGCAGCGTTTCAGGCACACCCTGATTTGTCCCCAGTACGAATTTTGCTAGCCACCGATGCAGCCTCTGAAGGTATAGATCTCCAGAATCACTGTAATTATATGATTCATGTTGAGATTCCATGGAATCCGAACGTAATGGAACAAAGAAACGGCCGAATCGACAGACATGGGCAAAAAGAATCGGAGGTGCATATTTGGCACCCCGTAGGTAAAGGATTCAAACTTGATGGTGTCATCGACTCCAGAAAAGTCGGTAAGATTGAGGGTGATCACGAATTTCTGATGAGAGCGGTTTTAAAGGTCGACAGGATCCGTGAAGATCTTGGAAGTGTTGGCCCTGTTATTGCCCAGCAAATAGAAGAGGCGATGCTCGGTAAGAGATCGAATTTGAATACAGTGGCCGCGGAGGCCAAGGCCGAAAAAGCGCGCAAGTACATTCCTGCTGAGCGCCGTTTGCAGGAAAAAATTGCAAGGCTTCATGATCGACTCATCGAGTCGAAGACAGATTTTCATCTTACACCGGAACATATCTCTCGAGCCGTTTCCATCGCGTTGGAGCTTGCGGAAAAACCAGCTTTGATGCCAATAACTATCAAAGGTACGCCGGAAGGCTCTCTGTTTCAGGTTCCAATACTTCCAGGTTCTTGGGGGCATGCAACATCAGGTCTTGAGCACCCACATACTGGAGAAAGGCGCCCGATTACATTTGATCATGAAGTTGCCAAAGGTCGTGACGATATCGTTTTAGCTCACCTCAATCATCGGCTCGTTCAAATGTGTCTTCGGTTATTACGAGAAGAGCTTTGGAAGCTGGATGATGTAAAGAAACTCCATCGTGTGACAATTGAGGCTGTACCAGACAATGAATTGTCGAACCCGGTTGTCCTGCTCTGGTCTCGATTGGTGATCACAGGAGGGGACCACCATCGTTTACATGAAGAGATTACACTGTCTGGTGGAGAACTGAAGCATTCTGGATTTGCACGGATTCCTCAGGTTGGACGATTACAGGGCCTCTTGAAATTGTCTACTGTGTCGAAATCAAACGACCGAATTGTCGATATCATGGCGGAAAGATTTGGTAAGCAGGAAGAGTCTATCCGGTCGGCTATGGAGGCGCGATCCCGTGAAAGGCTACGTTTCCTCGAAAGCTCGTTGTCGAAACGTAAGGACAGTGAAGTTTCGGATTTAATGAATGTATTAGGTGAATTGGAAAAAACGATTCGCAACGAACTCAAGGAGGATGCATTGCCTCAGCAGCTTTTGCTTCCCGGATTCGAAGTCGAAGAACATAATCAGATTCGAAAGGATCTCGATGCATTGAAGGTCAGGCTCAAGCGAATACCCAAGGAAAAAGAACTCGAAAAAGAGGCCATTGAGAAAAGATATGCTGGATTGAAGGATCGAACTTTCCCGGTGGCTGTGGTTTTTCTCGTCCCGCTATCGCAACTGAGAAACTGGGCCAAATAAGTGTAACAATTTGTTACACTTACTTAATTCGTAGGCTGCAATGAATTCGGTATACTGGAATTACAAGATATAGAGGAAATGACCGTATGAGATCCATGTCACAACATACAGAATGGCTTTCGATGATTGAGGTGTCAGGACCGTTTCTGGCTATATCCGTGCTGGAAAAGGTCTTCCCTCAGGGTCTTGAAGTCTTGGAAACACACCTCAAGAAACGGCTGAGATCTGCTTATGAGGAGTGGTGCGACGTTGTCGAGGACGATGATCCGCAGCTCCCAGAACTGCACCGGGCATGGAATGAGCTGGTCTTGAAAGAATTGTTGGAATTCGAAGATTCCGTTTTGCAGCCAGTGAATGGTAGTGAAGGTTTTACTTATATCCCCCCTGATGGCGGCGGCCAATTTACACCCGACTATGTACTGAGTTCTGGTGCAGAGGAAAAGCCGATGCTGCTTGTTTCCATTTTCTCTGAAGGTACAGATTTGGAAAAGGTAAAAGTGGGTGATGGTTGGCCTGTTCCCATCTATGAGCGAATGACTCTGCTTTGTCGTTCAAAAGGCATTCGCCTTGGAATCATAACCAACGGCGAACGTTGGATGTTGGTTAACGCACCTGTTGGAAACACCTCATCCCATGTGTCTTGGTATGCACGGCTGTGGTTTCAGGAGCCGGTCACACTCAGGGCTTTCCAATCCCTGATTGGAGTTCGACGATGGTTTGGTCCTGAAGAGGAATCTCTTCCTGCCATGCTCGAAGAGTCACTTCAGCATCATGAGGAAGTGACCGATACCCTGGGGGAACAGGTCAAACGTGCAGTTGAGGTCTTGGTGCAGTGTCTGGACAAAGCGGATTTGGACAGAAACCGGGAACTGTTGCACGACGTACCACCTGCAGAATTGTATGAAGCGGGGTTGACCGTGATGATGCGGCTAGTCTTTGTGTTGTGTGCAGAAGAACGTGGATTGCTCCTGCTTGGTGATTCAGTTTATGACCAATATTACGCTATTGCCACCCTGCGTGGCCAGCTTACCGAAGAGGCTGATCAGCACGGTCATGAAGTGCTGGAGCGCAGGCATGATGCATGGGCAAGGATTCTCGCTGTTTTCCGGGCCGTTTTCGGCGGAGTGGAGCATGAAACTCTTCGTATGCCGGCATTGGGCGGTTCGCTTTTCGATCCCGATCGTTTTCCGTTTCTCGAAGGCCGTGCCAAAGGAACACATTGGCTGGATACAACTGCCCAGCCATTACCGATCGACAACAGAACAGTATTGCTGCTTCTCGAAGCGCTACAGGTGCTGACGCAGCGTGGCGGAGCCTTGTTATTGTCCTACAAAGCGCTTGATGTGGAACAAATCGGACATGTCTATGAAGGTCTGCTCGAACATACTGTCCGCCGTTTACCGAAAGATACGCTGGGCTTAGTTGGATTGAAAAAAGCTAAAAATCCCAATCTCACACTTGCCGAAATCGAGTTGGCTCGTCTGGATGGAGACGAAGTTCTTATATCCATTATCGAAAGCACTACTCAAAGAAGCAAGAGCGCCATCGAAAAAGCCCTCGTAAAAGAAGTGGATGACAATACCTTTGGTAAAGTCGTCGCCGTCTGTGGAGGCGATCTGGAACTGGCCAAACGAATCAGGCCATTTACCCATCTGCTCAGAACCGATGCTTGGGGCGATGTCATTGTCTATCGGGCACAATCGTTTGCCGTCACCCTTGGAGCAGACAGGCGGGAAACCGGAACGCATTACACTCCAAAATCTTTGACCGAAAGTATCGTCGAAACGACTCTTGAGCCGGTGGCCTATGCCGGCCTGGCCGAGGGCAGGTCCCGTGACGATTGGCAATTAAAATCTTCGGCTGAATTGCTGGAATTGAAGATTTGCGATCCTGCCATGGGATCGGGCGCTTTTCTCGTTCAAGTCTGCCGCTGGCTTTCCGAACATATAGTGGAAGCTTGGGGCAAAGAAGCTGCTCAGGGTAAGTTTATCACCGTGGACGGACTAACGTTGGATGCTGCCGGAAGCGCAGATCCGATGCCGGATTCGCTTGATGAGCGGTTGTTGATCGCCCGTCGACTGGTGGCCGAAAAATGTCTTTATGGCGTGGACCTGAATCCCCTGGCGGTTGAACTGGCCAAGCTTTCCATCTGGCTTATCACCTTGGCCAAGGGCAGACCCTTTGGGTTCCTTGACCACAACCTACGTTCCGGTGACAGTCTGTTGGGACTACACAAGTTGGAGCAGTTGACTAGGTTTTCGCTACATCCCGAGAAGAAACAGACTATTTCCATCTTCGCTTCCAGTATCAATGCGGCGATCAAAGATGCGCTCACCTTGCGCAAAAAACTTCGTGAAACGCCGATCCGGGATATCAGGGATGTCCAATACATGAAACGACTGGATCAGCAGGCCAGACAGAAACTCGAACGTATCGAACATATTGCCGATGCCATGATCGGCGAAGCTTTGACTTCAGGTAGAAACGAACGGGCACTGGATACCGCCATGGACAACCTCTCGATTTTGGCTGCTGCCTATATCGAAGGTGCCAAGGAAACTGGTAGAAATATCATAGCCGAAGCGAGAAAATCGCTTTCCATAGATCTTCCGGCAGGTAAACCACCTCGCAAGCCATTTCATTGGGCGTTGGAGTTCCCCGAGGTGTTCGAGCGTGGTGGTTTTGATGGGATAGTTGGAAATCCGCCGTATCTCGGCGGTAGGAAAATTAGAAGCATATTAGGCGAACATTACTTGTCTGCTCTGATCAGTGTTTTTTTTGAAAAAAGTAGTGCAAATGCAGACTTGTGCGCCTTTTTTATAAGACGAACAAGTTTGCTGTTAAAGAAATATTGTAGTCAAGGGTTCATTGCGACAAGTTCTTTATCTGAAGGTGACACTCGAGAAACAGGTCTTGAATATCTCCTCAATATTGGTTTTTCAATTTACAAAGCCTTAAGTAAGAAAATTTGGCCAGGAACTGCTAGTGTGACTTATTCCCCTGTTTGGCTATGTAAGGGGAGGTGGAATGGCTCGTATAATTTAGATGGGAAACAGGTTGTTGGGATTAGTTCTTATCTGTTTGAAACTGGTACAATTGATGATCTTCCCAAGAAACTAAAAGCCAATTCAGAACTGTGTTTTCAAGGATCTATCCCAAACGGAAAAGGCTTTGTTATTACTAACGATGAAGCTGAGGAGTTGATGAAATCTGACCCCAAGAATCTTGATGTTCTCTACCCTTATCTTATTGGAAAAGAACTAAATATACACCCTGAACATAAACCGTCACAATGGACTCTCAACTTTCATGATTGGCCATTGGAGCGTAAATCTGCACCAGTTGGTTACAAAGGTCCATGTGCTGAAAATTACCCCGAATGTTTAGAAATTATTCGTGAACGCGTATATCCGGAACGTACAAGGAGAAAAGAGAATGGCGAATATAAACTAAGGAAGCCTTTACCTCAAAAATGGTGGATTTACGCAGACAAAAGACCAAAGCTATATAAAAAACTCCGAGAAATAGACTGGGCTCTAGCGATAGCAGCCCAAGCAACAAAATATGTTGCATTTGCAAAGGTACATGGTAAATGCGTGTATTCGCATGCATTATCTCTCGTTGTGACGGATAATTATGGAGTTGCTGCTATTCTGCAATCAAGCATACATGAGGTATGGGCAAGACAGTACGCAGGAAACAATTTATTGCTTCTACGGTATAGCCCAACAGATGTTTTAGAAACATTTGCACTGCCTATAATTACTGATTCGCTAATCACCTCAGGGAATGCATATTATGAACTTCGCGAGCAGCTTTTATTGAAAAATAATGAAGGGCTAACAAGCACTTACAATCACTTTCATAACCCCGAAGAATGTGGTGTGGAAATGCAGAAATTCCGGGAAGTTCAGGTAGATATGGATATAGCAGTCGCTGCTGCCTATGGCTGGGACGATTTGGAGCTTGGACATGACTTCCGTAAAACCAAGCAAGGTATACGCTTCACAATTTCCGAAAAAGCTCGTCGAGAAGTGCTTCAACGGCTACTAAAACTGAACCATGAGCGCTACGAAGAAGAGGTAAAGCAAGGTCTGCACAACAAAAAGAAAAAAAAGACTGAAGTAGTTCGTGGAAAAAGAAAATCTGCGGCTAAGGATGATGGGAATACAGACTTATTCGATTTCATGAAAGTCTCCCTGACTGAACCGAAATGAGCTGGAGGTAAGAATGACTGGTATTACCCAACAGGCAATAGCTATCCCAACAAAGCAGTTTTTTGTGTCGATGCTGACACGCGATATTAGCTTAGCCGATGCAATACTTGATCTCTTGGATAATTGTCTTGATGGAGCTTTGCGATCCGCCAATGGTAATGAAGTGGACTATTCAATACACAAAGTTTCATTAAAACTTAGCTCTGAAGAATTCAGAATCGAAGATGATTGTGGAGGTATTCCAAGAGATGTTGCACAAAATTATGCATTTAAAATGGGACGAGAACCTGATGATCAAAGAGACTCCGATACTGAAACAATAGGAATGTATGGTGTCGGCATGAAGCGTGCTATTTTCAAAATGGGAAGAAACGCTTTGGTCAAGACTCAACATAATGGTGATTCGTACGAAGTTCCTATCACTTCCGACTGGTTAGATAGTAAAGATTGGGACCCGTTACCTATAAACCCCAATGAGGATGAACAAAAACAACCTGGAACGATCATTGTGGTCAACGATTTATACCAAGGCGTTTCTTCCCATTTCAACAATGATGGTTTTATCAATGATCTTCAAACTGCAATAGGTGAGCATTTTACTTCATTTATTCAAAAAGGACTTGAAATTACGGTTAATGATAATGCAGTAAAACCCGTTCTTGTAGAAGTACTAGTTTCGGAAAATTTAGATGACCCTGCTCCCTATATATTTCAAAAAAAGATAGATGGCGTTCTGGTTTCAATCACTGTCGGATTGAATACAGGAAGAAGACTAGATAGTGATGATGGAGAAAATGCTGATTTTGAGAGGAACAGATCAGCAGCTACCGCAGGATGGACGGTATTTTGTAATGACCGTGCAGTCATTGTAGGGGATAAAAGCAGGTTGACAGGGTGGGGAGATGGAATTCCCATGTACCATGGTCAATTTTCTGTCATTACAGGTATTGTAGAGTTTCGATCTGCACTAGCAGATAAACTTCCTATTACGACAACAAAAAGGGCATTAGATACCTCTTCAAATGTATGGTTAGAGGCTCGTACAAAAATGCGGGAAGGTTTACGAGTCTGGATCAATCACACCAATTCATGGAAAAATCATCCACGTGCAGATCAAAGTAAACACTGGGAGAACTCCAAACCATTACCCTTGGCCAAGGTTGTAGAGATTGTGACAAAGCGTGATGTGACAAATAAAAATGATGGTGGAATTGAATATAACCCATCAAAAAAGAAAGTCCTTCCCAAGCCAGATTTACAAAAACCATCATCGCGCAAAATTGTTTATTCTAGGCCCATGGAGGAGATACGACTAATTTCAGATTTTTTGTTTGATAGAGATGATGAAACTCCGGGAGTCGTAGGGGATAAATGCTTCGAAATTGTTCTTGAAGACGCCAAAGAGAAGGAGGGAGAAACATGAGCGTAGCCTCATCGCTTCCATATAAACTTAGGCCGAACAAAGCCGCAGATCGAGAAATATTTTTGTCCTTACTCAACAGGATAAATGGCACACTGAGCATTGAAAATTACACCTATGTAGGACTGGGTGGCCCATTTCTTGAGGATTTTCGGCTTTTGCATGCAAGAATTGGTATTCGAAACATGGTTTGTATTGAGGTAGATGAAAACGTTCATAAACGACAAAAATTCAACAAACCATTTGACAGAATTGATTGTATTCATTCAACAATTGAAGAATATGTTGCTGAAACCGAATTTAATGATCCTATTATTATATGGTTTGATTTCACTGATCCGAAGGAGGTTACAAATCAAATTGAACTTTTTTCCAATGTGCTTTTAGAATTGCCATCCTACAGCATTATGCGAGTTACATTAAATGCGAATCCTGCGTCGTTGGGAAAACCTGATCCAACAGAACTGGCAGTAAATAGAGCCAATGGTGAGAAAACAGATCCAACTAAAAAAACAGAGCTTGAGTGGCGCCTTGATAGATTTAGAGAGCGACTTTCAACATATTGCCCAGCAGATATAGTCCCTGAGGATTTGACACATAGAAACTATGGTAAAACTATCCTGGAAGCTTTGCGCCTTTCTGTTGAAAATTCAATACTCAATAGTTCAGGAAAAAGGATAGTGTGGTCATTTGCTACCCATTATTCGGATGGACAGCCAATGGTTACAGCAACATTGATTCTCGTTGAGTCCGATGATGCAGCAGTCGAAAGTGTTCTTGATAATTGGGAATTTAAGTCAAATCCTCAACACCCTTTAGTTATTGACCTACCTGCTCTCTCAGCACTTGAAAGATTGACGATGGAGGCAAATGAGACCTCTGAGGATGACTTAGGCTTTAAGCTTCCTAAGTCCGATTTAAAGGAAGATCCTTTTCTCTCTTTTCAGAAGTATTACCGCATCTTTCCCCAATTTGCCCGCGTTGACATCTAAGAGGTCGTCAGTAATGAATGTAGTAAATGCTCAAGATAACCATCTCCCTTCAAGTAGCACAAATTCCTGGCTCGTGAAGCTTGGTAAAGAAACTCGACTCGACGGTTTCGTGCTGACGATTGATTCTGACTCCTCTAGCTTGCGTGGTATTCAGAAGGAAGATGCCATGCTGATAACCAAAGAGCAGGACGGCAAGCTCTCAGTTATCGGTGTGAGCAGAATATTTCGTAAACGATACACGTTACAAGACACCTCCTTCTTTTTCGACGGCTACATTCCGGTTTTACCCGCAATTCCGATAGATGAGTTGAAGATACCTGTTCCCGAAATCCCAGCCTCGGTAAGTAGACTTAACTGGAGCCTTTTTGAAAACGCCCTGAAAAAAACAGTCAAAATCGATTGGGCTTCCTTTCCGTTGTTTACAGGTGACAATCAAAAGGAGCAGGCATACATCCGGGAGTTGATGCAGGGGGCAATTATAGGTGATCTTCTCGGCCCTGCTGATGGTCCAGAGGAAGAGATTATCGGAATGGGTGTTCGAGATCGCTATCTGCTCGGCAAGCTGGCTCCTCAGAACACTGTCATTACGGAAGAAGATAATCTTCCGGGAGCTGGGTCGGAAGACGATCAGGAAAGCTCTCGTGAAGTCGATGCTTCCACCAACCAATCCCTTGTTCCTTCATCCTTCGGTTTGACCTTCTGCGTTGATTCGACGGTAGACGAAGTTGAGCTCATCGCTAACTGGGGGCGATACGAGCGAACTGAAAGCGAGAGGATAAACGAAAAGACCGAGAAACCTTTTCGTTGTTGGAAGCGTATTTCATCTGGTGGATCTGTCAGCATCTCAATGGATCGACGCAAGATTGAGCCTCTCGTGATCGATCAGAATTGTCCTGATGTTATCATTCAGGGCTCCATTAGCGCTCCTTTGGGCAATGGTGATCGTCTGGTTACAATTTTCTTGATCAATAATCAGGGAGTGGGAGAAAAAGACACAAATAAAGACCAAGCATGGATATTCCAGCCGGAGCTCATCGTTAGGGACTCTGAAAACAGGTCCATCTTCAGGAGGCGACCAGTTCTAGTCTCTGATGGCAATGATGATGAACGTGAAGCACTGGAAATGATCTATCGTAAACAGGTCGAGTTTGCAGTTGGACATGGGGTGTCCGTTCATGCTACCACAGCAGAAAACGACAGTGAACATGCATTTGAAATAAAAACATCCATTCTTCCTGAATATGAAGTGCCAATAACCGAGACCCCTGGTTTGGCCGATGAGGATCGATCGGCTATGAAACAAATGATTGCCGACGGATTTCTCGACATGGAGTACTTGGCTGACCTCGGTAAAGACGAACTAGTTGCGGGCCTTAAAATATTGACAGATGACTATGCCCTCTGGATATCCGAGCAGAAAGGAAGGATAGGAACAGATGTCCTCGGATATGACGCCGCAGCAACTATGGCAATGGATCGGTGTTCTCAGATGCTTCGGAGGCTGGAGGAGGGAATCGCGGTTTTAGGGGTTGATGCCAAATCTCTCGAAGCATTCCGATTTGCCAACAGGGCAATGGCCTTGCAGCGTATTCGCAGCATTTACGCATTGAGCAAACGCCGTGGTGAGGAACCGGACCTTGCCACTCTGAACATTCGAAAGAACAGATCTTGGAGGCCTTTTCAGTTGGCCTTCATGCTTCTTTCCCTCCCTGCGCTTGCAAACCCTGAACATAAGGATCGCACCGAACCACTTGATGCGCATGCAGACCTTCTTTGGTTTCCGACTGGTGGTGGCAAGACCGAAGCATATTTGGGTGTCGCAGCTTTTACAATGGCGATCCGTCGCTTGCAGGGGGACCTCGGAGGTCTTGAGGGGAATCGAGGTTTGGCTGTCATCATGAGATATACACTGCGTCTCCTTACCCTTCAGCAGTTTCAGCGAGCAACGACGTTGATATGTGCCATGGAAGTATTGAGAAGATCAGAGCAAAAGAAATGGGGTGCGACACCATTTACGATAGGGCTCTGGGTTGGCAATCGCGTGACTCCTGGGACGACGGAGGATGCTCACACGGCGATCCAGAATTTCAGAGATAAAAAAAGGCAAGGTAGTAACTCTCCTGCTCAGCTCACTACTTGTCCGTGGTGTGGTTCTGAAATTGGAGAAGGTAGAGATATTGAGGTCAAACGATTCACAAATGATGTCGGCAGAACGTTTATTTATTGCGGCGACAAGTTTGGGCGATGTGATTTCGGTAGAAGTAAATCAAAGGACATGGGCTTGCCAGCACTCGTTGTGGATGATGAAATTTATCGACATCCACCGACCATGCTGATCGCCACAGTCGACAAGTTCGCCATGATGGCATGGAGAGGCCAGGTGCGTAATCTATTTGGCCGTGCCAGTCAAGAATGCGAAAGACATGGTTTGCTATGGCCTGGAGCCGAGTGCAAGGGCAACCATAATGCCAGGGCCAGGTTGCCTAGAGTTATGGTAAAAGATATCGCACCGATTCGTCCACCCGATTTGATCATACAGGATGAGTTCCACCTCATCAGTGGACCTCTTGGAACGATGGTCGGTCTTTATGAAACCGCAGTCGATGAACTTTCCACATGGCAAATGGGTAGCAAGTCTATAAGACCAAAGGTCATTGCTTCGACTGCTACTGTACGTAAAGCAGACGAGCAGGTGAACAGCGTTTTTCTCAGGAAAGTCGCTGTTTTTCCACCTCACGGTGTTGATGTGGAAGATAATTTTTTCTCGGTCCAACGCCCGATCGCGGAAAAGCCGGGACGTCGCTACATGGGAATCTGTTCTCCTGGTAGTTCCCGTCCGGCTGTTCTGATCCGAGTGTATGTGGCCATGTTGACAGCTGCACAATCGCTGTTCGAACGGTTTGGTCAGGCTGCCGACCCATATATGACTGTTGTCGGGTATTTCAATTCCCTGCGCGAGCTGGGCGGTATGCGACGTCTTGCAGAAGACGATGTCCAGACACGAGCTTATAGAGTCCAGATGAGCGATGTAAGTCGCCCCGGGTTGAGTCAAAGGTCTGTCATCAATGTAGACGAATTGACATCTCGTGTATCGAGTAAGGAAATTCCTAGAAAATTGGATCAGCTAGAGGTGAAGTTCAACGCTACGATTGAAGGCGGGAAAAACATTTCGAAATGGAAAAAAGGCGAAACCAGAGCGATGGATATCGTCCTTGCCACCAATATGCTGTCTGTCGGAGTGGACATCAACCGTCTTGGGATTATGGCGGTGAATGGCCAACCAAAAAACACGGCCGAATACATCCAGGCGACAAGCCGGGTAGGCCGCGTATTTCCAGGCCTTGTCTGCACTGTTTTGACGTGGTCGCGGCCTCGGGATCTCTCACATTACGAAACCTTCGAGCATTATCATGCGACATTCTACAAGCATGTCGAAGCCCAATCCGTGACGCCCTTTGCACCTCGCGCTTTGGATAGAGGATTGACAGGGACGATGGTTAGCCTCTTGCGGTTGAAAAATGACAATTTGAATCCAAATCTCGGTGCCATGGCGCTCGACAATGTCGCAGGTCCGGAAATAACCACTGCGAAGAATAGTATAGCCAATAGAGCAGGGAGAATTAAGGATAAAAGTTACCAAAAGATTACGGAATCAATGATTGCAGATAGGGCGGATCGTTGGGCCAAGGAATCAAGTAAAGCTGGACGTCGTTTGGGATATGAAACCGAGAGGAGACAAGGAGACGTCGCTGCATTGCTCAGGAAACCAGGAGTTACCGCTTGGGATAATTTCACTGTGCCAATGTCCATGCGTGAAGTAGAGCCCGGTGTCAATCTTATAATGGATGTCGGTACATTGCCTGAACCTCCAGTGTGGAGAATGAAAAAGAAACACGAAGATGACGGAGGTGAAGCATGAGCACATATCCCGTGGGAGAGGTGAGACCCAGTCAATTGTTGTGGTCATACGGTCCTGGTGCTTTGATAGATTTGCCTAATCTATCCGTGATAACAATGGGTTTGGATAGATGGGATGTCGATAGATGCCTACCTATCGAGGAAGCGAGACTTCTTGCCGCTGTACGGCGTGTACTTGGGCCTCAGGTTACACATTTGAGAATTCCTCCGTTTGTGAATGATGATGGTGCCAGTCCATTTTCAGCCGAGGGAAAGGTGGGAGTTCCTGTGAGGCCGTTCCCGAGATGGCTCAGATGCGTTCGGTGTGGATTGCTGGCTGAATACGATTCCGGCTTGTTCAGCGTAAAGACGAATCCATATCGGCCGGAGAACACTCATTTTGTACATACGAATTGTGAAAAAGGTGCAAACGCTGATGCCGTTCCGGCCCGTTTTCTTTTGGCTTGCAGAAATGGACATCTGGATGATTTTCCGTGGCATTGGTTTGTTCATAGTGGTCCTACTTCTTGCAAGGGTACTTTACGGTTTTTTGAAAGTGGTGCCTCGCTGCAGACAGAGAACCTATGGGTGAAGTGTGATGCGTGCGGGCAGACGCGTTCCATGGTTCATGCTTTTGGTCGGGCAGGACAAGCTAATTTGCCGGCCTGTAGGGGGCGTCATCCGCACCTTGATGACTTCGATTCCGCCAGTTGTGAAGCGTCGCCAAGAGCAGTTTTGCTTGGGGCGACGAATAGTTGGTTTGCGATAACAATCTCTGTTTTGGCTATACCACTTGAGAAAAATCTGCTTTTTCAGATTGTTTTGGAAGGGTGGGATGATTTCAGCGACTTGGAATCGGTGGATGAATTGAAAGTTCTTCTCAAGTCTTTCATAAGGCGGGGCATTTTACCTGGTATCGATAAGTATAAAGCTGAAGAGCTTTGGCAAGCGATAGAAGATCGAAAAGGTGGATCCGGTACCGAAGTCATTGCCGAGGGCGACATTAAAGGTCCAGAATGGGATGTATTGACCTCGTTGAATCCGCCGACAGACTGGCCACATTTCCTTGGTAGAAAAGTTGAAAGACCGGCCAAGTACAGGAATGTCATGGATGATGTATTGCTCCTTGAGCGTCTTCGTGAGGTTAATGCCCTTATAGGGTACACACGAGTTGAGGCTCCTGAAGAATCGACCGATGATGAAGAACGTCCTCCAATGGCAGATTTGTGCAAGGGGCGACCGGATTGGATTCCGGCCAGTGAAGTTCATGGAGAAGGGATATTTATCCGCTTCAATGAAAAAGCGATTGCCAGGTGGGAAGTGCAGGCGTCTGTAAAAAGCCGGGATAGGATGCTTGAACAAGGTCATCATGGTTGGCGCAATGCACGTGGATTGGATCCGGAGGTTGGCTATCCAGTTATTAGATATACATTGCTCCACACGTTCGCACATCTCTTGATCAGAGAATTGGCGTTGGAATGTGGTTATAACGCGGCAAGCATCAGGGAACGAATATATGCCAGTGGAGGTGACTCGCCCATGGCCGGGGTCTTGATTTATACTGCGGCGGCGGATTCGGATGGAACCCTGGGTGGATTGGTGGAACTCGGAAAGCCTGAAAATCTTGGCAGATTGATAGAGCAATCTCTCAAAAGGGCGAAAGTCTGTTCTTCCGATCCCCTATGTTCGGAGCATGATCCAAGTGAGGATAGATCATTGCACGCTTCTTCGTGCCACGCCTGTGCCTTTGTGGCCGAAACATCCTGCGAAAGGGGCAACAGGTATTTGGATCGGGCTCTTTTGGTCCAAACATTCGAATGCGAGGATGCATTCTTTTTCAACGATCAGAATTTGGGAACCCTACGGACCGAACCGTCCATTGGCAGTCCCGAAATAATGAAGTCTACCGATGGGACCATCATGACGTGTTCGTTGAGAGATCTTCCGAACATGGTGGAACCTGGTAGGAAGCTGAATATACTTTTGCCAAATGATCTTCAATTGGATGTTTGCGATAGTTCTGGGAAGGCTCTTTTTCGTTGCCTAGAGGAGGATGAAAAGGTGCCTTTTGAGAAAGGAAAAACGATTGTCATTGCCCATTCATCGATTCGAGTGAATGGAAAACCTGTTGAGATTGTGGCTGGGAAAATCATTGCGGTAAGTAAAATGTTCGATCCCGAAGAGGATGTCCGGCGGGTTCAGCTGAAATTGAAGGCTGGTAAGGGGAATTGTGTTCTTGAGTTAAACGAACTTGAATTTAACGAGTTGCGTCCGCTTTGTATTGCGGAGAAGGGATGAGATGTGGCTCGTCTGATACCTGCAATTAATGTCGAAGATATTTCAATCAAACCTGAGCGTGATACGGCGAGGAGCTTGGTCGAGAGCTTACCTGATAATGTCTTGATATACCACAGTTACCCCTGGTTGAGATCGGAGCGAAACGACAATACAGGCAAGGTGACAATCAAAGAAGGTGAAGTCGATTTCGTTGTCGTGATCCCTGATTTGGGTTTTCTCGTAATTGAGGTCAAGGGTGGTGTGATTGATTTCGATCTTGAAGAGTGTTTGTGGTACCGGAGATTGCCTTCAGGAGATCGAAGGGAGATAAAGGACCCTTTCAAGCAGGCAAATGGTAATACGCATGAGTTGAAACATAGAATTGTCGAGCGTGCCTTTCCAGGATTGAAATATCCACCATGTGCTTTTGGCTATGCTGTTGTTTTTCCAGATTGTGAATACCAGGGGACTGCACCTCCAGGAGCTGATAGCGCTATTATTTTATCGGCAAAAGATCTTCCCCATCTGGGGCGCCGAATCCCTGAAGTCCTGAGGAAGTGGTCTCCCAAGGTACCTGTACCAATGTCCAAAGAGCAACTTCGTGGAGTTCGTGACGCATTGACTTCCACATTCAGCCTAATTCCCGTTCTATCGCGTCAAATTGACGAAGAGGAAGAGCATCTGGTCCGACTCACAGAAGAGCAATCGCGACTGTTGGATTATTTACAGGGGCATGAACGGTGTCTGATCCAGGGTGTGGCCGGGTCGGGAAAGACTTTGTTGGCGCTGGAACAGGCTCGCCGATTTGCAGAACGTGGCTTAAAAACCCTGTTTGTTTGCTATAACAAGACTCTGGCACAATGGATTTTGGACAGTCTTTCCCCGTCTATCCGGGATCTTGTCGATGTGTTCCATTTCCATAGTCTTTGTAGTCGATTGTGTCAGGAGGCTGGTGTGTCGTTTTCACCTCCAAGAACTGCGACTGAAAGATTTTACAGTAGTGAGGCTCCCAACCTACTTCTGGAGGCTATCGCGGTTTTGGGGACGAAATATGATGCTATGGTAGTGGATGAGGGACAGGATTTTGATTCGGAATGGTGGTTGCCACTTGAACTCTTATGTCATGAAGAAGAAAAAGCTCCGCTTTTCATATTTTATGATCCCGCTCAAAAATTGTTTGTCGACAGAATAAGCCTGCCAGATCTCGGAAAGCCCTATCCTCTCAGGACTAATTGTCGCAATACGCGAAGTATTGCAGGGGCCTGCGCTTCGATACGTGAAATAGACATTGTTGTACATGATGCCGCTCCAACAGGGATAAAGGTAGACGCGTATGTATGTGAAAATGCCGAGGAACAGAGACGAAAATGTGAAAGCCTGCTGGCGGGTTTACGCAAGGGTGGGTTGGAACCTGGTCAAATAGTTTTGCAGTCACCTTATAGACAGGAAAACCCAGATTCTTCGTTCTCTTCTATAACGAAAATAGGAGGGTTCCCGATTGTGACGGATAGCCGAAAATGGAGAGAAGGGCAGGGAGTCCTATTTACCACTATCAGGAGCTTCAAAGGTTTGGAAGCCGATGCTGTTATTATGGTCGATATACCAGAGCCTGTAGACAATGCCTTTTTCTCCACGAATGACCTTTACGTTGGGGCTTCCAGGGCCAAACACATTTTGTGTGTACTTGGTAACTCGTCTGAAGCTATCCTGAAAATAACAAAAATGTCTATTCCAGAATAATGATTAGGTGGTGAAAATTAGCAATTGAAATGTTGGTATAGATGACAGAAGAAATCTGGAAAATGATAGGGGAAGTTGCCACAAAGTTACATCCAGATAGAGTTGCAGTGGTTGCTGGCAAAGTCTCTGGATTGGAGTCTGTGGAGGATTTCGAGAAGGTTAGGTCGAGTTTTGGTCCAGGTGTGGATAGAATGATGATTGATCGCCTTGGGCAAGCCTGGCGTGGGATGCCCAGTATTAAGCCTAATGAGCTGTCAGCAGCACTACGTGGCGCCTCTGAAACAGCTACAATCCTAGAGAAACGAGAAGCTGTGGATATGGTATGGACAGGTCCCTCTACAGGCTTGGTTCCTTCTCGTCATACAGAACAGGTTCTTCTTGAGGTGATTGGTTTTGCAAAACACCGAATTTTCATTGTCAGTTTCGTGGCATATGACATTGAGCCTGTCATCCAATCTTTGCAGAGTGCGAGTGAAAGATGTGTGAAAATCGATATCTTGCTGGAATCGTCGAAGGTTCATGGGGGTAAAATCGATATCGACTCAATTGAGACATTCAAAAAGAGGCTCCCATCGGCAAATATGTATTGTTGGGGGTCAGTATCGAAGACTTCCGAAAAATGGACTGGTGCCGTACATGCCAAATGTGCTGTCTCTGATGGGCAACTAGCATTCATAACCAGTGCTAATCTCACCAGAGCTGCAATGGAGCGTAATATGGAGCTTGGAGTCCTCGTTCGTGGTGGAAGTGTACCAGAGAAGCTGGAGAGGCATCTTGAAGCTTTGATCGTGACGGGGGTTATCGAAAAGATCTGATGGATACAGTCGATAAGGAGACCCGCTCGAAAATTATGGGCAGTGTCCGACAGCGTGACACGGGCCCTTAACTAATTCTGCGAAAGGTATTGCACCAGCTTGGTTTCCGCTTTCGACTATATATTGAAACCTTTGGAAATAGTGTGCCACGAGGCTGCACGGAAGATGAGGGTAGGTCCCCCGGGGGCGGCTTGCAGGAGCAGACTCAAACCACCTTAAGCTGCTGTGGTAAAGAGCTATGGTGGTAAGCGTTAAGGAAAAGGTTCGGTAAGATCGGACCAGCTGTAGATCATGGAGATGAATAATAATAAGCCACTGATGTGGTGTCGAAAAGAATAAAGTTATCATCAAAATTGGGAACTATTTTCATCCCAGGATAAGTTCGGGGGGAGCCTGTTTATTGTCCGATCGGTGACTGGCATAAAGGTACCGTGAGCATGATTTTGGCATTCATGGGCAACGTGGGAACCTGTCGTTCCGAAGTTAAGGGAGAAATCCAAGTGGAGAACCCATGAGGATGAGGGTACCGATTGGGAGCACAGTGGCGGATTACCCCGTAGTAGTAATGACGTTCTGTAATTGAGACGGAGCGAAGGGGGTAACATGTCCAAAGTTACAAATAGGTCAACCAGAAATGGGAGGGACCTTTGAGTAATGTAAAACCCATACTTGTGGGTGGATATGAAGAGGCGGATGAGTTGAGAGGCTATTATGCTCTCATGGACGGTCAGCAGGATTCGCCATGCTGGTTCTTATAGACGGCCCATTGTGGAAGCAGATATTCTGAATGGAAAGTCTGTCACAATAATGATTGCCAGTCTGATTAGTCCGGTATGCCATTGTATGGTGATTTGTTAAAAAATGCCGCAGAACTGATGAAATGAAAAACAATATTCATGTACTCAATGAACTTGTCGAAGAAATTCAGAAGAATAGTTGGAATTCCGGGATTCGTTTTTCTTAGGAGTTTGATTCACAAAAAATCCATCCATGCCCGTCATATCGTTAAGAACAATGGTCGAAAGATATTGTTGAATAGAGGTCTGGATGTGTTCCAGACTTTTGATGCCAAGGATTCCTGCTCCCTGGCCTACAGGTTGCAGAGTTATCGGGCATGCAGGGACTTTGAAGTGACCTTTATGACAGAGGAATAGAGTTAAATGGCAATTCAGCCTCAAGCCTTTCTTTCTTTTACGGCCCGCAATTATCTTCTTCTGCTGGATATTTATCGCCGTGAAAACGGTGTTAATGAGGCAGAGCTCTATGAACTGATCAGAAAATATCGGTCCGATTCCGATCCATTTCCTGAACACACATACAGCCAGCTTCTTGATCTGAAAATTATTGAGTCGCTTCCGGATGCAACTGCGACTTACGAGATGACTCGGCAGATAGCCAATCTTTTTCGTTTTCTTCTGCAGGAACAAAGGCTCACCTCAACCACGGTTATTCAGGCTTACCTTGATGATCTCGATACATTCTATACCGATCTCGAAAGTGCCATCAGTGAAGGGAAGCATGGAAGGATTGAACGGTCGCTGAGTGAAATTGTAGATACCATGGATCGGATTCGTCAGGATTCCAGGGCAAATCGGCAGGCGATCATTAATGAAGTAATGGCCGTAAAAGCGAATCGTGAACGGCGAACAGTAAGAGAACGTTTTGATAAGATCCTGCTTCTCTGGGAGAAGTATTTGGAGCCACTCAAGGATCTGATAGATGTCAAAAAAACCATGGATAACTCGCTTGATGCTCTTGAAAACTTATTGAAGTTTGGTCTCAAAAAATATTCGATGGATGGGGTCGTGTATCGTGGGTTTTCAGGATCGTTGGCCAGGTTGGTTCGTCTGCGACGTGACATGGTTTCTGATTTTCGTGAGTCTATGCAAGAAGTGGAGCCACTTTATCTTGCCTTAAAAAGAGACAGTATCCTTGCACGAGGAGCATCAAGAGCGCTTGAAAAAATAGATAAATTTGGTCTGCGCAGCCTGCAATTGACTGATCAATTGGCATTACCCGCTGGTCGGTTACAGGAAGGTTTGTTTACAGATACCAGCATTGGATCCTACTTGTATGGTGTTAAAGGGTATGAGCCAAAATCGTCCCCGCGTTTGCCTGTTGAAAATGAGACATCAACTCCTCAGTATATTGATTTGCAGGATGTGATCGAAAGCCTGGTAAATGACTTACCTGTCCAAGATACTTTGGCATGGTTGTTTGAGCGTTATCATGATTTTGAGCTGGCGGACCTCCTGCGTGTGTATGGTCGGCTTTTACAGTCTCACTCCTGTACAACGAAATTCAGCAGTAGTGAAAAGAGTTATCCCTTCGAGGATATAATCGTTTATGCCCATTCTATGACAATTGAAGAGATCGTATGAGTGAAATAAGCCCATTTGCGCTCCCATATTTAAAAGAAATTTTTCAGCAATTACGTAAGGGACAACATATTTGCGCTGAAGATGGCAATATCTATTTTGCACTTCATGATAACGCTTCAGTTTATCAGGATCTGTTCAGTCATTTGGGTTTCAAGATGGAAGTTCATTTCCGCGATTTTTACTATTTTAGTGGAAGTGAGACTTTGAGTGATACGAGTACCAAAATGGCACTCTTTATTTTTATTCTTATGGAATATCTTGAAGGTCAGGGTGAGTCTGTACAAGAAGGAATTCTTACAAAAACTTTTTCAATAAATGAGCTGCCGCATTTTAATACGGAACGGTATCGATCGTATATGAAAGAAATTGGTGTCGAGGATTTTGATGGTCTTGCCGGCATAGTGTCCAAGATGGAAAAGTTTGGTTTTGCTCAACGTCATGGTGAAACGTTTCGTTTCAGGTCGCCGGTATATCGTTTTTTTGATATTTGCAGTTCGATGATACAGGAAAACGAAAAGAGTAGTCTCCTTGATATGGAGAAGGAATGAAGAATATCGGCCCAACACGTCTCGTGCTTATCAGATCCGGCAAATATGAATTTTGTAATATTGAATTGATCCGTCCTCTCCATCTTATCGGACCGAATAATGTTGGTAAGACCTCGCTTATCTCGACACTTCAGTTTTTATACATCGATCAGCAGCAAAAAATGCATTTTTCAAGAGACCTGGATCAGACCCGGAAATATTATTTTCCAGATCCGGATAGTTATATTTTATTCGAATGTCTGACGCCAACAGGGTATCGAATATTGGGTGTCCATGGTTTGGGCCCGGTGAAAGGTTATCAGTTTGAACGATACAGCTATAGAGGTGAGTTTTTATTAGAAGATTATGTTGATAGTGATCGCCAGATTCGGCCAAACAGTGAAATTCGTTCCCGCTTGTCCGATCGGGAATATACGATACTGGAACCATCGCATTTAAGGGCAGCGTTAACTGGAATTGGCGAGAATAAGGGCGTTCGGTTGGAATTACTGCCGATGCGTGACCGGGGTGGATATGAGAGATTTCGGAAGGTTTTTTCTAATCTTTTACGGTTGGCCCATTTGAGTCAGGAAGATTTGAAACGGTTTCTTTTCGAGATTTATGAAACCGAATTCCAGGAAAAAGGTATCATAGATTTGGAGTCCAGCTATTCGAGTCAGTATGAAAAAGTGAGGATAATGGCCAATGAGGTCAAAGACCTTATGGCTGTTGCGGATGATATTCGAGGCGCGTTGCTGCTTGCAGATGAGAGAGCTTCTTTGCGTTCTGAGCTACCACAACTTTTCGAGAAGATAGTCGAGGTTATTGCCCAGATAAAAAAGAAAAATTTCAGTCTCAAAGAGACAATAGAAAAGGAACAATCGCAGTTGGCATCGCTTGTTGTTGAGACCGAAAAAAAACAAAGCGATACCCGTAAGGAGCTGCGTGAAGTAAATGAAGAATATGGTGTTTTGAAAAATGACTTAAAAATGCTGCATGAGGAAAAACAAGAGTTTGCTTCGTATTTCCTTCCGCTTGAAGAGGCAAGTATCGCTCAACTCAAACAGGAGATTGAAGAGATAGGATTCAGACTGAGAAAATCGGTTGCTGAGCCTGTGAGCAGAGTTGAAGGACGGATTGCAAAGAATAAGAAAGAATTAAAAAAACAGGAAGAACTGCTGGGTGCTGTTGCCGATTCTGCAGCAAATTATCTCAAACAATATTATCCCGAAGAAGAAATTTCACGTATCTTTCAATTGTTCAACCATGATCTGCTGGGTATGAGTATGCGAGAGGGAGAAGTTGAGATCATTGATGCCAGGGAATTACATGATACTCTCAAAAAGATATTGAGCAGGATAAATTCTGACGGTTATGTTGATAAAGCAGTACGGATATCATTCAATGCTTCTTTGCAGCCGGACTTGCAAAAGTATTCTGACCCAGCCATAATCTCTGCCA
Source organism: Pseudomonadota bacterium (assembly GCA_043826415.1). Classification (GTDB taxonomy): domain Bacteria; phylum Desulfobacterota; class Desulfobulbia; order Desulfobulbales; family Desulfocapsaceae; genus UBA2270. The sequence continues at coordinate 218,529 of JBDRQE010000023.1, forward strand.
TCATTGAGGATTTAAGAGCAGAGATAGTGAGAGATACTGATACGTTGCAGTCAGCACAGGAAAGTGAACAATTAGTAAAACAGAAAAATAACAATACGCATAAACTGCAACAACTTGAAGCCAAACATCGAAAATATTCTGCTTTTAAAGAGAGATGTTTACAGGAAACAAGATGGGAAAAAGAACTCAGGAAATATGAGTCAAAGCAGGGTGATCTTGAGCAAATTCAGGATGATTTATTAAAAAAACAGGCCTTGTTTCAAGAAAAAAACAGGGAACTTTCTCAAAATTTTACCAGAATTATACAAGAGGAGGAAAGACTGAGTAAGCGAGTTCGTTCTCTTGTCCAACCTGGGGCAGAATGGAAAGTAAAGGAGCCGCTTGTTGTGTTCCCTGAGAAAATAGAAGACCTGATTTTTAGGTATGAGGACAAAGTTAACCAGGAGAGGCAGAAGAAGGAAAGCTTGTCTAACAAGCTTGATGTCATTGAAGGTAGAACATATAGCAGGATTAAAGGTGACACGGAAGAGGAAACTCTTCGCTTGTTGGCTGAAGAACTGGATGCATTAACTCAGAAAGAAGGGGCTGTAGAAAAACTATGGTCAGGTCTGACTGCGGGCTTGCAGAGTGCCATCAAAAACATGCTTAAGAATCTGGAAACATTAAAGAGTAAGGTAGAAAACCTGAATAGACAACTGAGTAAAGTATCGGTATCAAATTTAAGTAGATTGAAATTGATGTTGGCTGAAAACCCTCAATTGGTCCCACGGTTAAAAGCTGTGGCTGCTCGTCATGATTCACCGCTATTTGCAGGTCTACAAAATGCAGATGAGGCACTTGGGTTTATTGGAGAATTTCTCAAAAAAACAGGCAGGATTGAATTGTTACAGTTGTTTGAATTAAATTTCGAGGTAAATGTCGCGGATGGTGCCTCTCAGAAATATACCAAGCTGGAAACCATAGAATCCAACGGGACAACGATAACAATAAAGGTTCTGATAAATCTTATGCTTCTTCGAGGTCTCATGCTTGAGAGTAAAGAGGTTACGATACCGTTCTATCTAGATGAAGCTTCAAGCCTGGATCGTGAAAATGTGCGATCCATTGTTGAACAATCGGTCAAGATGGGATTTACCCCCATCCTTGCAAGTCCTGAAGCTATGGACGTTGCGGATAATCTCTATTTTCTGAAAGAAAGCAAAGGTCGGTTGATGCTCGGAGACGAAGCACTGGTAAGAATCAATCGAAAACCGGCAGTGAACGTAAGTCATGCTTGATCCATTTGCAAATCATTTGAATACCTTGCTGCAGGGGAAGAGGATCGCTTTAAGCAAGATTTCTTCTCAAGATATGAAAAAACTGCAGACCTTGATCGAATCCGGAGTAGTTGAAGAGAATCGTGTTGGTACTGGTAGAAGTATAGAGCTATGTGACTATGGCGCGTTGCAGGCATATGTCTGCAAAAAATATCCGTGTGGCCTTGAAGAGCAAATGGGATTAAATGCCACGCCTCGTAGTAGTGCCATAGCTCACTATCGGGATGCAAAGAAAGCAATATCTACTGATGCCGAGATCCTACCGTTAAGCGCTGGAAGTTGTAGAAATGTTTTAATAAGAGATGGACAGGTCTTGCCGCTTGTGGAGTGGTGTCAAGCAGCCGGTGTTGCCGCCATCAGGCTAGATGATGTGTCGCGATGGACCGGAGCTGGGCTTATATCTGTTGTTGAAAACCTTGAACTTTTCCTGCATTTTGAAAAACTGGGGATCGAATCAGATTTGATATATTATGCGGCGGGAAGGGTTTCAGCTCGTGTGTTGACCTGGCTATCTTCTCCAGGAATGCAGTCGTTTCAAATTGTTCATTTCGGAGATTATGATCCGGTTGGCGTTGATGAATACCTGAGGCTGAAAAGAGTGTGCCCAGATAGAGTGACGATGTATATGCCAGACAATATAGAGATTTTGTTTTCACGTTATGGGAAAACGGCGTTATTAGAAGACAGCAAGGATGTATTAATGCGATTGCGTAAAGAGGAAGATAATATAGCACACCAGCTCGTCTCGCTCATGGACAGGTATAACTGCGGGTTAGAACAAGAAATTTTGCTATTTGTATAAAGAACTTTTTAATAAAATAAAGTTTGGTGGCTCAGATCATTTATAGACTAATTTGGTTTTAAAATCAGTAGGGTAGGGACATCCTATGCATGATGACAGGTATGACAATATCTTTGCCGATGACGATGCTCTTGATTTCATTATCTGTGTGGAGCCTGAGAAACAGGGTCGAGAGCAAAAAAAAGGTAAAAGAGGGTGTTTTGGTATTGTTGTGCAGCTGCTCTTGCCGGCGGCGAGTGTGATGCTTCTGAGTTGGAAATGACAGATGTCGTGCTTCTTTTTCTGCTAGCATTCGTACCATTATTTTGTCATTAATGGGTTGTCCATTTTTTCATATCACAATAAAAACAACTGGAGAAAAATCATGAACAAGTCAGAACTCGTTAGCCAAGTTGCCGAATCAACAGGCCTCACCAAAATTGTAGCAGAGAAAGTCCTGAAATCAGTGTTGGATGTTATTGCTAAGGCATTGGCAAATGAAGAGACCGTGACTCTTGTCGGGTTTGGCTCTTTCTCCGTGACCAAGCGGGCAGCCCGTACCGGCCGTAATCCTCAGACCGGCAAGGAAATCAAGATTGCCGAGAAGAAGGTTGTGAAATTCAATGTTGGCAAGAATTTAAGAGAATCTGTTGATGTTAAACCTAAGGCTGGTTGTGGATGTGGATGCAAGACCGGTAAGGCGAAGAAGAAATAATAAGTTGGGTTGATCTCATTCAGATTACCACTTACTCCCTGTGTAGTGGCAGTATATAATAGAAATCATGAACAAGTACAAATACCGAACATTGAATAAAACCAATCAAGAAATCTGGGTATGCGAGGCCTGTAAAAAGGGAAACATTGAATCCCTTTTGACTGGCCAATGGAAACTGATCGATCGGAGCACTGATTCTGATATCTTGTGTGCTGTTTGTGAAGGGGGTGGAGATAAGGATGCATTGAAGGAGGGTGGTTTGACTCTTGCATGATGTGTAACCTGAGTAGTGGGTCATAGAAGAGGCAGAGTATGGCAAAAATACTGATCACCATCGGCATTATTCTCTTTGTCCTTGGCCTTTGTTGGCCATTGTTACAAAAATTGAATCTGGGCCGGCTACCAGGTGATTTCATCTTCACGTCAGGGAATTTTAAGTTTTACTTTCCCTTGACCACATGCATTGTTATTTCTGTGGTGCTGTCGATCCTGTTCTGGATTTGTAAGAAATAACTTCTTTTTCCCAGAGATATACATGATTGTTCTCTTATATGTCTCTGGCATCACTTGACTTTTCAATTTGTCTAGATCTTATTTAAAAATGTTGACTTTGGATCTCTCAGATCCTGACTCGATATATGAATTTAATTTAATAGACCTCAAAGATGAGGAGGATGTACAGAACCTTGATGACATCCTGCCTCGGTTGCTTCTAACGTATGGAATCGTATGGAATCCAGGCTGATTAATTACTACCCAAAATAACGCGTCTGGAGAATATGTTATGCAACTGGAAACCGCTTGGGTCAAACCGCCACGCCACATTACAGGACAAGATCATCTCGGTGTTCAAGCTCCCTGCATTAATCTATATGGCAAACTCTTGCCTGGAATCACCAATGTCACGGACAGGGCTCGGTACTACAGTTTCTACCCTTGGATTGTCTGGGCACTTGAACAGAAAGGGCATGTATACAACGAGACTTTTGTAGATCTCTTTCGAAAAGCAGATTGCCTTTTTACCTTCATAGCCCATCAACATGCACATAGTTGTGGTGGTGATATCTCTATGCACTCAGGTGCCTGTATTGGAAGTAACAATCTTGCCAAACCATTAAAAGCACTCCAAGGTAAGAGTACGGTTTTTCTCTCTGACTTTTCTCATCAAGATCCCAGCGACACAAGATACTTCAAAAACAAATTAGGTGGCCTCGGTCAGTATTACCGTGGTGTGCTGGCAGAACTCGACATAATGAACGGTACGACTGGTAAGAACATTCAGAATACAAAACAAATTGGCAACGAAGTAGCACAAGCTTTTGCCCAAGGCGTTGATGGCGAGCTCTTTTTAAAAACTCTTGACGAAAATGAAGTTTCTGTTGAAAGGCTTAACGCCCTTAGTACTTTCTGTCCCTGCTCAATCGCATCAAACAAAAGGGAACGTGAGCTCCTCTTTGACTGCTTCTTTGTTCGTAATCAGTTCTCCAATGTTGATCTTTTACCAAGGCGGAGAACATTACAAACAATGCTCCACATTGCTGATGCCCTGGCAAATCAAAAGCAATCCATAGACGTTCAACTATTTCGTAGCTGTGTTTATAGTGGAGCGCTGCCTGATGGATCGCCATTAATTTTACCAGATAGACTTTCGAGTAATTTACAACGATGGGGAATCTATCAAAGAAATGAGGTTTTGTCCCTGGCCATACAGGGTTTGTTCAATGCACTGCTGAGCAGTTACGGAGAACTATCGTCACCTCTCCCCTCATCCCAAGCCATCTGCGATTGGTTCATCTCCACTCTCGAGATAAACCATGTACGTCAACGATTTGAAATTGATGCAGTTTTCGACCTGTTAAGGAGCGAATATAGTGGTTCTTTACCTCTACTCGCTAACTGGCAAGATCCTCATCATGAAATTCAGCAAGTTCTCCAGATCGAGACACTCTGCGGAGAAACGAGCACTTCCGAGACCAGAATTGCTATTATAGAGAAATGTATTACAGCACTCTTCGCTCTGGCCTCACGGGAACAAACAAACCTGGGTTATGGAGATTTTCACTTCCCCAACAATTATTTTCAATACTATCCCATCAACCTCCGTTCATTCCATTACCATTGTGAACATACTTGGAAGAATATGAAACTAAAGGAATGGCTTCAATGGTTGTGCCACAACTGGGGAATAGAGGCGCACCTCAAAGTTGCCCTACGAAAATTACGCGGTCAATCACAATCTTCTTTTCGCATTTGGCCATCTGACATAGGGATGGCGGTCGTAGAACCTGACCATATTCCAGAGGCAGTTTTCACAACACCTCGTTTCCGTCAGGCAATTCAAATCCTTCAGGATATAGGAGCATTAGAGAAACTGGATGGTTGCCTGCAAAGTACATCTTTGGGGATAATGGGCAAGGAGCTTGCTGATGCTTAAATCTGTCTCTCTTCTTGATGAAATAAATAAAGGTGGATTTGAGGCCTCTTTGGTTACGACATTCAACAGTTACTTTCCGTTTTATGAGGAGGTTGTACTTCGTAGGCTCACCTCAAAAGGAATTAGACACAATGTTCTATTGATGGATGCAGGGCAGTGCAGTCAGGCTGTCAGCCAGCACCCTCCGTTATTGGCCGGCCGCTACTACTCTCTGCTCCCAATGAGAGTAAGCGGAGCCTTCCACCCCAAAGTTGTATTACTTGCGGGTAAGAAAAAAGGATCTTTGTTCATAGGAAGTCATAATCTCACCCTCTCTGGTTATGGCTACAACAGGGAACTGACCAATTTTTTTCAATACTCTGATGATAAGGACGAGGCGAGCCTCGAATGCTTTAGATCTGCTTGGCAGCAGATTAATGGCTGGTTGAAGAGTCAAAAACAGCTCCCTCTCCATGTCACGAAAATGGTCCAAAAAGTTGGCTCCTTTGCACCATGGCTGACTCCATCCCCTCAAAGGGGAACCCAATATGCCGTCCTTAGCTCACAACCAAATTCTCCAAGTCTTTTGGAACAACTACTTGAGCGAATAGATGGGCAAGTCGAAAAAATTATCATATCCGGAGCTTTCTTCGATAATGAGCTGGAATTTATCAAGGTTATTTGCAGTAATTTTGCGCAAGCAGAAATAACTATCGGAGTAGATCCAGCTACAGTCCAAATGCCCAAGCAAAGGCCCCATATCGCGAATGCACGTTTTGTTGACAGTTCCACGATAGGGACAGATGGTGACAAGAAAGTTGGCGGCTATCTCCATGCTAAATTCGTTCTATTTAAACAAATCAACGGCAAGGTTATACTGATAAGTGGAAGTGCCAATCCCAGCGCCCCCGCCTGGTTAGAGAAAGGTATTGGTAAAAACATCGAAATGGTAGTTTGTCGCTATGATGATGCTGGCGAACAATCCGCCAAGGACTTGGGGTTACTTGACATATTTGCAATGCCAGAACTAACAACTAAAGATTGGGAAACTATAAAAAACAACGACCGTCTCGAAATAAAGAGCCAGGAGCGAACCGCTCCCAGAGTAGAGCTAGCAACCTCTGAAAATGGTGTGATTTCTTTCTGTTCAACAAACCAGAATGGTCCAGAGACCATCCAATGTAGAATTCTGGGAGCAGATAAAGAGCAGCTAGCATCGGTCAACGCAACAAAAACCAACACACTCTATGAGATCTCAGATGTAGACAGTATAGCTGAAGCAACCTGGTTGACTTGCCAGCAAGAGGGAAAAGATATTCTGTACCTGATACACCACGAAGGAATAATCACCGAGCAATCTCGCACAGGGCCGCAACGTCGACTTAAAGACGCTTTGGCAAGCCTTTCAAGCAATACCCCAAACCTTGAGACTCTCATACAATGTGTAGACAAAATTATTTTTGCGAAATCTAAAGAAATTGACAGAGTAATAAGAAACACTGACCCATCCAAAATGCGAGAAGATAAGGATTCTGATCACAATGAAGCCGAGGGTTCCCCATTGTCGATTGATCTGTCTGAAACAGCAAAGAGTAAGAAAAAATACAGGCTACGCTACTCTGATGATCTAAGCTATTTATTCGACTCCCTTCTCTATCATCTGAGAATTGATCACTTGGCCTCACCGCCTGTTATTGGGGGAATAAGGAGTGAGGAAGAACTCATTGGTTCCGATGATGAGGGTAAGAAAGAGGAGGAGGATGAAAGTAAAAGAATTTTAGCATTATGTCATAACAAAATTAACACCCTCATCAGTAGAATGATTAAACAGTTTGAGTCATTACGAAAAAGTGAAGTTGAGTTAGAAGATGTTGTGGTCCGTTTGACTGGTGTTCTTGCTCTTCTTCGACATTTACAGGAATTTGATGGTGGCAAAGTTTCTTGGATCCCCGAAGGACAAACAGCCTTCCCTCTTTCACTGCGCAAAAAACTTATGGAGGCGGCATCTAAAATATTTTTAGACGGTACTTTCAGCCTCATTCACCTCAGTACAAAAAATGAAAGCATCTATGGATCTGATGAAATTGCAAAATTAAAAGGTCTAATTCTTTGGTTGGCCTGGAACTGCAGTATTAACATCAGTTTAGAGTCAAAATATGCCGAAGCTCCCAAAGAGACAGAAGAGCGATTTCAAACAAATGGCCTTATGATCCTCCTTGCTCAACTTTCTGGTGGAGATGACATTATTATCGAGGAGGCAAGAAAAAGCATTGTTTCGACACGGCCTTCTATAGAACTCAATTGGTTAAACTGGATTGTAAGCACAGGAGACAGTTTGAGAAATCTCCAGTACCACAACCATGACGGTTGCGTATCTGGGGAAAGTGCTGAACCAAATTATCTAGCCTTTCATCCAAAAATAACTGATCTGGGTGTCAGACTTGTAAAGAGAGCAGACTCTACTTTTGTGGATTTAATAAGTTTTTTGCCGGAAAATAAATGCAGATCTTTTAAGTCTAGTGTCCTGCTCGTCTGCCCATTGAAAAATGTGCTCCCCTATGTACCATCTTGACCGAATACTCTTCGATCTAGCTTGATTGAGCCTATAATTAACAACGTTGTAATCGAAAATAATGCCTTACGAAAGAAAATTTGGACTCAGCCAAAACCCCTATGAAGATCATTTTATCAAACTGTTGAAAAATGGTTTTTCTGAGACGGAAGCCGTAGAAGCTATCGCACATTACTATCTGGATGGAAAACCATCCACCAAAGGACTCCCCTCCCTCGATCGTTCTATAGCATTTTGGGATTGCTGTTTTTGGCAGAACGTTCCTGCATGTTGTTATAATTTACACCCAGTAGCTTTAGCGCTTGGCCGTGCCATCCATTTTGGCATCTCAGACTTTATTAGCCTTGAGCGAATTATCCAGGTCGCTCCTGATTTGCTTAAACGTGGAATACGCTATTCACAGGCATTCCTCCATCCTGAATCTTCTCTGTGGTCTACAATCATCAAGCTGTCCTCAAACGCGTCTGAAGACTTCCGTTTTTTTTTAAAGGCTTGTGATCGTCTTCGTGAGATCCTCACGGCGCATGATGGAATAATTGAAAAGTTGCAGGCTCAACTTGCTGAATTGACAATTTTCGAATTTCTCTTGTATGGAAGTCTTTCTGCTTTTGAAAATCTTGTTTCTGAAGATTTCAATAAAGCTGAAACTGATTCGCAAGAACACGATAAAATGCAAGAACGTTCGGACGTACTGAATCAGCTTCTTGCCTGGAAGCTTAGAACGCGGCCAGAAAACGATTTTCGTTTGAACGAGCGCTTTCTTGCCAACTCTTTGAAACGCCATCTGATGCCCCTTATTTCACCCGCAGAGAGGGCGCCTACATCATGCAAACATAATCTGAATTTATTCAATTCATTGACTAAAGCGATGGCTGACCGCAATAATTTTTTGAATCGAACAATCATGGAATTCAGCTTCGACGACGACTACCGTTATAAGTTTGATGGAGATCGTCTTACTATTTATACTTATGAAACGCAGAAAGAGTCTGACTGGGATCGAAACGGCCGAAAACTGAACATTTTGCATCGATACTGGTTAAATAGGGCACTCACCGAATATACCCTTTCAGATTTCGACAACACTCCTTTTGGAAATCCAGAGAATGATGCCGGGAATCGCGAGGCATACATCAAATCCATCCAAGTATTTTTACAGTTGATTGAAATATATGGAATGGAAAAGGAGGTTGAGTCGTCAAGTGGAAAACGAGTCGATCTGTTTAAGACCCTTCATTCGCTTGAGCTTATGACGGCTTTTTTTAAAAAATATCATATTGCTCCCTTCAAAGCTAATTATCAAGCCTCAGGCAACTGGCTCAACGCTCTTGGTCAACTTTTAATGGATGGGATTGCAGAATGCGAGAATCGTTTTCCACTCACCTGGGCAGAGCCGGACGAGAAGGCACAGCGTATCAAGTCTTGGACTGTTTCCGATTCTCATCCGCAAGGCGACATCAAAGCAGCTGAAGCTATTCTTTCATTTTGGACTAACGATCTTTACGAGCTGGCAATCAACCAGAAAAAGCAAACTAACAAACCTGTACCTGAATTCCATGAACGACCTATCTTGAAACTTGGCCGTTATGGATTTCAACTACCATGGTTAATGGCCACGCAGAATAATTCGACGGCTGCTGTAAATAATTTACGTAGGATTGGTTGTCGACGTAATGATCGGAAGAATGAAACACACCGAATTGAAAAGCGATTGGGAGAACTGTTTGAAACAAAAGGTTTTACTGTTGTCAGAGCCTATCGACCAACAAAAATACTCATAGATGATCCAGGCGAGATTGATTTGATCTGTTTCTTAGATGGGCATTTATTTATTCTAGAGATCAAGTCGACCTATATCCGGAAAACCTCACAAGACGCTTGGATTCATTACACCACTACATTGCGTAAAGCAGCCCAACAGCTCAGACGTAAACATGCGGCAGTTTTGTCAGCATTGGTCAATGATGAAAACCTTCGTACCAACCTTCGAATTTTGAGTCAGGAAAAGAACACAGTAATCCATACATGGATTGTTGACACATCGATTGAATACGATCAGGCTGTTATAGATGGATTTCTCAAAGTTTCATTGGAGGGGTTAACCGTGATTCTCCGAAATGAACGATACCTACTTAGAGGGCTTTTGCACGAGAATGAAAATCTTGAAAAAGATGATTTGTTTCCAGAAGGCTTTACCGCTGAACATTTTGCCGAAATAGTTGAGGGTGGCAAACTTTGGTCTGTTTTAGATGAATAGATTGAATAATGGTGCCGATCCCTTTGGATTTTGTTGTCAATATAGTTATATTCGATTTTGGCCGTGGTCGCAGTCCATATATCTCCTATAACGGTTGACCCGATTGTCAGATCCCGGGAAATCCTGATCGCAAAGCTACAATAGCTGATAAATAAAGGTTCGGCTTTGCATAGGTCAGTATGAGAGACTGGTAACCATCATATAACCAAGTCTCCCATCCCCGGTCACTTTGTCGAGAGCTCATCCTTCTTCCTATTTGTAACTTGCCGCATCTCCTGCAACTCCTGAGGCACATAATACTTGAATCTGACCTGCTTGCTCAACTGGCCAGTGAACTCTGAGAAGGCCATGGTGATCTTTCGCGCCTCATCCATGAGATCGGCTCCTTCTTCGTGGGAGATTCCCCCTGGTTCACCCAGTTGCCCTTTGAAGTGCGCATAAGCCTGATCGAACTGACGTAAGACGTTGAACATGATGCTCCCAAGCGGCGAGTTGATTTTCATGATCCTGGAGCCGCGTTCCCGAGCCATTGAAATTTTTTTCTCTAAAATCTCTTCTCTGGTCATTTTCTGTCTTTGTTCTGCTCTTTCTTCCATTTTTTCCTCCAGTTAGAATTTTCAGAATTTGCCAGAGATCCTGGCATGGTTGCATTTGATCTTGTGCCGCCGCCACATATCCATGAAAAAGACAGTCCCGTAAGGCAGGATTGCGGCCATCAGCACAAGTAGAGAACAACGAATGGCTATCGGCATGATATGAGGCAACATCGTCATATAGCCGGTATAGATTGCTTCACTATTTTTCTTGGCATGTTGGGCGATTAACCAGACCCTTTCCGGGGTACTCAGGCCGGTGAGCAGGGTATAGAAGACATAGATCAAAAAACTTTTCACCACCAGCATGATCATCCGTCCTGAAAACAGGGAATTGATGGCTTTGCGGGTGATGTTGCCGATAAAATACCGACTGACATAGGCGCATAGAAAGGTATTGATGATTATAGGAAGATAAGGAATTGACCCGAACATGATCTTCAGGAGCAAACCAGGGGATTTCAGAACAAAGGGCATCAAATAAAATTCGACTATTGGCAAGAGCAAGATCAGGAGCAGCCCTTCATTCAGACCGCTTTTCCCACCGATCTTGAAAAAATCCAAGGATCCTTCCAGAGTTAGAAATTCTGCAGGAATCTCCTGACCCTGCTTCTCGATCACATAAAACTGTTGAATATCGGAGATTGCATTGATGATATTTTTTGGTCGCAAAGGTGGTGGGGCGGAAGCGGAACCACCTGTTGTGATGACAGTGGCATTGGGACTGTATGAGCCGCCGCCACTGCTACCGCCAGCTTTATAGCCGCTGAAGCCGCTGCTGTTTATGCTGTTGCCCATGTTTATTTTTCCTCATGAAATGATTCAACGGAAACAAAATCTAGAAGGATACCGGTCTTGAGCGATTCCATGACAGCAATAGAGCCAAAAGACTCAGCATGGCAGGGCGTGTAGTAGCCTTTCATCGTGTTTTTTGATTTCATGGTAATGGTGAAGTACCCACCGAAATAATTCTTTTTCAAGCCAATATCTGCGATGACATCCTCCCGCCGAAGCTGAAAAACGATAGATAACAATACCTGCCGCATTTCATCTGCCTCCATGGTTGCCACATCCAGCACTCCGGCACGTTCAGCCTGTTTTTTGGCTATCTCCTCCAGGACTTTTGGCTGAAAATAGACATAGCCATCGGGCATAGAAAAGGCCATGAACTTCCTCCCAGCTGTAACTTTGTTGATATGGGGCCGCATCTGTTCCAGAAAATCTTGGGCGTCAAACCATCTGGACAGATCAATGAGCTTGGGAACTTCCACTTTCTTTTCAGCGTCTTCTGGGGCAAGGAAATCCACCGCCGTTTTTTCCATTTTTCGTTTCTTCGCCGGTTCCTCTAAGGGCGGTAGTTGTTCCAATGCTTGCTCCATTTCTTCTTGCCGGGCAAGTTGATCTGCTCGCTTCAAGGTCTTGCCAAGAAAGTCGTCAGGCCGCTTGTGATGGAGTTTGATGGCTCGTGAAATTTCCTCTTGTTTAACAAGCTGCTTGAATGATTCAATCCCGGCCAGGATACGACCAGCGGCCAAGGGATGCTCGCCCAAGCTGTACAAATGACCACGGATAGAGGGCAGTTTTCCCAGATCATGGGCCAACGCCGCAACCAGGGCATCCGGTACAATATGATCGGCATTAGATTCCTGCAGCAGCCGGATTATCTGCAAGGCCACATTCAAGGAATGGTCGAGTAGGTTTGTTTTGCCAAGCAAGGTATATGTGTTTGAATCCCAGGAGGCTTCCACATCATCGGAGGCATTGACCACAGACGGGCATTGACCTTCTCTATCGAGCAATGACAAAAGGTTCCGGCAGACCAGTTGCTGTTGACTGGCATTACGCAATTTTTGAACATGCTCCGCATAAAAAGCCTGTATTCGTCTGTTTTCAAACTCGCACGGTTTATCGGTGGTAACCTGTACCTTCTCTTCCCGCCAGATCGGAGCCAATTCTGCAATATGGACTTCTCCTCTTTTAAGCCATAACTGCGCGGCTATATCCTGCAACGGGATTTTCCCGTCGACAACAAGGGCCTCTATATCCTGCGGGATTTTCCGCTTGGCAACAGATGTTTTTTTTCCTGATCTCCAGAGGAGAAAACAGCTTGTTCCCAGCAGTAATAAAAATGCTATGCCCAGGACGGTATTAACCTGAACAGCATTCATACGGTTCCCTCTGCTTCCCCTGTTGCCCATTGGGGCCTTATTTCTGGAAAGATCACCCTGAGACTGGCACCGGAAACATCCGCCGTTATTCCTCGGTAAATCCCGGAATAGGTGGTTAAAAAGAACTGCCTTGGAGCCATACTCAGCACCTCGGTATGCTTCACCCGCACGTCTTCGGTTTCTCTGATGGACAGGCCGCCGCCCAAAGAAATAATCGGGCTGAAAACTCTTTTTTCCCCAAGATGGTCGGAGACATAGCTTGCAGTCTTGGAATCCGGCACCCGCATAAACAGCTTGGTATTGCAATTGTCCAGGATAGTATTTGCTCGATCAATGCCAATCTCGGCATAGAGTTGACTGACAGACTGGCAATAACCATGGATATAGACCCCAGCCCCGCCGGCCTTGGCGAAAAGTTCCTCAATCCCCTGGTACAGAACAGATTGAGCCTCATCAATATGCAGGGACAAGGGCGGGGTAACTTGCTTGTCACTGGAATATCTGCGGCCAACAAAAGCCTGAATCATGGAGGCAATAACTTTGCCGGCGGTATACGCCGCCCGTTTGGTAAGCAGGGAACCAAGCTGAACCACCATGATGACTCCCTTGTTTTGCTCCAGGCGATCAATAAAACGGTTTTCATCGGCATGACCGATAATCTGACCTACATTGCCCGAAGTCAATTCTGTCAGGGCGACACGTAAGGAACTGGCAACCTTGGAATAGTAATCTGCCGGAGTAGAAAGTATCTTTTGTAAATCCAGGGCAAGTTGCTGGGCCTGCGGCGTGTCGATATAGTCGATCTTCTCTTTGAGTTTCTCCAGGTCCTGGTGACTGATATGGTTTTTAATCTCGTTGAGGTTGAAGGACGGCTTTCTTCCAGTTGCTTCGGCCAGCAGAACGAGGGCCTGTACCACCACCAAGCTGATCTCGTAGGCTACAGAGAAGAAATAGGGCTCTTTTCCCAGTGCCACGCCAGCGGTGACATGGGCCACTAGTTCTTCGATCATGTAGTAGGTGGAAAGGGGGTCAAGGGTGGCGCTGTATTGGGGGAAGATAGGAGTGATGAGCATTAAATCTTTTTCCCGGCCTGTATCGAGCGCCACCTGAACGATCTTGGAAAACAGATCAATATCGCCCTTGGGGTCGATGGCCACCACGGAATACCCTTTGCGGATGTCCTGCTCGATAATCCCCTCCATGGTGCGGGTCTTGCCGACCCGGGTTGTCCCGAAACACCAGAAATGTCCCTTGCGGTGACTATCAGGAAGCCCAAGTGGCATTATCTTGTCTGGATGGTCCAGATGAATACCTGTGCCGATATGGGTCCATGGTTCCACCTGTTTTTTCCGCCAAATCAAATCTTCTTTTCTCCAACTGATACCTGAATATGCTCCCGCAGTTCTTGCGATACATTCTTAATGATATTTTTGGGCAGGAAACCACTGGCCGATACAAAACTTTTGTGGCCTACGTAGCGTTTAACGCAATGAACATGGATTCCTGTTGTTCCCCCAAGCTGCTCCCGGAAGAGGGTGGTCACCAGGTTTTTTGAGACCCGATCAACCGTTACCTGAACCCGGGCGATACCGCGCAACAGTATTGGGTCAATACGGCGCAAATGAAATGCCCGTTTCTGGCCGACGGACAATTCTTTCCGCTCATGCACCCCTATACGATTCCAGGGACATTCGGCAAGGATAGGCTGGCCTTCTTCGATCTCCAGTTCCACCAGAAATCCATCATCATTCTTACGGATGATCTCACCCCAGCGCATTTCGTGTTCCCGACGTTTGTAGTGAGCCACTTCGTGCAGACAGGCGGCCTGACCGAGATTGTGATCGAGTACTCTAACAATGGTATTCCAGCCTCTTGCAGAGATAAGTTCAAGCTGATTCTGCAAGGTCATGCCTGGATGTTCGGCGTAGCGTAGGGCCTGAAGCTGATCGTCACCAAAAAGGACAACCGTGCTTGTCCCGTGCCACTGCGACAGCATGGCCGAAAGAGTTTTTTCAATCTCGGCAATGATCTGGCCACGGCTCAGACCGTACTTATCTACAAAGGAATTGATGATTTCGTTGTATTGGGTTTGCATCGCTGCCGGATTGTCCTCCTATAATATCTTTCAGGGCAGGTAAGGGTTTTTGGAGTTTTTTTCTTGATTTTTTAGGAAAAAAAGGATTTATTTTTATTATTAATTCCACTTATTCATTTTATAAGTAATCCCTTCCGGGAAATAGCTGGGCATCATTTTTTTATTTTAATGATTGACCCTTGGAACCTTGTATCCACCATATTCTCTACTCTTCAAGATAGTTTCATCGCAAAAGCGAACTTCCTCTTATGAGTTCAGATATGGCCCACTCCGACAAGATTCAATTTTTTTTTTACACTTGAATCTTCATTCTTTCTCCACCCCCATACCTCTTTGTTGTCAATGTTCAAGAAGTGAAATATTTTTACATTTCAAGTCATTGCGTATTGTTTTGTATATATTTTGATGTTTCTTGATCATTGATCACCAATAGCACCATCAACACCAAGTAACATTCAACACTGCAACCCTAAACCGGGAGAAAAATAACTCCCGACAGGGGCATAGTTATTTTCTCCTATAATCCACATCCACAGGAGGAAAAGATCATGTCAACACTCACCGTAAAGATCAACGAAATCAATGAATTGCTCAGGAGTTTTGGACACAATGCCGTGCAGGAAATTAAAATGAAAGACAAGGATGGTAAGGTGATTGGTCAAATTCGCTATGGCTACAAACCACAGTATGTTTTTGACGCTGTTAATCAGATTATAGAACCGGAAAACTGGCGTTATGAACTGATTAAGGAGGATGTTTTTGAAACTCAGGTCGTCACTGAAATCAAATTATTTTTGAAAACCGATATCGATGAATGGCTTTGCAAGGGATCACACAAAGGACAGATGAATATCGTGAAAGGCAATGTTGGCGATGCTCAAAAAGGGGCAATTACCGATGCACTGCAAAAATGCTTTTCTCTTTGCTCGATCGGACAAGATTCATATCGTGGCTTACTTGAGACTGTTTTTAATTCACACAGACAACAAGCTCCATTGAGACAATCTTTACCGAAAAATACCCAGCAGTCCATGCCAGCTTCATCGCCTCAACCGGAATCACAACCACCCGTTCAGTCTCAACCAGCTCCTCCACCAGAACCTGCAAATTCTGCTTCCCTGCCTAAGATTGCCGGTATTGAATATCAGCAATTTGATAATTTCGTGGTAGCAGTAGGCAATAAGCTCTTCGATAAGAAGGAATTATTGAAATCAGCGGGCTTCAAATGGAATAAGGATCAGAAAAACTGGTACAAAGAACTGACCCATTAAATCTGGCATCAAAACTGTTTTTTAACCCAACGAGGGAGC